>JAAAOU010000236.1 GCA_009908745.1 Bacteroidota bacterium
GGCCCTGTTTTTTAGCGAACGTACCGACTGCAGCAGTTGCCACGGCGGCTTCAATTTCACCGACAATAGCTTCCGCAACAACGGCCGATACGAAAATTACGTGGACCAAGGCCGGTACCGGGTTACCGCAGACTCGGCGGATATAGGCAAATTCCGGGTCCCTACCCTGCGTAACATCGCCCTCACCGCCCCGTACATGCACGATGGAAGCCTGCTTGGCCTACGCGAGGTTTTACGCCACTACAATCAGGGAGGCAGTGGCCATGCCCATCAGGACCCGCTTATCCGTCCCCTAGGCCTAAGCGAAGCCGAAATCACTGATTTAGAAGCTTTTTTGCGTACGCTTACTGATGATACCTTTGTGGATTAGACCTGTTTTTAACATTTTCTTAAAAAAAATTCGTCGCCTACACGCTAATTCCACATTTAGGGGCGTTATTCGCTGCGAACGCTTCTTTAACACAACTTAGAAAACCAATCACCAATCTATTATGGATCAAAACAAAAGCAACACAGGCGCTGGCCAGAACAAGAATGAGAACCAAAGAAAAGGCCTCATCATCGCGGTAGCGGTATTGGCCGTTCTGCTCATCGCCGCTGCCATCTGGGCCTTTAGCGAAAAGAGCCAGAAGGAAGAGCTGCAATCCGAAAAGGTAGAACTGGAAGGCACCGTAGATGAACTGGAAATCTTACGGGAAGACCTTATCGCCGAGGTCGACAGCCTGCAGGGCGAGTACAGCATGCTGGCCGAAACCAACGGGGAACTGCAAGGCGATTTGGCGCAAGCCCAGGAAACCATCGCCCAAAAGGAGGCGGCCCTCCGTAACATCAAAGCGCGGAACGCCTCTGAGATCAACAGCCTGCGGGCAGAGATCAAGCAATTGATGGCACTGAAGGACGACTTGCAGGGTAATATTCAGAACTTGCAAGCCGAAAACGACTCGCTACGCACGGCTATGGGCGTACTGGCTTCCGATCTTGATGCCTCGAAGGAGGAAATCGAACAGCTAAACAACATCCGCCAGACGATAGAGGAAGAAAACGAGCAGCTGACGCTGGAGAACTTCAAAGCCTCTGCTTTCCAGGTGGAGTTTGAGAAAGGCAACGACAAAGTGACGTCCAAAGCCAGAAAGGTACGGACCGTCCGCACTAGCTTCGATCTTACCGGTGTGCCGGAAGAGTTTCAGGGTACGCGTACCCTTTACCTGACCATAACGGACGGCCAGGGCAACCCGATTGAGGCAACGAACCCGATTACTGCTAAGACAGTAGTCAACAACAAAGAAATGGACATCATCGCGGTAAAAGCGAAAGATGTGGACATTACCAAGGACCAGCGCTTGTCGTTCGCTTACGACCTGGAAGAAAAGCTGGACCCTGGCTACTACCGTGTGGCGATTTACACGGATATCGGCCTGCTGGGTGCGTCTAGCATGCGCCTGCGGAAAGGGGGCTTGTTCTAAGCGCCGTTAATAAGTTATAGACAGCGCCCCTTTGACCCCAACTTGGTTAAAGGGGCGTTTCTATTTTGAAATCCTCATTTACTGCTGATTGAACTTTAGCTGATTGTATTGCGCGGACTTTCCTTTAGCGATACTCAGCGTCTGCCAATCGCCCCCCCGCCAGTGCTTGGCCAGCAGAACGATCTGCCCGATGTGGTAGCTGTAGTGGGTCAATTGCCGGTTGATGGCTTCCATTACGGTATGCCCTTCGCCGCGGATGTAGACGGTTTGCTGTAAATGCGCTCCTTGCAGGGGAGACAGGGCATCGAACAGGCAAGCCCAGCCTTCTTCCCAAGCGGCCAGGATCGTCTCCCGGCTGTCGAGGTCGGCTTCAAACTCGCCGTCGCGCTGACGCCAGGGCTTTTCCCCGTCCTCGTTCAAGAAATTGGTCCAGCGGGATAGCATATTGCCCCGCAGGTGCTTGACGATGACGGCTATGCTGTTACTTTCTTCGCCGAGGGTTTGTGTAAGTTGCTTTTCGCTCAACTGCGCCATAGCGCGCTCGCCCATCTGTTTGTAGTTGGCGAATACCTGTTGGATGTTCTGAAGGTATTGGGTGGGTACGTCCATATTTTTTATTGGCAAGATAAAGCGATACCATATCCTGCGCTTGGCTCAGCGGCTCAATGCTTTGGCTCAGCCGCCCGCTTTCGGTAGTCGGTGGGGCTGCACTGGAAGTAATTGCGGAAGGCGTGGCTGAAGTGGCTGGCGTCCTCGAAACCGCTCTCCAGGGCGATTTGTGTGACGGGCAATTCGGTGTGTTTCAGCAGGTGGGCGGCTTGCTTGAGCCGCCGCTCGCGCAACCACTGGGCGGGCGGGATGTCGTAAGCGGCTTTGAAATCGCGCTTGAAGGTGGAGAGGCTGCGCTGGGCCAGTTTGGCAAACCCCTGCAGGGAAAGGTGCAAACGGAAATTCTGCTCCATGACGGAGGGGATGGAAGGCTTGTCCTGCAGCAGGCCGTTGAGGTAGAGCGCAAAGCCTTCGTTCTCTGGCAGGGCGATCAGGTTGAGCAGCAACTCCTCAAATTTGAGTGCCAGGCCGCGCCGCCGTGCTTCGTTGAGTGGCGTATTGAAATAGGGCAAGACCGCATGGTAAAACTGGGCAATGGGCGCACTCACTTGCAGCGCGATGGCTGGCGCGGCACTCGCCCGGTTGTGACGTGGCAGCAGATCGCTGTGCCGTTGTGCAAAACGCTCCATAAAGGCATCGTCAATGAAAAACAATACGCTCTGAAACACGCCCCGCTCCAAGGGCACCTCAGACATTACATACGCGCCTTTGCGCAGGAATAACGCCTGGTCTACGCCCAGCTCGTAGCGGCCGGTGCCCGTCTCAATGCGCTTCTGCCCCTGCAATACGAGCACAATAAAATTCTGCTCGGACCACACCCGCGTGCGCTGCGCTTCCTCATAAGAGCGGTACTCAATGAATTGGAAGCCGTCGGCCACCGCGATACGGGGGAAGCGGTCTTGCTGGCTGAAGTAGGTATCCAAGCGATGCTCCATAGTCTTAGTCGTTATCGCTGATTCGCACAAATGATCTGAAGTTCTCCCGGTGGATAAGGTAAGCTTTCGCTTTGTACTTGTCTAAAAATGTCTTTGATATCTTAGCCTTCTTACTGGGATTCCACTTGAACTCATACGCGAATAAATTTTGCCCCCGCTGCTCAACGTAGTCAATTTCCTGTTGCTGTGCCGTCCGCCAAAAGTAAGGCTTGGCAAACGTCAACTTGTAAGCGTTTTGCTTGACCCGCTCGGAAACCAAGAAGTTTTCCCATAACGCGCCCGTGTCTTTGCGCATGCCGACGGGGCTGAAATCCCCAATAACGGCATTCCTTACACCATTGTCGTAGAAATAGACCTTCCGCCCTTTCTTAATCTCATTCCGCAAGTTTTTGCTGAACGAACGTAGCCGAAATACCACGTACCCTTTTTCGAGAATATCAATGTACCGCTGCACCGTATCCTTGCTAATGCCGACGAGCTTACTCAACTCATTGTAGTTGACTTCGCTGCTAACTTGAAAAGCTAATGCCTGTACCAATTTAGCCAGAATATCAGGCTTCCGGACTTCCGCATGCGCTAGCACGTCCCGGTACAAATAGCTGTCGACCAAGTTTTTTAGCAACTCCTGCTCTTCGCCGTATTCGTTGGTCAGTATATCCGGATACATACCGTAAATGAGCCGGTTTTCTAAGTCCTGCTCCGCTTTTAAATACCCCGCATGGTTTTCGTATTCTTCCCAGCTGATCGGAAAAAGCTCGTACTCCCACTTCCGCCCGGTCAGCGGCTCGTTAAACAAATCGAAAGAGGACGAACCGCTTATCCAAAGTTGTACATCCTTAAATTGGTCGGTGATGATCTTCAGCGTCAGGCCAATCCCGTTTATGCGTTGCGCCTCGTCTATGAATACAATTTTTTTACCCCCCAGTAGCATGCGGATTTTCTCCGTGTTTGGGGTATCGAGCAAGTAACGTACGGTAGGGTCGTCGCCGTCAAAAAATTGAATATCGCTTCCCGACAACTGACTCCGGATTAAGGTGGTCTTGCCTACCTGCCTTGGGCCAACGATGATAATCGCTTTGCCCCGGCCTACTTTACGGTCGATTATTGGTGCGAGTGTCCTTGCAATCATAACACAAAGGTAATAAAAAGCGATCGTAATCGCTTTTTATTATAATAATTCGCTAGTACGATCGCGTTTCATCAACTTTTGAAGAATAAACGGAGGCAAACCAGTGTTTCTACCCCACCATCCCCGCTACTAACCGCCCCGCCCGCATGGCGGCATTGATGGAACCATTCAGCGCGTAATCGCCAATAGCGTAGAGGCCTTCCTGCAACTTGAAATCGGCTTCCCGTTGTACATGCGTTTGGTCAGGCAAGGCGTATTGCACGAGCCGCTCGTCCAACAGCTGCCATTGACCGACCTCATCGCCAAACCAGGCCCGGCATTCTTCCCGCAAACGCTCTGCTAGTTGCTCGCCGTTCTGCTCGGTTTTCCCGACGATGGACACCGAAAGCAGGGCTTGATCGCCGCTAGCGTACCCCGGCGCCACTTCATTCATCACGGCGATGCTATTCACCAAATCGCCGGGCTTGGTATCCAAAGCGATCAGCGGCCGGCGGAAAGGGGCTTTGGGGGCGGTGAAATGCACATGGGTTGTACTCACATAATTTGTATTGGCCGCTGACTGGTATTGCCGCACCAGCTCTGTGGCTTTGGTCGCCAGCACGATGTTTTTTGCCGGCAGCCGCTCGCCGTTTTCCAGCACCACGCTGCGGCCTTCTAGCTGTTGCACGCGGGTACTTAACTGCAGCCGATCCGCTGGTAAGTTGGCGGCAAGTTGTAGGGGGATTTGCTGCATGCCTTTGTTGGGCACCGCCACGTCTCCCTCGGCAAACATCTTGAATACG
>JAAAOU010000076.1 GCA_009908745.1 Bacteroidota bacterium
CACCTTCTTGTCGAATAGCTGGTACCGCCCGTTGACCCAGATGGTGCCGCGGAACGTACGGATGGAGGCACTGCCGTTGTACGCCTCGCGGTTAAAGATTGCTGTTCTAAAATCGGTCTGCTCATACTCGCTGGACAGCGATACTTTCAGCACGTGCTTTTTCTGGTCGAGGATTTTGAAGGTGACGCCCGCGCCCAGCAGGTAACGCAGGTCGATCCGCCGCCTGAAGTTGGTGCTCGCGAAGCCCAGCAGCTGGGGGTATACCCGCCGCTCCGGATTGAAGTACAGGAAGTTGAGGCTTAGGATGTCCTCATCGGCTTTTTGGTTGCCAAACTCCTGGTAGATGTAGGAGTTTTGGGTTTTGAAGAGCCATTTTTTCCAGGGGCGGTACCCCATTCCTGCTTTTGCCCTGAATATGGCGGTTTCTACATTGCCCTCCTGGTATATACCGGTTAGGGAGAGCTTGGCCTTCCATTTTAGCGTGTCGCTCGCGTTGCTTTGGGCGCAGAGGCAGAAGGGTAGAAAGACGATGAAATAGCATATCTTTTTCATAAGGTTTATGGCTGTTTGCAAGCAAGATGTATATCCTCTAATTTAGCCTAAACTGCTAAAGTGGTAAAATTAGGATTTGTTTATCCCCTGAATTTGACTGGGAGCCTTTTCGTACGTGCTCTGGAGTTAAAAAAAACCGTTATCTTTATAGAAAAGTATTAACACTGCCCTCTGAGGCATTTTTGAGAATCCGTGTAAAACTTCCATTATGAAAAGGTCACAATTACTATCCGCTCTCCTGCTGATTGCCCTTTTGAGCACCTGCACTAAAGAAAGCAAAGAGGATTTAATTGAAGTCAGGCAACAGATGGGTATCCCCTCCGCGTATGACCTTCACCCCACACAAGGCGTGCTGTACCAAGGTGCCTATCTGGTATGGGCTAAAAGCGGAAACAGCAACCGCCTGTTAGTAGCCTATGACCTGCAGACGCAGACAAAGCGGTGGGAGATGGACTGCAACGGCCTCTTGGGCTGGGGGCAGGCTATGCTGATCGAGGGAGACTACTTGATAGCGGATAAAGGAAGCACTGGGTTTTCCGTTATCAATCTGGTGAATCAAGAGGTGATGGTATCCTACCGTTATGATACCACGCCAGGGTTCACCTCTGTGACACCGCCCACTATCCATGATGGTAAAGTGTATAAGGGCGTATATAGCCCTAGTCTAGGTTGGTCTACCGTACTGTCAATAGACATTGACGAGGGGACCGTACATCCGGAATTTCAGTGGTTGAGTAATATGGACTACAACCGTAAATTGACTACTCCTTTAGTATACGATGCGGAGGGCGGCGCTTTGAATTTATTGATGCTGATGGAGCTGGATTACCAGGACGCTGACTCGCTCATCGACCAGAGTATACTCCTAATCAACGGGAACAACGATTATGCTGTCAATTGGGTAAATACCTTAGTCCCAGCTAATGCGCAGACTCCAGTCTTTTACCTGCCAGTAATCATCGAAGACGACTTATATGTGGCCTATGGGGATGTGGTGGCTTCCTACGATATACATACCGGAGCCCGCAACTGGAAGCGAGCACTGGAGTGGAGTAATTTTCCGAAACTAATGGTCAAAGAAGGAGCGCTTTACCTCAACACCAATTCTAGTTTTTCAAAGCTGGATAAAGGGACCGGGGATGTGGTATGGTCGCAAACGCTCATGCCACATCCCTCCGGAGCTGCTGGCTTTAGCATCTACGAAGATTATCTACTGTATGCTTCCTATGACTTTTCGCCCTTGATCTTGCTCAACCCCAATACCGGAGACTACTACGAGGGGGACTATTCAGAAGTGGAGCAGATTGCGAATCCGGTGGTTTATAACAATGGAGCGCTGTTTGTCACGCATACAATTGAGGATGAAGTGATTGGGTTTGTAGTGGAATGAGGAAGCATATGCGGAGGAATTGTTTCCGTAGACACCGTTTTATGAAGCGTCTCTAAAAATCAACACCATGCGGTACCCCGAGCTCGCCCAGCAAATCATCGACCTACAAACCGCCGACCAGCAACTCCGCGACCAGTTAGCGCGGTCCGGGCAGCTTGGGCAGGGGTATAACGAAGCCATGCAGCGCCTGCACAATCAAAACGCAACGCACCTCGCCCACATCATTGACGGTATCGGCTACCCGACCGTGGAGCGGGTGGGCGAAGCCGCAAACGCAGCTGCTTGGCTGGTGATTCAGCATGCTATCGGACAGCCACCTTTTATGCGGAAATGCCTGCAACTGCTGGAAGAAGCCGTGGCCGAACAGCAGGCTGACCACAAACACCTGGCTTACCTCAGCGACCGGATCGCCGTGCTGGCAGGGCAACCGCAGCGCTACGGCACGCAGTTCGACTGGGACGAACAGGGCAAGCTCAGCCCCAATACCTGCGACGACCGGGCTGCCGTCGACCGACGCCGCGCCACCCTCGGGCTCAACAGCCTGGCGGAACAAACCCGCCTGATGAGAAAGCGGGCCGCCGCAGAGCAGCAGCAAGCGCCCGCCAATTTTCAAGCCAGAAAACGGGAAATGGACGCTTGGAGGAAGAAGACGGGTTGGGTGTGAACGCGACCCAATATCACCGGTGTGAAAGACGCGGTGTCATTTCGGGTTAATACATTCGTGGCGGACGCCAAAGAAAAAATGGCATCTAATAAATCACTTTTTATGAGAAATACGCTTTTACTATTGCTTATGCCCCTGCTAGTGGGCTGTCAAACCGAAACCCAACTTAAAAAACTAGGAGAAGAGGAACTGCTCGAAAGAATCGTGTCCGGAAATATGCCGGAGCCCGAATCAGACTCGGTAACCATACAGACCACCGATGGTACGGTGATTTCACTAGACTCCCTGAAAAAGTTGGAAAACATCGGTCAATATGCCGAGGATTTTTATACAGGCCCCAACGGCAACATCTGGAAAGTGGTGGTCCGCAAGAAAACTGCTGCCGATGACGCCTTTATGAGAAAAGTTGCCCGCGCCCTGCAAGCAGAAACTGCCCCCGAAGTCAGGCAGGTGGATGTAGACTGCGGTAATATTGGGCCCTTGCTGGACGAGGTGCTGCGCAGCGATCAAGCGATGCGGCAGGAAGGCAGCTCCATCGACCTACAGCAGGACCACCGGAATTTGGAAGTCGTGGTAAGCTTGATCGAACAATGCGGCATGCCCACCCGGCAGGAAGTCAGCGCAGAGCAACTCTCGGCTATCTGGCTCGCCCTGCAGCACGCGCCACCGCCTTGGCAGAGCAAGTATATCCCCCTGCTTGAAAAATCTGCCGAGCGGGGTGATATAGCGTGGAGCATTATCGCCCTGATGAAAGACCGGGCGCTCATGGACGAAGGAAAGCCTCAGGTTTACGGCACCCAAATCCTTAACGGGCAGCTATACGAGCTGGAAGCCCCGGCCTACGTGGATCAGCGCCGCGCCGAGGTGGGCTTGGGTCCCTTGAAAACGTACTTGCAACGCTACGGGCTGACCTTTGATGTGGAGCAGAAAAAACGATAGATGGCTAAAATCAGTACAGAAACCCAAAAAGCCACAGCGGAATCCGGTTTTGATAACCTATCTCTATTTGGTCAATAGCCAAGAAGCCGGGAGTGCCCGCTAGTTGTTGGCCCGATTTATTGGGGCCTCCTACTTCGAAGACGTGCCGCTGATCGACGAAAAAGTCCCCCGATTTTGGATAACTAAGCGTATGCTGGTAGGCCAGTTGATTGGCAAAGAAAGTTTCCCGGAGCGTGCCAGTATCGGGTCGCGATGGGCGTATCGCATAGGCCAAATTCGTATTCTCTAAATATATTTTATCCGGTTTTTGCAGCCGGCTTACACCCTTTCCATCTCTGTACAATTGGCGGGTCAGCCCGCTCTCTGCCAAATAGTGCAGATACGCCAGCAAAGTTTCTCGATTAATCCCAATCTTTTTGCTCAATGCACTAATATTCGGTTTAAAGGGGCAGATTCCGCGATGATGAGTAATAGCTGCTTGAGTTTTGGTGTCCAGGCTATGTCTACGCTCCGCAGTTGGGGCAATTCAACTTCCAGGATCAGATTTATAACCTCTGACAAACGCTGCAGGTACAAGTCGGGTACTTCTTTAAAAAAAGGATAATAACCAGCTGCTAAGTAATTGCCAAAATGCGCCAATGGCCTTATGTCATGAACCACTTCGGCAGCGATTTCCTCATGCCGGTTTAAAAGATCATCAAGGCTGTATACAGGAAACGCTATATCCTGAGCGAAGTGCAGGTATTCCCTAAACGATAGGCCTTGCAGCTCATACGTCACCGCCCGTCGGCTTAGATCCGCCCTTGCATTCAGTATCTCCAATAGAGAGGAGCCCGTAAATACAATATACAACTCAGGGTAGTCGTCGTATATATTTTTGATTTCCCGGGACCAATCCGGGTATTTATGTACTTCGTCCAGGAATAGATAACGCCCCCCTTGCTTCACGAAACGATCAGCGAGCTCGACCAGCCGGTGTTCTGCAAACCACAGGTCATCCATACTCACGTAAAGTACCTCACTAAGATCTGAAAAGTGGCCCTTGATACGCTGTAGCAGGAGTGTCGTCTTGCCCGCCCCACGAGCCCCCTTTATGCCGATTAGGCGAGCCTCCCAGGTAATATCATCCATGAGGCTCCGCTGAAATTGCATGGGCAAATGCATCAGCTTTTTACGGAATTTTTCTACTAGGTACTGCATAATTGTCGGTTACAGCATGCAAAATACAAGCTTTTTTGTAGGATGCAACCAGCAAAACAGGGGTTTCGTTCGAAAAAAGGGAGAAACTGCAAATCGCTAGTCTATAACAACGGGGAGCGGTGCCCCATGCATACGATTGAGGATGAGGTGATTCGGTTTGC
>JAAAOU010000250.1 GCA_009908745.1 Bacteroidota bacterium
ACTTCCGACTTCCGACTTCCAACTTCCAACTTCCAACTTCACTCCACTCGCCTCCCCTTCCACTCATACTTCCTAACCACCAGCGAAAGCAGCCCCACCCCTGCAATATAAAGCGTATGCATGCCCTCCATCAGCCAGAAAGGGTGCAGCAGGTGGCGGCACTGGAAAAAGTGAGTTGCCTCCCCCAGCAGCAAGCGGTCGCTTACCATTTTGGCACCCAGCAGCACAGCGAAAAGCACGAGAGCGGGCACCCCGACCCAGAGCGTCAGCAGCGGGGTGAGGAGAATCATCCAGCTCAGCAAGAAAACCACCCCTAGGGCAAGCGTTGCTCCCCAGCCGCTGGCCGCGTGGCTGTTTTTTGTGCCCCAGCGCAGCCGTTGCGACAGGAAACCGCGCCAGCTGGGCTTCATGTCGGTGCGAACGGCCGCATTGGCATTTTTCAGAAAACCGACCTGCCCCGGAAAATGGGTAGCTATTTTGCGGAGTAAGAACACATCATCGCCGGAGGCGTGCTGCTCATTGCCTTGGTAGCCGCCTACCGCTTCGTACGCCGCCCGGCGGAAACCCAGGCTGGCCCCGTTGCCGAGTGTGAACTGCCCGTGGCTTAGCCCCGCTGCGGTCATCAGCATCATGCCTGCGAAGTCTAGCGACTGAAATTGCTGTAGGGTATTGTGTTGCCGCCAGCCCAGCACAGGGCCGGTGATCGCCTCCCAGCCCTGTCTTTCCAGCGTGCCGGCCATAGCGCGTATCCAGCTAGGCGGCACCCGGCAGTCAGCATCGGTGGTCAAGATGAGGTCATGCTGGGCCAATTGGACGCCCAATTGCAGGGCTTTCTTCTTGTAAGCCTTGATGGCTGCATCGGGCTGTAGGTAATCTTTTAGTTCGATAATGCGCAGTTTGGGGTCGTCGAAGTGGCGGGCAACGGCCAGGCTATCATCCGTAGAATGGTCATCGATGAAAATCACTTCGTAGCTGTCGGCAGGGTAGTCTTGTTCCAAAAGAGCGGCCAGGCTTTCCGGCAGGTGGTCTGCTTCGTTGCGCCCCGGCACCAAGACGCTTACCTGCGGGACGGTGCTAGATAGGGCGGTTGTAGCGGTGGGCAGTGCCTCCCATGCTTGCAGGCTGCGCCGTATGAGCAGCACATAAGCGATGGAGAGGAGGAGCCCGAAAATACTGTACGCCCAGAATGCAAGCATAGCCCTTTAGGATTGGCTGTCGAAGAAGTCGTCGTAGTCGTTGCGCTTGCGGCGGCGCTCCTCCGTTTGCTTTTCCCACTCCTCAATCTGCGGGAGGTCCATCGGCTCGCTGTCCAGTTCTTCGTACTCAATGTACTCTCCTTCCCGCTGTTGCATGGCCTCTTCCTGTGCGTCTTTGACCCGTTTGCGCAGCAGCGCCTTGCCCAGCAAGAAGAGCGACACCAGCGGAAAACCCAGCACAGTCAGCAAAATAGCGCCGATACCCAGCAGGGCATTATCCTTGGTCAGCCGCAACAGCCATTTGCCATAGCCCGTCACTACTTTGTAATCCACAATCAGCGCCACGATGAGCATGATGGGCGAAAGGTAGTACAGTATGGTGAAAATAAAGCGGGCAATGAAAAACAGGCCCAACAGGAAAAGTACCCCTAACACTATACCAATGAGCGTGCTAAAAGGGTTATTGTTAGAAGAGTTGAAGCTATATCTATATTGAGGCATCTCGTTCTCTATTTTTTTATAGAACTTGCAATATAATCAATTGTTGCCTGCCTGTGGTAGCTGCTCGACTAGCAAAGCCAGAAAGTCGATGGAGGGGCTATTTTAGATTGCGGGGGATGTCCACTATATTTGAATAATAAAAAGCCAAGATATGTCTATCCGATCATTGTTTGTATTCCCACTACTGCTTTTGGCCGTGCAGCTGTTGCCGGCGCAGGAAAAGTCAGAAGAGGAGGTGGTTCTGCGTTGTGAGCTTACCGACTGCGTGCAGCGCCCGTCCCTGTTTCAATTTGACGGCAGTACCTTCCGGCCGGTGCAAGGGCCAAAAGAGCTGGAAAAGGGCGTGTACCAATTCACCGTGCCGGCGGGTAAGCCCGAATTTTACTACGTTGGCACCCACAGCCGCAACCGTCTGCCTCTAATTTTGGGAGACGAACCAAAGGTCATTGTAAAGAGCTCCTGCAAAGGCATGGCGGCCGCCGAGTTTGAAGGCTCGTCCATGAACACCGCCTACCTAAAGCTGAAGGAAGACATGAATCGGCTGAAGCAAAGCGCGCAACGCCTCACCCGCGCCTACCAAATGTCGAAGGGCGAACAGCAGCAAAAAGTCGCCAAACAGTTACAGGCGCTGGATGAGAAAAAGCTCGCCTTGCTCGACTCCGCCAAGCAACAACACCCTTACCTTGGGCGTATCGTGGGCCTGAATACCTACCTCAGTTACCAGAATAACAAGGGCGAGTACCCCAACGAAATCGAGTACTTCGCCAAGGAGTTCTTCCGGTTTGCTGACTTCAAAGACCCGGCCTACAACCACCTGCCTTGGGTGTACGAGTCGTTCCGCAGTTACACGCAGGTGCTGGCTAGCATCCCGCAGCTTAGCTCAGAACAGCGAATTGCCTATCTGGGGCAAACCCTGTCCCGTTTTGAAAAAGGCAGCCCCGCCCACAAGCTGGCGCTCTCCGGCACTATGGTGACCCTGAAGAAGAAAGATACCGATAGCTTCCTACACTTCGCGGAGCAATTCACAAAAGCCTTCGAAGAAAGCGACCCAGCCGCCGTGGCCAACCTGAAAAAAGAAATGGAGCAGGTCGAAGCATTCACCAAGGGCAGCACAGCCCCCGATTTCACCCAGAAGAACCCTGATGGCGAGGAGGTAAGCCTGAGCGACTTCCGGGGCAAAGTGGTACTGATCGACTTTTGGGCGAGCTGGTGCGGCCCTTGCCGCCGGGAAAACCCCAAGGTGGTGAAGCTGTACGAGGAGTACAAAGACCAAGGCTTCGAAATCCTTGGGGTCAGCCTAGACCGCAAGAAAGACCGCTGGCTGAAAGCCATTGAGGCGGATGGCCTGGTTTGGCCACACGTCAGCGACTTGAAAGGGTGGCAAAACGAAGTGGCGCAGCTGTACGGGGTAGGCTCCATCCCCCATACGGTACTGCTCGACCGGGAAGGGAAGATTGTCGCGCAAAAATTGCGGGGGCCAGCGCTGGAACAAAAAGTTGCCGAGTTGATGAAGGAGTGAATCTACCACGTTTAAAAGGTTGGTCTGGCACAGAAAAAATCACTATCTTACCATCAACCAACTCCTGCTCTGTAGATGAACTGGCGCGAAACCCCAATGATTCGCATCGTGCTGCCTATGATGCTTGGCATCTGGCTAGTATCGTATGCGTGGTGGGTACTCGCCCTAGGATTGGGGGCAGGAAGCTTGCTGGTCCTCTTGCTGCTTCAAACCCGGAAGCAAGCTTTCCATCTTAGGTGGTTGCCGGGCGTGCTGTTGAGCGTAGCTTTTCTTAGCCTAGGTTACCTATTAGCTTTCACTTACCAGAGCAAGGCGGGCCAAAAATTCCCGCCGCCGGTGACGCAAGAAGGCGCGCATTGGTGGATTGGCAAGGTACAGCGGCTGGAGCCTACGGGCAAGCGTCTGCGGGCGTGGATGCAGGTGGAAGCCGTGCAGGACAGTCAGCAGCAAATGTCGCCCGCCGCCCACCGTATCCTAGCGTATTTTGAGATTACTGCTGACAGCCGGTCGCTGCAAGCCGGTGATGTGCTGCTGCTGCGCGGCAAGGTGCGGGAAGTCCAAGCGCCGCTCAACCCCCATCAATTCGACTACAAGGCTTACCTATCTTACCGGGGCGTGCACCACCAAGCGTTTGTGGACGCCTGGCAGCGCATTGATCAACAGCCCTCCCTGCTGAGTACGGCTGCCAAACTTAGGCAGTACTGCATTGGCATTTTACGGGAGTACCTGCCGACAGCCGATGAGTTTTCGGTGGGGGCGGCGCTTATCTTGGGCTACAAGGCCGAACTGAGCGAGGCGGTAGAGGAGGCTTATGCCAATACCGGTGCCATGCACGTGCTGGCCGTATCGGGTTTGCACGTAGGCTTGGTGCAGTTGCTGCTCATGGCTTTGCTGGGTAAAATTCCGCTGCGGGGGCGTTGGTGGCGGTATGTCCGGACCATGCTTATTGTGCTGGGGATTTGGGGCTTCGCTTTGATTACCGGAGCTTCCCCCTCGGTGCTGCGGGCGGCAACGATGTTTAGTTTTCTAGCAGTGGGGCAGGCATTTGAGCGGCCGACTAATGTCTACAATACGCTGGCGGCTTCCGCCTTTGTCTTGTTGTGTTTCAACCCTATGCTGCTGTATCATGTGGGCTTTCAGTTGTCCTACTTGGCGGTGCTGGGGATTGTCTATTTCCAGCCGCGGATTTACAAGCTGTGGTTCATCGAAAACCGGGCGGGCGACTACCTTTGGCAACTAGCGGCGGTATCCTTGGCGGCACAGATTGGGACCTTGCCCATCAGCCTCTACTATTTCCATCAGTTTCCACTCTACTTTTTGTTGTCGGGGCTGGTGGTGGTGCCGGCTGCGGGCCTGATTTTGGGCGGCGGATTGCTGCTTTTTGCGGCACAGGCCGTGCCGGTCTTGGGTGGGCTGCTGGGGCAAGTGCTGTACGGGCTGATCTACCTGGTGAATGCCTGTATTTTCACCATTGAGCAATTGCCGGGCAGCTTGGTAGGCGGCATTTGGATAGGAATGGGGGCGGTGCTCCTACTCTATGGCATACTAGCTTGCAGTATTCTGGCCCACCGGACGCACCGTTTTGCTTGGGTGCTGGCAGGGCTCTCTTTACTCGTTTTGCTGTCGGGTAGCTATGCCTGGC
>JAAAOU010000333.1 GCA_009908745.1 Bacteroidota bacterium
CTTTACGAAGGAGCAAACCACCGTGATGGTGATGAAGGTGCTGCATGTGCCGGAGTGAACCCAGCTGCCCCGCCGAACCCGAAGCACGCGAGCCCTGCCGGGGAGCTTCCCGCTCTCCGGCAGGTTAACGAAGCACGCGAGCCCTGCCGGGGAGCTTCCCGCTCTCCGGCAGGTTAACGAAGCACGCGAGCCCCAGCTTTTTGTATCTTCCCATCATGAGCCAACTAAAACGACTACTAAGCTACCTAGGCCCCGGCTTTATCGTAGCCGCCACGGGCGTAGGCGCAGGCGACCTGATAGCCGCCTCTGTGGTGGGCGCCCGCTACGGCACCGTCATCCTATGGGCGGCCCTGCTGGGCGGGGTGCTGAAATTCACCCTCAACGAAGGGATTGCCCGCTGGCAGCTGGCCACGGGGGAAACCTTGCTGGAAGGTTGGATACACCGCCTGCCCAAATGGATTTCGTGGTACTTTTTCGCTTACCTGCTGCTCTGGTCCTTTGTAGTAGCCGGCGCGCTGATTTCCTTCTGCGGGCTGGCCGGGCAAACCCTGTTGCCCATCCACCCGGACGAACGCATAGGCACCTTTATCTGGGGTGTCTTGCAATCCGTGGTGGCCGCCGTCCTCGTCCTGATCGGCAGCTACCGGCTGCTGGAAAAACTGATGCAGCTCTTTATCGGGCTGATGTTTTTGGTGGTGATTGCCAGTGCCTGGGGGCTGGCGCCGGACTGGAGCACTATACTGCCCGCTTTGGTCATCCCCCGCTTACCCGACGAGCCGGAAGCCGTATTGCTCACCCTCGGCCTGGTGGGCGGCGTGGGCGGCAGCGTCACCTTGCTCAGTTACGCCTATTGGCTGTCGGAAAAAGGCTGGGCGCAGGCCAAGTTTGCAAAGCGCGTCCGTATCGATCTAGGCACGGCGTACACCCTCACCAGCTTGTTCGGTATCGCCCTTATCATCATCGCGGCGGGGGCTAGCCCGGAAGCGGTGGAAGGCTACGGCATGATACTTAGCTTGGCGGATGAATTGGAAAGGGCAACCGGGCCCATCGGCCGCTGGGGCTTCTTGATTGGGTTCTGGGGCGCCGTTTTTTCCTCTATGCTGGGGGTATGGGATGGCGTACCCTATATTTTTGCCGATTTTGTGCGCACCTACCAGCAAAGCCCCGTCCGCAAACAGCTGCTGCGCCCTACCTTCCCCTACCGGCTGTTTCTAGGCTTTCTGGCCCTGCCCCCTTTACTCATCGTGTGGTGGAGCAGACCCGCTTGGATTGGCATCCTCTACGCGGTAACGGGTGCTTTTTTCATGCCGTTCCTGGCTGCTATCTTGCTGTATATGAACAACCGCTCAGCCTGGCTGGGCAACGCCCGTAATAGCTGGTTGGCGAATGTTGGCTTGGGGCTCAGCCTGTTGCTTTTCATCGCACTGTTCATCACCAAGCTCTTATGAAATCGGGCGATCGGAGCAGAAGCGGAGCGGAACGCTCTACCCCAGAGCTGAAGCCGGGAACCCCTCCGCCTCCATCACCCGCAATGCCTGCTGCAAATGCCGCTGCTCGTGCATAGGGATCAGCTCTACGGCCTGGTCGAGGCGCAGGGTAAGCACGGGCGAAGCCGGAGACGTCAGGCGGTACTTCCGCAGCTCGTCAGCAGGCAACTGCTCCATGCTCCGTATGGCGCTGCGGTTGTGCGCCAAGAAATTGTCCAAGACCTCCGGCGGGAAATGGCTGCGGGCGGGGCGGAAGCTGCTGGGTGCAGGCACTTTCTGCTTATTCGCAGGGTCGACGGCTTTCAGCAGGAAGTTCCCGAAAAGAGTGGGGAATAAAGGCATACGCTCCCACAGGCTGTTACGCTTCTGGCCAGATTTGATCTGCTCGAATTGCTCGAGGTAGCCCTCGTTGGTGCGGATGAGGTGGTCCAAGCACTGGGCGATGCTCCATTTGTTTGGATCGGGCTTCCAGTTGAGCTGTTCCTTGGACAAGGGGCGGAAGTGCTGCTCGGCGGCTTGGCTGACTTCGGCCAAGAGTTGGGTATGGGGCGTTATGGAAGAGGTCATAGCGTTCGCTCGTTTATCTACAAACCTACAAAAAATCACTTCCCGAATTTTCTATCTTTGCGCAAATCAACTTTAAATCATGCAAAGAGATATCCATTCTTGGCACAGCCCCCGGCTGAACAAACCCATGGAGGTCGCTGTCTATGGCCATTACGGCTTTGCCTTATTACTGCTGCCCACCGCTGCCGCCGACTTTCTGGAGTACGAGCGCTTCCAGTTAATCGACGCCATTGCCCCGCAGATCAACGCGGGCAAAGTAAAGGTCTTTTCCATCAACAGCATCAACGCGGAAAGCTGGCTCAACCCCAACATGCACCCCCGCCACAAAGCCATCCGTCATCAGCAATTCAACGACTATGTATTTGAAGAGGTGGTGCCCTTTATCAAAAACATGACGAGCCAAGATACGCCCATCATCACCAGCGGGGCTTCCGTGGGCGCGCTGCACTCTGCCAATCTGTTTTTCCGCCGCCCCGACTTATTCGATGGGGTGATCGGCATGAGCGGCGACTACGACCTGAGCACCTATACCAAGGGCTACCACGATCAGGATGTCTACTTCAATTCGCCCGTGCAGTACATTCCTAACCTGGAGGACGAGCACTTGCTTTCGCAAATCCGCCGCAGCTCCAACATCCATCTCGTGACGGGCTCCGGCGAGTGGGAACACCCGGAAGCCACCCGACGATTTGCCGGCATCCTGCACGCCAAAGGCATCCCCCACGAACTTGACGTGTGGGGCCATGATATGCCGCACGATTGGCCGACCTGGCGCAAGATGTTGCCGCACTATCTGGATACCCGCTTCTAAACCGAAGCCCGCTGCAACTGTTTCCCTACGCAAAACCACCAAGATATGAAAGGCTTATTGTTGCTTCCTTACTTCCTGCTACCCTTTTTCCTGACAGCGCAACCGCAGGCCGATCCTATGATGGCTACAGACAGCTACGAAGCGCTGAAAGCGGCGGTACAAAAGGATTATACGTACTTGGAAAACCTCTACAAGCACTGCCACCGCAACCCGGAGCTGTCCTTTTACGAAAAAGAGACCTCAACGCGGATGGCGGCGGAACTGCGGCAGATTGGTTTTGAAGTGACGGAAGGCGTAGGCGGCTACGGGGTGGTAGGCGTACTGCGCAACGGCGAGGGGCCAACCGTCTTGGTACGAGCGGACATGGATGCGCTGCCTATCGAAGAGGCCACAGGGCTCCCCTACGCCAGCGAGGTGACTACAAAAGACGAAGCGGGCATGGAAGTGGGCGTCATGCACGCTTGCGGCCACGATGTACACATGACGGTGTGGACTGGCACGGCACGGCAGCTCGCCGAGCGCAAAGACGAGTGGAGCGGCACCCTCGTTTTCATCGGCCAACCCGCGGAGGAACGTGCGGGGGGTGCTAAAGCGATGCTCAACGACGGCCTGTACGAACGTTTCCCTGTCCCCGATTATGCCCTGGCCCTACACGTCAACGCCAACCTAGAAGCCGGCACCGTAGGCTACTGCCCAGAATATGCCCTAGCGAATGTCGACATGATGGACATTACCGTCTACGGCCGGGGCGGTCACGGCGCTTACCCCCACACCACGATAGACCCTGTCACCTTGGCCTCGCGCATGGTCGTGGCCCTGCAGACCGTCGTCAGCCGGGAAATTTCCCCGCTGGAACCGGCAGTAGTGACCGTAGGGGCCATACACGGCGGCACCAAAGGCAATGTCATCCCCGACCAAGTGGAGCTGCAACTGACCTTGCGCTCCTACACCGACGAGGTGCGTCAAGCGGTGATCGACAAAATCAAGCGCATTTGCAAGGGCGTGGCCATGTCAGCCGGCCTGCCCAAGGACCAATACCCTACAGTGAAACTGCGGGATGAAACCACACCCTCTACTTTCAATGACCCCGCCCTTACCGACCGCCTGCAAAAAATATTCATAGCCGCCTTGGGGGAGCAGCAGGTAACAGAAGTCCCACCAGTCATGGGGGGCGAGGACTTTGCGATGTACAGCCGCACGGAGGAAGAAGTACCGGGCTTGCTGTTCTGGCTGGGTGCCGTACCCGCCGAGCAGATGGCCGCTGCCGAACGTGGGGAAATCGAACTGCCTTCCCTGCACAACGCCGGCTTCGCGCCAGACCCCCAACCGACCATTACGAACGGGGTGGTTGCCATGACGGCCGCTGTACTCGAATTACTTTAATTATCCAAAATGGCTCAAGCCCAAGCTGCTTCTCCAAGGCTGTATTTGCGTCTATCCTTATTGCAGTTTTTGGAGCACTTTGTACTAGGGTCGTGGGTGGTCACAACGGGAACTTACCTGCTACAAACGCTGGCCTTCAGCGGGCGGCAGGTAGGCTTAGTCTACAGCGGTATGGCTATAGCGGCTATGGTGTCGCCCTTTGTCGTAGGCGTAGTGGCCGATAAGCGGGTAGCCTCAGAGCGTTTACTGTCTTTCCTGCATCTGGCCGGCGGCCTCACTATGCTGCTGCTTTCCACTTTGGAGAGCTTTGCCTTGTTTTACCCCTTGTTTCTATTGTATGCGTTGCTCGTCATCCCCACTATGGCACTGTCTACGGCCTTCTGTTTTCACCACATCAAGGACGGCCGGCGGGAGTTTCCGCGCATCCGGGTGTGGGGCACGGCGGGCTGGGTGCTGGCCGGGCTGCTGATCAGCTGGCTGGGGGCAGAGGAAACGGTGCTCCCTATGCGTATATCTGCCGTGGCTTCTCTGGTGCTGGGTGCCTATGCCCTGAGCTTACCGCATACGCCTCCCCGGGGGCGGCGGGGCATCA
>JAAAOU010000466.1 GCA_009908745.1 Bacteroidota bacterium
TTTGGCGGCATCCGCGAAGATTTGTTATTTTTGCACCCGCTCAACGAAATATGGCTCCATAGTACAAGGGATAGTATGTAGGTTTCCGGAACCTAAGATCCAGGTTCGAGTCCTGGTGGGGCTACTAGAAAAGGCTCAAGTGCGCAAGTGCTTGGGCTTTTTTTATGGCTGGGGACGACACGCCTTCGCCTTGGGGCTTCGGCGTACGAAGGAAGTCTATCCCGCCTTAGCGCAGTAGGTCCGGGCACGGCTTATATCCCTACTGCCGGAACGCCGCGTAGCTTTGGCGGTCCACCTTGGCTTCTAGCTCCGGCGGACGGCGACTGATTGAACTATACCGCAAGTGCAACTTGCTGTAGTTTTGATACCGGTGGATAGCTGCGCAATGGCACAGCCGTATTGCAGCGTTGCGTTTTGTTATGGGGTATGGGCTTGACCTTTTATTCTTCGCTCAGCGGGCTACATAGTTTCTGAACGAAAACGCCAAGCCACTGTGCAACCAGCTCATTTTCAGGCGAAAGCACGAGTGAAAATCAAGGCTCCAGCCTCTAAAAACCGGCGAATAATCTGTATATTTGAGAAGGTACAATGCATACAGCATTCCCTTTCAACCGGATAGTTATTTTAGACTATGCTTGGAGTTTGGTCCTATTGCAAACCAAGGACTTATGAACCCCGCAAAAGTGCGGGGCAGGCTCTGACGTCATCTTTTTTAGCTTATTTGATCCTGACGACAAAGGCCTGGATGTAAACACCCGCCAAACGCGCCAAAAAAGATTTAGCCAGAACCCTGCCGGCTATGCTGGCACAGCAGGCGGGCACAATTCCTTGATTTTCATGACGGACCCGCTCCAAACATAGTTCAAGAAAAAGTTGAAAAGCTATAAAAATGAAAACATACACGATCATCCTGTTATTGATTTCAATTTTGACACTGAGTTGTTCGGCTAATCGGAATGAAAAAAATCAAGAGAATAGTCGAACTGAACGACCAGCAGAACCTGACAAGCACTCAACAATTCATCACGAAGAGGATAAAGGGATTTACGAGATGACAAATGATAGCCTATGGAATCATTTAGTCTTTAAAAAAGGGGGGTGCTTAACGGGTGGACAGTATGTACGCGAAGGACGTTTTGGCGGTGCAGGATGCGTAATGACGAATTCAAAAGGATGGGAAATCTTCTTTAATCGTGATAGAAATGAAATTTCAGATTTTCTGATAAGCAAAATTTCAGACGATACGGTCAAAACCCATATCCATACCTGTCCGTTTTTTTACGCAATTGAAGGGGAAGTTGCAGTTTACGGACTTCAAAAGATGTATGGGTTGAACTGGTTTGACTTTGAAGCGTTTAAAGCGTTTCAAAACAGACAATCAGAAAGCTTGATGGAGAACCACCAAGCTTGGCTTCAAAGAATATTAGAGGACGATAAGAAAAGAAAAACTTTAATAGATTGCTGGAAAGGGCAAGCCAGCCGGTAAAATCTTCGGGAGGCAGGCAATGCCCGAAAAAAGTGAAAAATGAAATGTTCGGTATGTTCAAATGAAATAACAGGAAAGTACTGTTCAAATTGCGGCCAATACTACGAGGATAGGAGAATTGGTTTCTTAACTTTTTTAGGAGACCTATTTGATGGCGTTTTTTCATTAGAAAAATCCTTTTTGCAAAACATTCGGGTTAGTTTAACCCAGCCCAAAACATTAGTTTTAAATTATTGGAATGGATTCCGTAAATACTATTACAGTCCCGGGAAGTTTTTTGCTATTGCCTCTTTGTTTCTTGTTTTACATTACGCTCTTGCGAATGATTTTTTAGGCCTAGTGGTGACGAGCAATATTTCTTCGCAATTCGTAGTCTTATTTGTCAACACACTCCTACTTGCGTCTTCAAGTTTTTTGCTCTATAGGCAATTCAGGAGAAATTTTTACGAACATCTGGTTTTAAATATATACCATGTAAGCTTATGGGTCATTGTGTTTTTTCCAATATCAGTAGTCCTGAGTCTAACCATAAATGACAATATCACTGAGCAATATTTTTATATCCCATTCCATGTTTTAGTCATTACTTGGAACTCAACAGCTTTCGAATTGACTAGGCTCAAACGATTCCTATTTATCATGTTAAATTTACTGGCAGTTTATGGGGCATTATTCTTTTTAGTGTATGTATTTGGTGAATTCTGACCGAATAATTGGATAAATAAGAACACTGGAGTTTCCGTATTATCCATTTTGTGCAAAAGCCACCATTCATACAGTACGTCTAAGGGAATGCCCGAGCCATGACGTGTATGACTTTTAAATTTTGAATTAACACGGATTTACCCGCCTTCGCCAAGGCTACGTCGGGCAAAGCATTTTACATTACCTGTTCGGCGTAGATTACATCTACGTCGTATTGTCCCCTGTTCGGCGTAGATTATATCTACGTCGTATTTCGACACGATCTGCCAGTATTAGTTTGTAGCAAGGTCAGCCAACCCAAGGTGAAAAATATCACCCCCACCCCATGACAACCGTCCTCCCACCGCCGATAGCATTCCTATAGTTTTGAGCAGAACACTTCTTTTTTCGCTTGGGGCGAGTGTATGCCCACCTGATTGCAGGTTGCCCTTTCCCCAAAAGCAAAACCTACACGTCATGACAAAACCCACCGACTTAGACCAGCAGCATGTATACAGTTTTGGAGGCGGCCAGGCCGACGGCAGCCAAGAGATGAAAAACCTTTTGGGAGGCAAAGGCGCCAACCTGGCCGAAATGGCCGGCCACCCGGACCTCAAGCTGCCCGTGCCGCCCGGCTTTACGATTACCACCGACACCTGCAATGCCTACTACGATGCAGGCCGTCAGTTCCCCCCGACCTTGGAAGAAGAGGTAACTGCTGCCCTCAAACGAGTAGAAAAACTAACAGGCAAGGTGTACGGCGACACGGCCAACCCGCTGCTGCTCTCCGTGCGCTCCGGCGCCCGGCAGTCCATGCCGGGTATGATGGACACGGTGCTCAACCTGGGGCTGAACGACGAGACGGTCAAAGGGGTCATTGCCCATACGAACGACGGCCGCTTTGCATACGACGCCTACCGCCGCCTCATCATGATGTACGCCGATGTGGTCATGGAGAAAGCTGCGGGGCTGCCCCCGGTGCAGGGCAAGGGCATCCGCAAGCTGTTGGACGAGCATATGGAAAGCATCAAGAAAGAGCGGGGGTTCCAGCTCGACACGGAGCTGACGGAAGCCGACCTGCAGCAGATCGTCACCGATTTCAAAGGGATCGTGAAAAAGGAGATTGGCGAGGCTTTCCCCGAAGACCCTATGGATCAGTTGTGGGGTGGTATTGCTGCTGTGTTTGACAGCTGGAACGGCAAACGCGCCAAAGAGTACCGCCGCATCGAAGGCCTGCCCGACGAATGGGGCACTGCCGTAAACGTGCAAGCCATGGTATTCGGCAACATGGGTGACGACTGCGCTACCGGAGTGGCTTTTACGCGCAACCCGGGTACGGGCGAAAACCAGTTCTACGGCGAATTCCTGATCAACGCGCAGGGCGAAGACGTGGTGGCTGGCACCCGCACGCCGCAGCCCATCAACACTTATTCCAAAAACACGCACAGCGAGAAGCTGCCCACCCTGGAATCCATCATGCCAGAAATTTACGCGCAGCTAGACAAGCATCAGCAGCAACTGGAGGCGCACTACAAAGACATGCAGGACATGGAGTTTACCATCGAAAAAGGGACGCTCTACATCCTGCAAACGCGTACCGGCAAGCGCAACGGCACCGCTGCTATACGCATGGCTACTGAAATGTACGAGGAAGGCATGATTGACGGCCCGACCGCCCTGCTGCGCGTCAACCCCAACCAATTGACGGAGCTGCTGCTGCCGCGCCTTGATGCTGATGCCGAGCGCGAGGCGACCCCTATTGCCAAAGGCTTGCCTGCCGGACCGGGCGGTGCAAAGGGCAAAGCGGTCTTCTCTTCCGAGAAAGCGATCGAGATGAAGCGGGCGGGCGAAGATGTCATCCTGGTGCGGGAAGAAACCTCGCCGGAGGACGTGGACGGCATGTATCACGCTGCTGCCGTGCTGACGGCCAAAGGCGGCATGACGTCCCACGCCGCGCTTGTCACCCGGGGCTGGGGCAAATGCTGCATCGTCGGCTGCCACGATATCGACATCAACGAAAGCAAAGGATATTTCCTCACGCCGGACGGTCAGAAAGTCAGCGAAGGGGACTGGATCAGCATGAATGGGGCTGCCGGCACCGTTTACCTCGGCCAGATGCCGGTGGTGGATGCCGACCTAGCGGACAACGACACCTACCAAACCCTGATGAAACTGGTAGAAGAGAAAAAGGAGCTAGGCGTACGCGCCAATGCCGAGTCCCCCAATGATGCCGCCAATGCCCTGCGCTTCGGGGCCGAGGGCGTCGGCTTGTTCCGCACGGAGCATATGTTCTACGGCAAGGGTAGCGAAGAGCCGCTGCACCTGCTGCGCAAAATGATCGTCAGCGATACCGAAGCGGCCCGACGCAAGGCACTGGACGAGCTTTTTGGGTTCATCAAACACGATATCAAGGAAACCTTGTCTATCATGGACGGCAAGCCGGTAACCATCCGACTGCTCGATCCGCCGCTGCACGAGTTTGTCCCCCACGATGACCAGCGCTTGCGGGAATTGGCCAAGGAGCTGGGCGTGAAAGTGAGCGTACTAAAGAAGCGCGTGCTCGTGCTGCACGAGAACAATCCCATGCTCGGCCACCGCGGCGTACGCTTGGGCATCAGCTACCCGGAGATTACCGAGACGCAGGTGCGGGCTATACTCGAAGCCGCCGCCGAGCTCAATCAGGAGGGCAAACAAGCCCTGCCCGAGATTATGATACCGGTGACTTGCTCCCGCAATGAGCTGGAGGATCAAGAAAAGATAGTACAACGGGTCTACACGGAAGTCTGCGCAGCTAAGGGGGTAGAAGAAATCTCTTATCTGTTTGGTACCATGATAGAAACCCCACGTGCTGCCCTACGCGGCGGCCCAATGGCGGAAAAAGCGGAATTCTTCAGCTTCGGCACCAACGACCTGACGCAGATGAGCTTTGGCTTTAGCCGGGATGACATCGGCGGGTTCTTGCCCATTTACCTCGAGAAAGGCATTCTCGAAGTAGACCCCTTCCAGGTGTTGGACCGCCGGGGTGTGGGCGAGCTGGTACGGTTGGCCGTAGAACGCGGCCGGCAACAGCGCCCGAACCTGAAGACGGGCATCTGCGGCGAGCACGGTGGTGAGCCACAAAGTGTGGAGTTCTGCCATCAGATTGGCTTGGATTACGTCAGTTGCTCGCCTTTCCGCGTGCCCATCGCACGATTGGCGGCAGCACAAGCAGCGGTGCGGCATCCTCGGGACGAGAAGTAGCATTTTTTAGCGCATAGTACAGTGTCTAAAAATATTAGGAGCCATCCTGAAGGTAGGTGAACTACTACCTTGGAGGATGGCTCTTATTATGATGCATACAAGCATTCCTCGGGCGCTAACCGGATTGCCGCATCAGCTCTTATTACCTTCGGTAGGTGTGACACCTAACCCACTACTGCCTTTCTAAGCCAAGCTAACCACCGCTACCTCCTTTAACCCCCCCGCTCCCTACGTAAAAGCGCACAAAAAGTTCCGCTTTCTGCAGATTTAACAATTAAAATTAGGTGTAATCCGCCGTCAATTCTATATTTGCGTACATAGCAAAACACGCACGCAACTATTTTCATGCCTCAACTAAGCTTCCCAAAAACATTAGCGACTCCAATTAAGCAGTACCTTCTTGGGATTGTGCTGCCCTACTTGTAACGAAACAGAACGATTGTCTAACAAAATCATGAGACTGTGGATATACCAGAATCGTTAAACCGATTTGTCAAGAAAAACCAAAAATGGCTGGCTTACAGCGCGATTGCATGCGCCGTTCTCTTTTTAGGCACTGCCGCCTACTTCATCAGCCAACAATTCACCGGCAAAGCCAGCATGCGAGCCTCGCTTGTGGCCGCCGACAAGAACAAAAGCCTGAGCAGCTTCCCGCTCACCATCCCCACCATCAAATATGGATTCGCCATCGACACCTTCCAGCTCGCCGAGCAGGAAGTGCAGCCGGGGGCTTTCCTCGGGGACATCTTATCGGATCAGGGTATAGACTACCCTTCTATCGAACGGCTTGTCGCTAACGCTGAAGGCGTTTTTGACGTGCGCCACTTCCGTGTGGGCAAGCCTTATACGGTACTCAGCGACCCGGAAACGGAGCAGGCGGAGTACCTGATATACGAGCCTAATGTGTACGAGTACGTCGTCTTCGAACTAAAAGACAATTTTACCGTCGAGCGCGAGGAGCGCCCTATTGAAACCCAGCAGGGTGCGATGGCTGGCTACCTCGAATCGTCCCTCTGGAACGCCATCGTGGGCCAGGGCGAGAGCTACGAATTGGCCGCTGCGCTAGAAGGTGCGCTACAGTGGTCTATTGATTTTCACCACCTGCAGAAGGGGGACGAGTTCAAGCTGATCTTCGACCGCAAGTTCATCGACGGGGAAGAAGTAGGCATCGGCAGCGTACCCGCCGCTTACTACAAAACGGGGGACAACGAATACCACGCCATTTACTACAAAAGCGAAGACGGCAAGCTGGAAGGCTACTTCGACTTGGAAGGCCGCCCGATGAAGCGCGGTTTCCTGAAAGCGCCGGTGAAGTACTCCCGCATTTCTTCCTACTACAACCTCAACCGCTACCACCCGATCCTCAAGCGCCGCCGCCCGCACTACGGCACGGATTACGCAGCACCCTACGGCACGCCCATCTACGCGGTGGGCGACGGTGTGGTGTCCCGCGCCTCCTACACTAAGGGCAACGGCAACTTCGTAAAGATCAAGCACAACGACACCTACCAAACGCAGTACCTGCACATGCAAAAATTCGCCAAAGGCATCAGCCCGGGCGCGCACGTCAAGCAGGGCCAAGTGATCGGCTACGTAGGGTCTACGGGACTCGCGACCGGCCCACACGTCTGCTTCCGCTTTTGGAAAAACGGCAGGCAGGTCAATCACCTAAAGATCAAATTCCCGCCGGCCAAGCCACTGCCGGACGAGGAACTGCCGAAGTTCTTCGAGCTGCGTGACGCTTACTTGCAGCAAATGGAAGCTATGCAAGCCGTAGAAGTAGCAGAAGCTACAGCTGAAACGGGTGAAGAGGGCAACAACCCTTAGAGATGCTGTGCTAGCATCTCTTCAACCCGCTGCACAACAAAACGAAAAACAAACAAGCGAAAGGCCTTCAGCGATTTCTCAACCGCTGGAGGCTTTTTGTTTGCGCCATTTTCAATATCTTAGTACTTGAAAGAAACGAGACAAAAACATTAGCCTGTGTCCAATGAAACCAAAAAGTACGCTACCGTACACTACCACGAATACTTAGACCTCGACCGCATCCTGAATGCACAGCACCTGCGCAGCGCAGCACTAGAGGAGCCGGCGCACGAAGAGATGCTGTTCATCATCACCCACCAAGCCTACGAGCTGTGGTTCAAGCAGATTATCCACGAGCTGAAGTCTATACTCAAGATGTTCCGCGAGGACCGCGTGGACGAGAGCAGTATTGGCACAGCAGTGGCGCGCATGCAGCGGATTGAGGAAATCCTGGAGTTGCTCATTCAGCAGATCAAGGTGCTGGAAACGATGACGCCGCTGGACTTTCTGGACTTCCGTTCTTACCTTTTCCCGGCATCTGGTTTTCAAAGCTACCAATTCCGTTTGGTAGAGACCATGCTCGGCTTGTCGGAAGAACAGCGGCTGACCTACAACAATCAGCACTACGCATCCGAGTTTTCCGCCGAGCAGCAGGATACGCTACAGGCCATAGAGGATCATGGCTCCCTATTTGACGAAATAGAAGCTTGGCTGGAGCGCACCCCCTTCCTCAAGTACGAGGGCTTTGACTTTTTGCGGCATTACGAAAAAGCGGTGGACCACATGATTGCCGAGGAACAGGCTGCCATCAAGCAATCGGAGTACCTGACCGACGAACAGAAGGCACAGCGCAGTAAGATGCTGGGCAGTACGGATACCTATTTCAAAACCGTACTCAACCAAGAGGAGCACGAGCGCAAACGGAAAGCCGGCGCCCTGCGGTTGTCTTACAAAGCCACAGTAGCCGCTTTGTTCATTAACCTCTACCGGGACGAGCCCATTTTGCACCTGCCCTTCCGCCTGCTGGTCAATTTGGTGGACATCGACGACAAGCTGACGACCTGGCGCTACCGCCACGCGCAGATGGTCATGCGGATGCTGGGCCGAAAGGTTGGCACCGGCGGCTCTTCCGGGCATGATTACCTGGCGGCTACGGCGGCCAAGCACCATATTTTTGCAGACTTGCATAATGTTTCCACTTTGCTGATCCCCCGTTCGGCACTGCCCGAGCTGCCGGATCACCTCAAACGGCAACTGAGCTTTTACTATACCTCATCTTCCTAATCAGCCTTATATTTATTCGCCCTAAATGTAGAACCATGAGAATCAACGGACACGGCCACTTGCTCCCCTACCCCGAGGATATCCCGGCTTTTATGCGGGAAGAAGAGATATTCTGGATTGACGACGACCGCCGGTTTATGTGGCAGAAAAATTGGCAACGCCCCATTACCGACTCTAGCTTTTTCCTGCACGAAAAACTGGAATGGATGGAGCAGCACCATATCGACCATGCGGTTATCCTCAGCCTGTCGCAGCTCTACGGCAATGGCTTGCGCTGGGAGCAAATGAAGCGGGCACTGCGGTTCCAAAACGACTTCAACGCCCGGATTCAGCATACCTACCCGCAAAAGTTCACCTGCGGGTTTGTCGTGCACGCTGGTTTCATCCAAGGGGCGCTTTGGGAAATTGAGCGCTGCGTAGAAGAATTGGGCTTGCAGGTGCTTTGCCTGCCTACCCACTACATGGACTCGACGGGGCACTGGAGTGTCATTTTCGACAAAGAGACGGAACCCATTTTGGAAATGGCCAACAAGTACAAGCTGGCCATCGAAATTCACCCCTACGACGGCGAGAAATTCATCCTGCTAGAAAACACCGCCTGGCGTTTCCACCTGATTTGGATGCTGGCGCAATGCGCGGATGCCTACCACTTTTATACCCTGAATGGCTTTTACGACAAGTACCCCGACATCCGGGTGTGCTTTGCCCACGGCGGGCAGCTCAACCACGTCAACCTCGGCCGGCGGGTGCAGGGCTTCGATGGCCGGCCAGATCTGTTTGAGGGGATGACACGGCCGCGGAAAGCCTTGGGGCACCCTAATATTTACTTTGACACGCTGGTGCACGACACCCACTCCTTGGAACTGATGATACGGCGGCAGGGCGGTACAGACCAGATTATCTTAGGCCTAGACGACCCTTACCCGCTGGGGGAAATGAATAACGATGTGCAATCGTCTTACCCCGGCAAACTGCTGGACTTGGCACTGGAAGAGGAAATCATCACCCGGCAGCAGCACCAGGATATCTGGTCGGATAATGTGGTGCGCTGGCTGTACGGAGAAGAGACAGAGCGGTTTTACGAGCGGGTGCGTGGGGCTACGGCGGCGGAGTGAGCGTTTTTTAATTCCAGATCGTCACCTCCGGCATCTGCGCGATGACCGTGTACACGTCCCCTTTGTTGCGCATTGCTTCCTGCCAGACCTTGCCCGGCGTACTTTTGAACAGGTAGTTGGCGTACATGTCGGCTACGATCCAAGAGCCAATTTCCATCTCGCCGTCGAGTTGACGCTCTGACCAGCCGGAATAGCCGACGAAGAAGCGGATGTCGCGCGGTTGGATCAACTCGGAATTGATCAGGGCCTTGAGCTGTTCAAACTCGCCGCCCCAGTAGACGCCGTTCGCCACTTTGCGGCTGCCTTCGATCAGATCGCCTTTGGTGTGCAAGTAGTGGATAGAATCAGTTTGCACGGGCCCGCCAAAGAACACCGTAGAATCAAACTCAGGGAAAGGGTCAACCAGCTCGTCGACGCGCATGTCCAGCGGTTTATTCATGATAAAACCGACGCTTCCTTCTTCCCCGTGCTCGCAGAGCAAGATAGCCGCGCGGCGGAAGTGCGGGTCCGCCATGAAAGGTTCTGCGAGTAAGATTTGACCGTTCTTTACCTGTTGTTGTACCATGTCGTATGCTTTCTGTTGGGGCTAATTTACTTTTTCCCAACGGCTATTCAAACGTAGCCGCCGGCCGCAGCTTGAGTGTGCGCTAAATAAACGCCGTTTATACAACCCCGCAACACCCTATCGAAGTTCAATACTGGCCGGGAGTTAAAGGGCGCTAGTCGGAAAGCGGCGGTCGACCTTTTTCACGAAGCCCTGCAGGGTTTTCCCGTTTCCGCCTACTTCTATAAATTCCGTCACGCCGTCGGCAATCATATTGTGCATGGTCTGCGTCCAGCGCACGGGGGCAGTCAGTTGCGCAATCAGGTTTTGCTGAATGGCAGCGGGGTCCTGCTCCGCTTTGGCCGTCACGTTTTGGTAGACCGGGCAGTCGGGCTTGCTAAACTGGGCTTGCTCGATGGCCGCCTGCAGCTCGTCCTGCGCGGGTTGCATCAGGGGCGAGTGGAAAGCACCGCCAACGGGCAGCACTATAGCACGGCGCGCGCCGGCTTCCTTCAGCTTTTCCACGGCTTGCTCCACGCCCGGCACCGAGCCGGAAATGACCAGCTGGCCGGGGCAGTTGTAATTGGCAGGGATCACCACCTCGTCGACGGCTTCACATACGCGCTCCACTACCACATCGTCCAAACCAATGATTGCCGCCATAGTGCTCTCTACGGCTTCGCAAGCTTTTTGCATGGCCATAGCGCGGGCTTGTACCAGCTTCAGCCCTTCTTCAAAGCTCAGGGCATTGGCTGCTACCAAGGCAGAGAACTCACCGAGCGAATGGCCAGCTACCGCGTCCGGCTTGAAGCCTTCGCCCGCCATTTTGGCCTTGACGATGGAGTGCAGGAATACCGCCGGCTGGGTGACCTTGGTCTGCTTCAGCTCTTCGGCGGAACCTTCGAACATCACGTCGGTAATGCGGAAGCCGAGTAGTGAATTGGCTTGCTCGAAAAGCGTCTGGGCCAGATCGCTGCTTTCGTACAGGTCTTTGCCCATACCCTCAAATTGGGAGGCCTGGCCGGGGAATACGTATGCTTTCATGTGTGGTTGGTTAATGCGTTGCTGCTTTGATTATATACTGCTAATGTAGCCTTGATCCGACCAAATTCAAAAACTCCCCCCGGGTTTCTGCCCGTTGGAACTCGCCGGTGAAGGCCGAAGTGGTCGTGACGGAGTTTTGTTTTTGCACCCCGCGCATCATCATGCACATGTGCTGGGCTTCGATAACCACGGCGACCCCCAGCGGTTGCAGGGTATTGTGGAAACAGTGCAGTATCTGGTCGGTGAGCCGTTCTTGTACTTGCAAACGGCGGGCGTAGACGTCGATTACCCGGGGGATTTTGCTCAGCCCGACAATTTGGCCATTGGGGATATAGGCGACGTGCGCTTTGCCGAAAAAAGGCAGCATGTGGTGCTCGCAGAGCGAATACAACTCGATGTCTTTGACCAGGACCATCTCGCTGTATTCTTCCCGGAACATGGCTTGCCGGATAATCGCTTCTCCGTCTTGCCGGTACCCTTGCGTGAGAAATTGCATGGCTTTGGCGACGCGCTCCGGGGTTTTGACCAGCCCTTCCCGCTGCGGGTCTTCCCCCAATCGCGAGATAATGTGCTGGTATTGTTCCATCAAATCTTCGGTGATTTGCTCGTTGTAGGCTTCTGTTTTGTTGTAGGACATAAATATTTGACGTGGTTATGTGCTTGTAAACGCCAGGCGGGGCATTGGGTTGAATTTTTTATAGTCTGACAACATGAGATTTGTGAAAATATGACGCCGCTATTTTTTCGGCTGGCAAGGCGGGAAACGCAGGCATCCCGATAGCCATCGGGAAAGTTCTGTCGTCCCGCTTTTTGACGCAAAAAGCGGGACCCAACGCAGCTAGGCGGAAAAAGAGCAAGTCAGAATTCATAAATCTTGCGTTGTCAGACTATCCCCTTCCCCGTAGTACTCCGCATATATATTTTCCGTCTCGTACAACTTGATGCAGTGCAGCTCACAATCCTCGAGCAGCGGTTCAAGCTGTTGCCAAAAGAGGATGACGAGGTTCTCCGTAGTGGGCTGCATGCCTTTGGGGATGAAGTCCACATCCAAGTTCAAATTGCTGTGGTCTACCTTGCCCGTGATGGAGGATTTGATAAGCTTGCTCAGTTTTTTGACGTCGATAACAAAACCGGTCACGGGATCTGGCCGGCCCTTGACGGTGACGAACAGGTCGTAGTTGTGGCCGTGCCAGTTCTTATTGGCGCACTTGCCGAACATCTGCAGGTTCTTCTCTTCGCTCCAATTGTCGACCCATAGTTTGTGGGCAGCGTTAAACCGCTCTCTACGTGTGATATATACCATTTTGGAATCGCTTCTGAAAATTTTCGCAAAGGTACGGTTTTGTGGTGGGAATTTGGGCATGGATTCGGGAAGGCGAAAGCAGCTTTTTGCGCTACAGGCTCGTCCTGCGCTGTGGCAGGCTCGGTAGCCAATCATGCAGCCTCGTCTGGTTTTACTTTCGAGGCGTTAGGTGAGGCTGTACTTTTGAACTGAAACAACAAAACAACTCACCAAAATTAGCGAATCATGAAAACGCAATGCTTAGTTATCACTTTATTCTTTGCTCTTCTCGCCATCAATATGCAAGCGCAGGACAGCGGTAGCCGCTGGGGTTTTGAGATCAATGGCGGTGCGGGTATCCCCCTGCAGGAGTTGGCGGGTACTGAACTGGAAACGGGCCTGAACTTGGAAGCGACCCTCCACTTTCGGCTGCTCGAACATACCGGCCTTTACGCAGGCTGGGGTTGGGCGCACTTTGCCGGCGACGATCAGTTGGATTACGAAGAAACGGGCTATGTGATGGGGCTTACGTTTGAGCATCCCTTCCCACAATCGGCTATCAGCTACTACCTCAGAGCAGGAGCCCTTTATAACCACTTGGAAGTGGAAGGCGACGGTGGCGAGATTATTGACGATACCGGTCACGGCTGGGGCCTGCAAGCAGCAGCCGGAATAGACATCCCCATTGGCAGGAAGTGGAGCCTGACGCCCGGCGTAAAGTTCCATACACTCAATCGCGAACTGGAGACTGGGGCACAGACAAAGGACCTTAACCTGCGCTACCTCTCTGCAAGAATGGGCATTAGGAAGCAGTTTTAGGCCTAGTAGTAATCACCCGACAGTACTCAAGAAGAGAGGCTTCTCAGGGCATAGTCCCTGACAAGCTTTTCTTCGTTTCCAACAACTGCTTTTTGTCATTCTCCCTTTTTCTTCTCTTTTGTATTTTCCCACTTCAGAAGCTATACCATCATGGATACCCATCGTCTTTTTGGCCCGTTCCCATTCAAGAAGCTAGCTTATCTAATGCTGACGCTGGCAATAGGGGTGCAATTGGTGGTCATCTCTTACAATCATTTTACAGGCTTCTACACGCTGTCCGGCTGGGCGCACTTCGGAGTCCGCTTTGGCCGCGGCTTACTGTTGAGCCTGATTGCCGGCAGCCTGATGGCTTTACCAGACCTCTGGCTGATTAAATGGCTCCATCAACGGGCACCATGGGCAGATCGGGTATCAGAACGCCTTGTGCTGCAACTGCCGCTCACGGTAGCTATTGCACTGGCAGTTGGTTTTGCAACGACTTTTACAGCTCATGCCTTAAGCCCCTACCAAAACCCTCTTTCGACGGTCCTTCAGTACAACGGCCTGATCTTTTCGATCGTCAATATCGTACTCATGGCTACACTTGAAGGCATGCTGGCCTTTTGGGAAAACAGCGTATCGCAGGCTAGGGCGCAGGCACTGGAGCGAGAGCTTTCGCAAATTCGTTTCGAGGTACTCAAAAATCAGATCAACCCCCACTTTATGTTCAACAGTCTCAATGTGCTTTCCGGGCTGATAGAACAGGACAAAGCCAAGGCACAAGACTTTATCGACGAGTTCTCCTTGATTTACCGCTATGTTTTAGAGACAATCGAACAACCGGTAGTGGACTTGAAATCTGAGCTCCGTTTTGCCCGTTCTTACCTGTTCCTGCAGCAACTGCGTTATGGGGAAGGGGTAAAGGCGAACATTACCGTGCCGGCAGCGTACTTGGATCAGTTGTTGCCGCCGCTATCCATGCAAGTCGTACTGGAAAACGCCATCAAGCACAACATTGCCAATGCCAGTAAGCCGCTGTATATTAAGGTAGGCGCTGAAAACGGCCATTTGGTAGTGCGTAACAATTTGCAGCCGAAAGTGTCGAATACTTACTCAGCCGGGTTGGGGCAACGCAACTTAACTAAGCGCTACCAGATGATCAATGCTAAAGTGCCGACCTTTACCGTAAAGACCAGCAACTATGAGGTTCGGCTCCCCCTGATTAAAATGGAAACGGAATGAAAGTCATTATCATTGAAGATGAAGATGTAGCAGCGAAACGCTTGGAACGCCTGCTCAGGGAGATTGCTCCTGAGATGGAAGTACTGGCTACCCTAGGGTCTGTGAAAAAAGCCACACAGTGGCTGCGCACCAACCATGCCGACCTGATTTTCCTCGATATTCAGTTGTCCGATGGATTGAGCTTTTCCATTTTCGAATCTGTGCCGGTATCCACGCCGATTATTTTGACCACCGCCTATGATCAGTACGCGATTAAAGCCTTCGAGCTCAACAGCATCGCCTACCTGCTCAAACCTATCCGACGCGCTGCCTTAGAAGAAGCCCTGAACAAGTACCAATCCCTGCGCACCGCTTTCAATATTGATTTTCAGATCCTCCAAGAAGCCATGCGGCCTCGGCAACACTACCGGGAACGCTTTCTGATCCAAGTCGGGGAAGTCTTCCGTAAAGTCGAATGCTCAGAAGTAGCTTATTTTTTCTCCGCGTACAAGAGTACTTTTTTGCGTACCCATGCAGGCAAAACCTACGACTTGGACCTTAGCCTAAACCACCTTGAGCCCACGCTTGACCCCAATCGCTTTTTTCGGATTAACCGAAAGTACATCGTCAGTATGGACTCCATCAAACAGATGATAGCCTGGTCGCGCAGCCGCGTCAAACTTAAACTGAACCCTCCGCCCAATGAAGAGCAGGACACCGTTGTCAGTATAGACCGGGCGGGGGATTTCAAGAATTGGATGGGAAGGTTGTAAAGTTGAAAAGTTCTAAGGTTCTAAAGTTGTAAAGTTAGCGACCGCTAAGCCAACCCTGAAGGACTCCACTCCCTGCGGTCGTTCCGCCTTCAGGGTAAACCTTTCAACTCCTCACCGCCCGCCGAAGCTGGCACAGCGAAGGAGGGTCAACCTTCCACCCCCACCCCCTCCGGCACCAAATGCCTAGTCACCGCATTCAGCACCTGAAAAGCCGTCTCCGCCATCTTATTCCCTTTATTGTCGAGCAGCGGGTTGATCTCCGTGACTTCCAAGCAGGCCACTTTGCCAGAGTGGATCAGGCGCTCGATGACCAGCTTGACTTCATCCGGGTCAAAACCTTTAGATACGGGCGTGCCGGTGCCTTTGGAGATCAAATCGCAATCTAAACTGTCTACGTCAAAAGAAATATAAATGTGGTCGCAGCCCCTCAGCTGCTGCAAGGCCTCCTTTAGGCAGGTCTCCATGCCCCGGTAGCGCATTTCTTCCACCTTGTAGTTTCTGATGCCCAGGTCACGCATCAAGCGTTCTTCGGGAGCCTCGGTATCCCGCACCCCGAAGAATATCAAATCTTCCGGCTTTACTTTCTGCTCCGGCGTGCCGATTTGCTTCAGCTTTTCCCACTGCCGCACCGACACGGAGGAGACTTCGTTGACGCGGTGGTCGAGGTTGTCGACGCCTAAAGCTGCGGCCAGGGGCATGCCGTGCACGTTGCCGGAAGGCGTGGTATACGGAGAGTGCAAGTCTGCGTGGGCATCGATCCAAACGACCCCGAGCCGCTTGGCTGGGTCATGCGCTTTGACCCCGCTCAGGGTGCCTAGCGCTGAGGAATGATCGCCAGAGAGCACAATGGGGAAGTGCCCTTCATCCAGGGTGGTTTGTACCGCGTCAGATACCCGCCCGCATTGCTCCACCACATGGGTGATGCGTTTGGCAAATTGGACCGTTACTTTGTCGTATACGGATTCATTGTCAGTATCCAGATCCAGGAAAGGGAAGCGATTAAAATAAGTATTCTCAGCGTTGATCGCGGCTATTTCGAGGGCGTCTATGCCCATATCCGAACCTCGGGTACCCGCCCCGATATCGGAGCGGTTTTTGATGATTTTTACTGGTTTCATGCCGTCAGAATTTGGTTATGGCTGTATGTGCGCAAAATAGCAAACGCTGATGCAATTTTCACGGGAATAGACGGTGTAATTTCAGTGCGGCCCCAAAGTGTAACCAATGCTCAACTGCGGGGATAAGAGTAGCCACTGCTCTTGGTCGTAGGTATTGATCAAGAAGATCGGGTTGGCCTCCAAGTTGAGGTAAGCTTTTTTGGCGAAAGCCCACTGCAAGCCGAGGTGGGCGAGCCCGGCAAAGCCCATGGACTGACGATTGTCCCCGTTATTACTGGAAAAGCGTATAGTGGCGGTGTGCCCATAAGCAACGCCCGCACCAAAGTAATACCCCAGCTTTTCGGAACGCTTGCGCTGCCAAACGAGAGCGTTGCTGAACCCATAGCCTTGTATCCAGCTACCGCTCAGCGCTATGCCCGCTCGTGGCAGAAGGTACAAGTACCGGCCCGGCGCACGCTCCCAATGGTACTGTGCATTAAGACTGAAACCACTACGGGTGGTGGGGTTCCAATTGCTCATGTCGCCCCAGGCTCGCAGCCCGATGGCCAAGCGGCTCGAAAAGCCATAGGTCAACTGCCCGCTGATGCCCGGCACGGCCCATCCGCTGTATTGAGAAGGGCGGGACTCTGGCAGCAGCTCGGCGCTGCCTTGTAGGTCGATCTGGTTTTCCGAAAGGGGCTGCATAGGTAAACTTACGGCGGGGCTGTAGACCAAACTCCGGCTGCAGCTGCTTAGTAGCACTAGCGTAAACGCGATTAAAGTATTCGTCTTCATAGCGATTGATTTTGGTAATTGATAAGCAGGAAAATAGAGCCTTATCCAGGACTGCGAGGAATATGCCCCTGCCGTTAACCTTGCATTGACCTGCTTAAGCTTTCCTTGGCAGCGAACCTAGGCTTGGCCTCCTAGGTTACGCTAAAAAAACCATGCAAGACCACCCCTTCAACGGCATCAACCTACGCGAGCAGCCGGAAGCCTACCGCATCGGCCGGGGCGAATACGGGGTTTGGCACGCGGAGCCGTACAAGAGCCAGCTCCTTCCCCACTGGCAATTCAAGGATGAAGCGGCCGCCGAATCAGCTGTAAAGGCCATCTGGTCATTGTACGAGGGTTATCGGTCGGATGGCGACTTCCCCGGCATGGACGTAGCCCGCAAGTTCCTGCAGATGGGCTTCACCCGCGCCCGCCGCTACGCCAAGTACCCGGACGGCCAAAAGTACGATGAGGCGGGCAACGTAAAGCCAGTGTCCGGAGAAGACCCGGAGAAAGCCGCCGCCGCCCAAGTTTTCAAAGCGGCCTGGGATGCGGTGCGGGAGGATGAGGCGTATCAGGAGGCGAAGGAGGCTTGGCGGGAGGCGTACGAACAGTAGGCATACACCTAATATACGGTGAATATCGGAGTGCAGTATAGTTGGTGAATGTGCCAGCCTAATTTGCTATCTTTGAAAGTATGAAGTACCCGATCGGCATACAGGATTTTCGAAAGCTGCGGGAGGGGGGCTATGTTTATGTGGACAAGACAGCTCCTATTTATGACGTCATCACACAAGGCGTATATAATTTGTTCTATCGACCATCCGGTTTTGGAAAGAGCCTAATGATGTCCACTATTAAGGAGCTGTACAGCGGAAGCCGCGAACTGTTTAAAGGTTTATGGGTAGAAGATCAATGGGATTGGGAACAGATGCAGCGTCCAGTTATTCTATTGAGGTTTTCAGATTTCAATTATGTAGGTCAGGGTGTCAGGTCTGCTATACGAGAAGGCATCAAAAAAATTAGCCAAGATATCGGGGTCGAATTTGGTCAAAGCTCATTCTTTTATCTGCTTCACGATTTAGTTAAAGCGACCTACAGTAAATTCGGCAAAAAGGTAGTCTTACTGGTTGATGACTATGATAAACCGGTAATGGACTACTTGGATGAGCCAGCAATCGCTGAAGAAAACCAAGCAGCTATCATGGAGCTGTTTTCTTTCGTCAAGGATGCTGGTTCCTATTTAGAAATGGTGTTTTTTACAGGAGCCACCTTTCTAAATAGGAATAATGCTTTCTCTTCATCCCTTAACAACCTGCTTGACCTGTCCTTGTCTAGAAACACGCAAAAGCTACTCGGTTTTACACAAAGTGAACTCGAGCACTATTTTGCAAAACCACTAGCAGGCACGGACAGAGAAAAAATCCGGCGGTGGTACAATGGTTATTCTTGGGGGCATAGCGAAAAACTTTACAACTCACGTTCAATCCTACGCTTCTTTGAAAGTGGCGGAGCATATCGATGCTTCTGGTCTGAGACAAAACCGCCAATCCCGCTAATAAAAAAGATGAAAAATCAGAAGTTTCAAGAACGTTTGCCGGTGGAGGTTTCTCAAATGATGCTTTCTATGTTTGATATCCATCGCGTAGACCTAGTCCCCTTGTTGTTCCAAACCGGTTGCCTAACCATTGCTAAATACGAACCGGAAGATTTCCTGTATACGCTCGACTACCCTAATGAAGACGTCCGGCAGGCACTTGAGGAAATTAGAATCACGACACAAAACTAATAACACAAACAAAAACATTAATCAATCCGACCGGGCGATACGCTGTCACAAAATTACGCTACCGGTTTATAGAGTGAGGACACACGATCACTTGCTTTCTATTTTGGAATGGTGCCAAGCGACCCCATTTATCACAAGATATGCTTTGGGGCAACCCTTGCTCGTAATTTGGCTACCTCAAACCAAATCCAAAACCCTCAACCGCACCCGCTCCATCCGGTACAGCAGATTCGCCATCCAAAAGCCGATCAGCGTCCAGCCGATGATAGCGGGGTAGAACACCAGCCGCATGGTATTGTCCAAATCCTGTGAGCCGAATGCCGGGTTGCCCCCTGCCCCCGGGTGCAAGCTGTCCGTCAGGCGGGGGATGACGTAGATGAGCGGGATGAGGGCCACGAAAGCAAAGATGTTGTACACGGCCGAAATCCGCGCCCGCTTGTCCGGGTCCTCAAATACGCCGCGCAAGATGAAGTAAGCAAAATAGATGAGCAAGGCAATAGCCGTCATATTCTGCTTCACATCGCCGCTCCAGTAAGCGCCCCAGGTATTCTTCGCCCATATCGCGCCGGTAACCTACCTTGGTAAAGGCTTGCGCCCTGTTGTCTTCCGTCAGTTCACCCCAGCGCAAGTAGCGGATGCTGTATGTCACCGAGCCAATGAAAATGAAAATCATGGCAAACCACAGCGGGACGTGAAAGTAGGTGTTGCGGATGGTCTCCGACAGGATATTGCGGAAGGGAAAGGTCATGGTCCAGCGTTCACTCAGGCCCTCGATGGGGTCATTGGGCCAAAGCTGCGCGCCTGCCTCCGCCGCTATGCTGTCTTGCGTGACAAACACGGCGCTCGGCAGGACTGAAGTGCCGTCGGTTGGGCTATCCAGCACCAGCGTAAAATCCTGCACCTTCCGGTCAACGGGCAGGTATTCCGGGATATCGACGCCCAATTTCAAATGGCGTTCATCCACTACCGTGACCGGCTCGGCGGCGATGGCCCGCTCGTCGTCTAGCTTGAGCCAAGCGCGGACTTCACCGGCTTTGTAATTGGAATTGTAACCCGTAATCTCCAGCGTAGATTGCTGCCCCGTTTTCAGGCTATTGGGCGATACGTCTACGATGCCCGGCGTCAGCGGTACCAGCATCCCCACTACGAAGACGTAGATCAGCAGCAGTACCCCCAGCGCTTTCCACCAGTGCTTCTTGAGCATAAAGAATTTGTTTTCAGTGCTAACAACATACACCCCTCAAAGGCTTGCGCCAAAGATAATTTAATTGTCAGGATTCTCCAGCCAAGGCGAGCGGTCTACCGATTTCCAGAACTTCCGCTTCAGGCTGTGGGCCGCGCCGCTCAGCATATCCCAATCGGAGGGGTGACTCGAGGAAGAACCGCCGCTGTCCCGGCAGGAGCCGCCCAGCGCGCGCTCGTCTCCCGATACGCGCGTATACTCGTTCGACCACCTATCCCAAGCCTTGAGGTCGCTTTCGTAAATAACCGCTTCATCCTCCAGCCGACGGAGTTGCCAGCGCAGTTCTACATTAGCCGATTTGGACTGCTCGTATTCAGTCACCTTTACAGAGACCTCTATGATGCGGGGTTTTTCCACTTCCACGTAGGCGGAATCCTCTTCGCTCCACTCTTCCTCGACAATAACGCCGTCTTCCACTTCTTCGGTATTCCGGCAGCTCGATCGGTCTTCCCGGTCGGGACTGACGTAGTAGTCGGTGAAATAGTAGTCCAGCAAGTAGTGCAGTTGACGCTGCTCGGGCGGGCTTTGGTGGAAAACCAACCAGTTGGACCGCTGCGGGAAGCGTTCGTCTTTTACCATCATCGCCATCAGGCGCTCGCCCCGTTTACCATCGGGCTTCCCCGCCCGGGGCCGCAGCAGGATATGGGTCAGGCCCAAGTCGAAGAGTTCTTCTTCCAATGCCTCCGCATTCCTGAAGTCTTGCAAGTACTGACGGCATAGCTTGATGCTGTCATAAGCAGCCCGGGCCACTTGTCGGTCCCCCGCGCGGGCAGCGGGCAATCGCTGTTGTACCGTACCGTAGTAGTAGTGGGCAGAAGCCCCACGCGCCCGTTCCATTATCGCTTGGGCCGGGTAGTACGTCAGCCGGGGCCGGTAGCCTTCGTACATCAGCCGCTGCTGTACCTGACGTACTTTTTCTTGCTGCTCGTCCACTAGTTTGGCATACTCGTAGATCAAGGGCCAGAGGCTGGAATCCTGTTGTTGCAACCAGTACTGCACCTGCTCGTCGTCGCGCTGGGCGATAATATGGGTGGCTTCTTCCAGCGCGACGATATCCACACTTTTTATCCGTCCATCAGAAAGCAGCTTTAGGCTTAGCTCCAGGGCTTCGTCCACACGGCCTTTTTCGAGCAATTTAGCAGGGGTGCGGCAAGAAAAGCACAGCAGCAGTGCCAGCAGGCAGAACCCGTTTTTCATACGTCCAGGGTTTTGTTCCAAGCCGAATATAATAAGCTGCCGGGTGGGATGGCCTTAAAGAAATGCTAAACCAACTTGTTAAACCGCCGGCGGGCGTTAAGAAACTGTTTTTAACGACATTTGTGCGGCCCTTTCGCAGGCCTCCAACATAGCCGAAAGGTCCTCGGCAGTGGTAAACGGGTTGGTTAGTGTCACCCGCAGGTAGAGCTCGCCCTTGAGCAGGGTCTGCACGATGTAGAACTGCCCTTCTTCCAGCAACTGCTGCCGGATATGCCCGTTAAGCGCATTCAGCCCGGCTGCGTCCAGACCCTCCGCCCGGTAGCGGAAGCAGACGATGTTGCAGGCGGGCTCAATCGCCGGCTCAAACCTCTCCCGGTCTTGCAGGAGGTGATACAGCCTTTGCCCGTTGCCCACCACCCGGTCGATGTACTCCTCCCAAAGCGCCGTGCCGTAAGCCCGCATGATGCTGTACACCTTCATGCCAATCATAAACTTGGTACACTCAAAGGTGCGCTTCGCCATGTTGTGCCACTCCTCCGCGTTTTGCCCCTCCCACAGGTACTGCGCTTGCTGGCTGAAGGTGCGGTAGGCATGGTGCCCGTTGCGGAAGATCAAGGCAGTAGCCAAAACCGGCGTAAGCAACATTTTGTGGAAATCCATGGTTACAGAATCTGCCCGCGCTATGCCGTTCAGCACTGCTCTATGTTTTTCGGAGAATACCATACCCGCGCCGTGTGCCCCGTCGATGTGCAGCCACAGCCCGTTGTCCTCGCAAAAATCAGCCAAGGCTCCCAAGTTGTCAAAAGAACCAGTAGAAGTCGAGCAGGCACTGCCTACCACAGCGATCACCCGCCGCCCTTTTGCCCGGGCTTTCGCCAAATATTCAGGCAGGAGCTCGTGCCGCATGCGGTAGTGCTCATCCACCGGCACCTTGATGATACCGTCACTCCCCCACCCCATGATACGGGCCGCACGGTCCACGCAGTAGTGGGCTTCTTCGGAAACCATCAGCGCCAACGGTTCTTGATGGCCCTTTGTCCAGACCGGGTCTGGGCATTGTACCGCACGGGCAGCCAGCAGCGCGGTCAAATTGGAAAGGGTGCCGCCGGAAGTCAGTACGCCGCCCGCTGATTCGTCAAAGCCCATTGCCTTCGCGGTCTCCTGCACAACCAACTGCTCGATAGCCGTGCCCGCCATACCCATTTCGTACACCGCGCTGCCGTTGTTGAGCAAGCCGTCTACCAAGTTGCTAAGAGCCGCAAGCGGGGCGGGCGGGCTTACCTGATGGCCCATATATCGGGGGTGCTGCAGCTGCACCGAGCGGCCTAAAATCTGCTGAAAATACGCCAGCGGGTCCCCGCCTTGCTTTGCCGGCCAGTCCGCCGACCAATGCCGCC
>JAAAOU010000411.1 GCA_009908745.1 Bacteroidota bacterium
CTTCTATTTGCGCCGTGATTTTGAAAACCGTCTGCCCTTTGAAAACGGCGGTGCCGTGCAGCTAGAGCGGGCCCTCTACGGGGGCAGCTTTCAGTACAACGGGCGGCGGCAATTGTTGGGGCGGCCTTACCGCATCGCCGCCGGGCTGACCATCGAGCAGCAGGAAGACTTGAGGCGACGCTACGATAATTTATCCGGCGAGCTCGGCGAGTTGGCCTTTGATCAGTTGGAGCAATTCACGGCCTTAGGCGCGTACGTGGCCCAAGAGTGGTCGCCTACGGAACGTTTGTGGCTGAATGCTTCCCTGCGGTATGATTTCAATGCGCTGAGCGCTGATGACTACTTCACAGCGGATGGCGATAACAGCGGGGAACGGGCCTACCACACGCTGAGCCCCGCCTTGGGCTTGAGCTACGCCTGGCGGACCCGCCACTTCCTGTACGCCAACTACAGCTACAGCTTCGAGACGCCTGCACTTAGCGAACTATCGGCGGGCACCGGCGGGGCAGGGGGCTTCAACGAAGCCTTGCAGCCGCAGCGCGCTTACAATTTCGAATGGGGCGGGAAAGGAAAAGCGGGGAGCGTGCAGTACAATCTATCGTTGTTTTATATCCGCTTGCGGGGCGAGTTGCTGCCCTTTGAGCAGGCTGGGCAGAACGGGCGGGTGCTGTTCCGCAACGCCGGACGCTCCCGTCGTTTGGGCGTAGAGGTGGATGGCGAATGGGCGTTTTCTGACCGTTGGTGCCTGTTTGCCCGTTACAATTACGCCCGTTTTTCTTATCTGGATTACGAGCTGCAAGGTCAAAATTATTCAGGCAATCAGCTGCCCGGCATACCTGCCCATAATGGGCTGATCGCTTTGTCCTTTGACTACCACCCTCGGGGGGAAATCACGTTGCAGGGGCGTTCGCTCAGTCAAATCTGGGCGGATGATGCCAATACCGTCGCGGCTGATGCTTTTGGGGTGGTGGGCCTGCGGGCGGCTCAAAGTTGGCCGTGGGGCAATTCGAAGTTGCAACTCTTCGGAGGCGTTAACAACCTATTCGATGTTCGCTACAACCAAAATGTGCGGGTCAATGCGTTCGGAGGGCGCTACTTCGAGCCGGCGCCGGGGCGAAATGCGTATTTTGGCCTAAGCCTAGGTTTACAGTAGTATGGCGTAAATCAGGCTATTGACGATAGCAACGATAATCGCCAAAAAGAAAGCGGACTTGAAGCCATCTACCGTGAAGCTTTTCATAAAGTAGGCGGCCAGCAGCAGCAGAGCCGCGTCAACGACGAAGCTGAACAGCCCCAGCGTCAAGAAGCGGAGCGGCATGGTGATAAAGTCCAGGATATTACCCAGGGTAGCATTCAAAAGAGAAAGCACTACAGCGACGAGCAGCGCCCGCACAAAATCTTCTATGACGACCCCCTTGAGCAAGCGGGCCCCTACGGCAAGGGCTACCGCGTTAGCGAGTATGCGTATGATCCAATCGGTGGAAAAAGGGCCGATGTCCAGTAGCAGTAAAAAGTCCATTATTGGCAAGCTTCAAGTTCTTTTTGTAAATCTTTGATCGCCTGGTCGCGCTGTTCCAGTTCTTTACGAAGCCGCTCGTTCTCCCGCTTCAGCTCTTCAGCGGAGGATGCGGTGGTGGTTTCCTCTTGGGGAGCAGGGGCTTGGTCCGTTTGCGGCTGTTCAGCGGTTTGTTCCATACCCACTAGTTGTCTGAAGTTCTGTATGGGGTCTTCGCCGTTGATGTATGAGGCACCGGCAAAAGCCAGTGGGATAATGATGATCATAGCCAGTAAAAACCGGGCAAATGGGGTCACTTTTCGTCTTGGCATGGTATGTTTATTAATTGATGTTTGTAAAGATAAGGTTTTGCGCCACCGGTGTCGAGAAATTTCTACCGAGCGGGACGAAAAACCGATAAAATCAAGGGGGAAAATAAGCAGTATATTTAACCCCGTACTTGCAAAATGATAAATTTGTGCACAAAGCCATACCATGCCAGAAGCATACATATACGATGCCCTTCGCACGCCGCGCGGCAAGGGCAAACGCAGCGGAGCACTTTACGAGGTCAAGCCGGTAGATTTGCTTTCTGCGGCCCTTGATGCCCTGCGGGAGCGCACTCAACTTGATCCCTCTGGAGTGGATGACACTTTGATTGGTTGTGTCACGCCCACCGATGACCAAGGCTACAATATCGCCCAAGCCGCTTTGCTGCAATCGGGCTGGGGGCAAAGCGCGGGCAGCCTGCAGCTCAACCGCTACTGCGCCTCCGGTTTGGAAGCCGTCAATTTGGCAGCGATGAAAATCCGCTCGGGCTGGGGCCAGCTGGTTGTCGCCGGCGGGGTGGAAAGTATGAGCCGGGTACCGATGGGCAGCGATGGCGGGGCGTTGATGTACGATCCGGCTTTCATCAGCGGCGTGCCTTATTTGCCGCAGGGGGTAGCCGCAGACTTGATTGCCACGCTGGAAGGGTTTTCGCGGGAAATAGCGGACACCTACGCCCATCAGTCGCAGCAGCGCGCCAAACACGCTATTGATGCCGGTTATTTCGGGCGCTCCGTGATCCCCATCTACGATCAGAACGGTTTGCTGGTACTGGAACAAGACGAACACCCCCGGCCGGAAGCGACTTACGAGGACTTGTCGGCTCTGCCCGCTGTATTTGAACGGGCTGGCCAGCAAGGCTTTGACGCTATGGCGCTACAGCAGTACCCCTCCCTAGAGCACATTCGCCATATACACACCGCCGGCAATTCCTCGGGCATAGTCGACGGGGCAGGGCTGGTGCTGGTAGGCACTTACCGGCAAGGGCATACCCTGGGGTTGAAGCCACGCGCTAAAGTCATCGCCGCGGCCAATGTGTCCGTAGACCCTACCATCATGCTGACGGGACCCGCACCGGCGGCCCGCAAAGCACTGGGCCAGGCGGGTATGGAAGTGGCCGATATTGACCTCTGGGAATGTAACGAAGCTTTTGCGGCCGTCGTGCTGAAGTTTCAGCGGGAAATGGGGCTTTCCGACAGCGTGGTCAACGTCAATGGCGGTGCGATTGCTTTAGGCCACCCTCTAGGGGCTACCGGCGCTATGCTGCTGGGCACGCTCATCGACGAGTTGGAGCGGCAAGACAAGCAAACCGGGTGCGTCACGCTTTGTGTGGGCGGTGGCATGGGCGTGGCTACCATTATAGAACGGGTGTAAGCCCAAAAGAGCACTACTGCATGATCAAATACAAGAAAGATACCGACCGCATCGTCACCCTCACCTTGGACATGGAAGGGCGCGCTGCCAATATCATCAACCACGAGCTAAGCGATGCGCTAGTGCCGGTCATCGGCCACCTGCAGGCGGAAAAGGCAAAGGGCAAGTTACAGGGCATTATTATCACCTCTGCGAAGAAAGGTTTCTTGCAAGGAGGCGACCTGGAATATCTTTTCCAAGCCCAGCAGGCCTCAGTTGTATTTGAGCTGGCAGAGCGGTTTAAAACGGTGCTGCGCTCGCTGGAGCGGCCGGGCGTCCCTGTGGTAGCGGCCATCAACGGTGATGCGCTGGGAGCAGGTTTTGAACTGGCGCTCGCTTGCCACCACCGCATTGCGCTGGATACTAGCCATTTGCGTTTGGGCTTTCCGGAAACCCGTTTGGGGGTCATCCCCAGTGGCGGCGGCATTACCCGCCTGATGTGGCTATTGGGGGTTGAGCAGGCGTATGAGGTGCTGGCTTCGGGGCAATTGTACAATGCGGGGGAAGCCTTGCAAAAGCAACTGATTGACGAGATAGCGGCTACGCCCCGGGATATGATGGACAAGGCCAAAGCTTATATTTTGAGTACGGATGAAGGTTGCCGGCCTTGGGACCAAAAGCAGAGCCGCATACCCGGCGGTACGGCGCGGGAGCTGGGGGTAGCAGAGCGGCTTCGGGCGTTAACTGCCTCCTTGGCCGCGCACGGCCCCGACACTTACCCCGCCGAGCAAGCGATACTAAGTGTGCTGTACGAAGGTTCCAAACTCGACTTCGATACCTCCTGCCGGGTCGAGAGCCGCCACTTCACAACACTCCTGCGTAGCCAAGTGAGCAAGAACCGTATCAAGGCTTTCTGGTTCGACCAGAACTTTATCCGCGACGGCGGGAACCGGCCCAAAGGGTTTGGCAAGTTCCGCCCGAAAAGAGTCGGTATCATCGGTGCGGGGCGTATGGGGTCGGGCATTGCCTACGCCTGCCTCGATCACGGTATGGAGGTCGTCCTCAAAGATGTGTCCAAACCTATAGCCGAACGCGGGCTGGAGTATGTACGCCGCCACTTGGACCAGGATGTTTCCAGAGCGGTAAAGCAAGCCGAAGAGCGCGAGCAATTGCTGAAACGTATACAGACGACGGAGTCATCTGCCGATTTTCAGGATTGCGATATTGTTATAGAAGCCGTATTCGAAAACCGTATGGTCAAACAGAAGGTCATGCGGGAGGCCGAAGAGCACATGGACGAATACAGCCTCTTTGGCAGCAATACCATTTCCATCCCTATCACCCGCTTGGCGGAGGCCTCCCTGCGGCCGGAGAACTACTTAGGGCTCCACTTTTTCTCCCCGGCGGAGGAGGTGCCTTTGGTAGAGATCGTACGGGGCGCCAATACCTCGGACGAGACCGTGGCGCGGGCTTTCGACTTTGTGCGGGCCATCAGCAAGACGCCTATTGTAGTCAAGGACGACTGGGGGTTCTTTGCCGCCCGGGTACAGAATACTTACATTTTGGAGGGCATCACTATGTTGCAGGAGGGCTGCCCGCCGGCTTTGATCGAGAACTTGGGCCGTCAGACAGGCATGCCGCGGGGGGCGTTGGCCCTGGCGGATTCCCTTGGATTGAACATGGTACTGCGTTACGAAAACCAGGCTGCCGAGCACTACGGCACAAAGTATGTCCAACACCCAGCTGTTGCCGTGCTGAAAGCGATGCTGGAAGAATGGCAGCGGCCCGGCCGGCAAAAACGGGCGGGTTTTTATACTTATAAAGGAGAAGAACGCCAACAGCTTTGGGCGGGGCTGGCCGATGCTTTCCCGGCTCAGCCGGCTGATACTTTCGACCATGCCGAGCTCAAAGAGCGCTTTTTAGTCGCTCAAGTGTTGGAGGCCGTATGGTGCATGCAGGAAAAAGTGATCCACTCTATCGCCGCCGCAAATCTAGGTAGCATCCACGGGTGGGGCTTTCCGGCTTCGAAGGGCGGTGTCATACAGTACGTGCACGATAGCGGTGTTGACCACTTTATAGCCCGTTGCAAAACTTTGCAGCAGAAACACGGCCAGCGCTTCCGTTTGCCCAGCCGTTTGCGGTCTATCGTTGAACAATAAGTTGCATCATTTATTTACTATGCCCTCCGTACGCGCTCTTTGCCTGGCATTGAGCCTGCCCGGTAATGTGGTGCAGCAGCCTGTTTCCCAAATGGCTGGCAAAAAAAATGCTGCACCGCCAAAAAAGATTCTGTTTTCTAAACCTTTTTTTCTGCCTTTTGTCTCACTCTGTAGATTTTCAACACGCATTAGTAGACTAAATTTGAAAACATACGATTACATCATCGCGGGTGCCGGCGCAGCGGGTCTGAGCTTAGCTTACTACATGGCGCAAACTGCGCTCAAATCATGCTCCGTCCTGCTGTTGGACATGGATGCCAAGCGCAGCAATGACCGGACTTGGTGCTTTTGGGCATCGGGAGCTACTGCCCATGACGATATCGTGTGCCACAAATGGCATAACTTGTATTTCAACGGCGACCGATGGCAGCGAGGCGGTCAGCTCGGCGAACTGAGCTATCAGATGATCAGAGGAGCCGACTTCTACGACAAGATGCGGCGGGAATTGGAGTGTCGCCCTTCTTTTGAATTCCGGCAGGAGCGGGTATTGTCCATAGAAGATTGTGGGGAAGGGGCAAAAGTAGAAACCACTGATGCTCAATACTGGGCGCCGGTAGTTTTCAACAGCTGCCTGCGGCCAAAGCTGCCTCCGCAGCCGGGGACGCACTTTCTGTTGCAGCATTTCACCGGCTGGTGGATAGAAACGGAGGAAGACCGGTTTGATCCGGATAGCGGCACTTTGATGGATTTTCGCACACCGCAGTATGGTAGTGCCCGTTTCTTTTATTTGCTCCCCCTTAGCAAGCGACGGGCTTTAGTGGAATACACGATTTTCTCGCCGGAGAAGCTGCAGCCCCACCACTACGAGGAGGCACTGCAAAATTACTTGAAAGAGCAGTGTGGCCTAAACGGCTATCGCGTTTGTGAACGGGAGTCAGGAGCTATACCTATGACGGACAAGGTGATGCCTTCCAAGTATAGCAAGCATACGATCAATATTGGAACTTACGGGGGCGCTGTCAAGCCAACCACCGGTTATGCTTTTCAAAATATACAGCAGCAAGCCAAACAGTTAGTTGCTCAGTTGGAAGCTGGCGAAGTGCTTGACTCCCGTTTGCCACAGCAGCCGCGTTTTCGGTTTTACGACCGGTTGTTGCTTAATATACTGCAGTACTACGGGGAAGAAGCGAAAGGGATCTTTTGCCGGTTATTCCGCTATTCTAGCGTGCCGCAGATTTTACGCTTCCTGGAAGAGCAAACCCGTTTGTGGCAGGAGATACGCATCTTTGCGACTTTGCCGATCATCACCTTTCTGCGGGCGGTAGTGCGGGTGTATATTTCCCGACCCCGCAGTATGCGAACGATGCAGCCGGAAAAGCAAAAAGATGTGCTGCCGGCTATGCAGGCTAAACGAAAAACAAAAAAAGTGGTATGACCGCTCGTTATCCCATATTGTACCGTACCATTCAGGCATTGGCTGTGGCTGCCGTGCTGCTGAGTATAGTGCTGCCGGGGGTGGTGGTGCAGGCGCAGCTGCTGTTGGCAGTAGGGATGATTCTGTTTGTAGGCATACCGCATGGCGCTACCGATTACTTGATTTTCCAGAGTTTGTCGCGGCCAATGTGGGGGAGCCGGGAAATGACGCAGTTTTACTTCAATTATGTACTGTTGATGGCTGCCTACGCTTTGCTTTGGTGGCTGATGCCGGCGCTTGCCCTCGCGGTGTTCATCTTCATTTCGATGTATCACTTTGGGCAATCCAACTGGAATTACGCCGCTTTCAGCTCTAAATGGGCAGCTTATGCCACTTACCTGCTATGGGGCGCTTTCGTGTTGCTAACGCCTATTTTATGGCACTATGGATCGGCGCAGCTCATTATAGAAAGCATTATTGGCAGTGCTGTGCCCGCAATTGCCAAGCCATGGCGGGAAGCGTTTTGCATCTCTTTGTTTGTCGCTAACCTCTGGCTGACGCTCTACTACTTTTTACAACAGCAAATTAGCCGAAGGGCATTCATGGATGAAGTCGTCAATTTGTTTGTGTTGGTATTGCTTTTGATCAATGTGCCATTATTATTGGCGTTTACGATATATTTTGTGTGTTGGCATTCCCTCAGCTCGATGATGGATCAGATTCGCTTCTTCAGAAAGCGGCAGTCTGCTTACAGCTTGAGGGATTACATCAAAAATGCATTGCCGCTGAGTGTGGTGGCGATTGCAAGCTTAGGTGTATTCGCCTTTGCGCAAGCCAAGATGCAGCTGCCGGTGAATATCGGGCTGGTCTTCATTTTCATATCGGTGGTCACTTTGCCACATATGTTATTGATTGACCGCCTGTATCAGGAGGAGGAAGAGCAACCAACGGGGGTAGAGGCGGCATTAGCGACCAAAAATTAGCTGGGAGCGGCTATGATGGACAAATTCTTTTGAAATTCTTAAACCATTTTTTGCAGGGGCTGTTACCCCCCTGTCGTTAACAGTTCTTTAACACAACCTGAATTGATTATGGACGCATTAGTAAACATTCAACCTTTGCTGCTCGCGCAGCTCAAGTCCGGTGACTACGTTGGTTTTACCTTCTTCATCGGCTCTATGGCTATGGCAGCTGCCACAGTCTTCTTTTTCTTCCAGTTCAGCCAAGTGCAAGGTAAGTGGAAAGACTCCATGCTGGTGTCTGGCCTGATTACCTTCATCGCCGCTGTACACTATTTCTACATGCGTGACTTCTGGGCGACCAACCAAGCGTCCCCGACGGAGTTCCGTTACATTGACTGGATTCTGACCGTACCTTTGATGTGCGTAGAATTCTACCTTATCCTGCGTGCTTTCGGCGCGAAAGTAGGTCTGCTGTGGAAGATGATTTTCTACTCATTGGTCATGCTGGTAGCTGGCTATTTGGGTGAAACTGTATTCCGCGATCAGTCTCCGCTTTGGGGCTTCATTTCCACGATTGGTTATGTAGGTATTCTGTACGAGGTATGGTTTGGCTCTGCGAAGAAGTTGTCTTCTAACTCCAACGATCCGACCTTGCAGAAGGGCTTCAGTGCTCTGGCATGGTTCGTATTCGTAGGCTGGGCGATCTACCCCATCGGTTACATGACAATCGACACGGGATGGTTAGCTGGTGTTATCCCGGGTGAGTCTATGGACATCATCTACAACATCGGTGACGCCGTCAACAAGATCGGCTTCGGTCTGGTAATCTACACACTGGCTATCTCTAAGACGAAGGAGATGGAAGAAGTAGGAGCTGGAGCTGGCAAAGCGACAACCAACGCTTAACAACAAAAAACGAAAGATTTAAGGGTTAAGGGAAGAGAGCTTGGCTTTCTTCCCTTCCTTTTCTTTTAAGCTCAAAAAACCTAACAAAAAAAACCTGCACCACAGAAATATCTGGGCGCAGGCTTAAAATGCATTAGTAAACTATGGCGCAAAAGTAGCGTTTTCGGTGAATCATTCCAATTTAACTTAATATGATTCGTACGATGATGTAACTGCTACTCATTAACACTTAAACCACAAGAATTTACGAAGGCGCAGCCAAAAAGTTGCGCCTTCTTTATTTAAGCTCTACAATATGCCCAACGCACTATTTTGGTTCCGCAATGACTTGCGGTTAACGGACAACCCGGGTTTGCAAGCCGCTATACAGTCTAATACGTCTCTATTGCCCGTATATATCCTGGATGAACGCTTACTGCAAACCGACCGCTGGGGCTTCGTCCGATTAGGGCCTTACCGCCTGCAGTTCCTGCTCGAGAGCCTGAAGGACCTCAAAGAGGACTTGCAGGAAAAGGGTAGCGACCTGTTATTTAAAGTCGGTATTCCGGAAAAAGAGGTACCCCGCCTTGCCCAGGCTTATGACTGCGCGTCCGTTTATGCTTCTAAAGAATATACGCACGAAGAGTTAAAAGCGGAAGCGGCGGTGGAGGAACAACAGCCCGCCCACTTTTACCACAGCGCTTTGTTGGTCAACCCGGAAGAGGTGCCGTTTGCCATCGAGCAAGTTCCGGATGTGTACACGCAGTTTCGCAAACGGGTGGAAAAATACTGCGATGTCCCCCAACCGCTTGACCCGCCGGCGCGCATCCCCACGGTGTCATTTGACGCTACCCCCTTGCCGGATGCGGAAACGTTGGGGTATAAGGTGCCGGCGACGGATGAGCGCGGCGTACTTTCTTTTAAAGGGGGCGCACTGGCTGCTTACGACCGCTTGGACCACTATCTGTGGGATACGGACGCGCTCGCCACCTATAAAAAGACCCGCAACGGCTTAATCGGTTCAGACTACTCCTCCAAGTTTTCTGCTTGGCTGGCCAACGGCAGTATCTCACCGCGTGCCATATACCACGAAGTAGAAGCCTATGAAAACGAGCGGGAGAAAAACAAGTCTACCTACTGGATGAAGTTCGAGCTGCTTTGGCGGGAATATTTCAAATATGTGGCTATGCGGTATGGCAAGAAAATATTCTTGAAAGGCGGTATTCAGGACAAACCGGTACGCTGGAAGTACCGCGAGAAAATGCTCCGCAAATGGATGACGGGCACGACCGGTGATGATTTTGTAGATGCGAATATGCGGGAATTGCTGTATACCGGTTACATGAGCAACCGTGGCCGGCAGAATGTCGCTTCCTATCTTGTTCATCAGCTCAAGCAAGACTGGCGGATCGGGGCGGCCTGGTTCGAGTCTTTACTCGTTGACTACGACGTGACGAGCAACTACGGCAACTGGATGTACGCCGGCGGGGTGGGCAATGACCCGCGCGACCGGGTATTCAATACCAAAAAGCAGGCGAATAACTACGACGGCGATGGTGCCTACCGCCGGTTATGGCTGGAAGGCGATCACGATCCCGGTGCGTTTTTAGACCGCTTTCTGCAGCCTATTCCCGTAGGCTGAAAATCAGACTTTTTGCAGGGAGAATAAAGCACCGTATGCTCAACATGGAAGGGGGGCAACCTGTTATAAATACCTGTACAACTAAAATTACTAAACATGAGCGCAGAGCAAAAAACAATGACCCACGAAAAGGTCGATGTAAATATTGGTATTGAAACCTCTAACCGTGGACAAGTGGCGGATGCCTTGAAGCAGTTGCTGTCAGATGAGCATATCCTGTATATCAAGCTACGCAACTACCACTGGAACGTCACGGGCATCCATTTTCAGCAATTACACGCATTCTTTGAGGAGCAGTACACGGATCTTGCCGAGCATATCGACGATATCGCCGAGCGTATCCGCAGTATTGGCTACTTCGCCCCCGGCAGTATGCAGGACTTTCAGCGGCACAGCCGCCTGGAAGAAACCGGCCACTTCAACGGCGACGCGGAAACGATGCTGAAAAACCTCTTGGCCGACCACGAAGCGATCATCCAATTCTTACGCCGTGATCAGGATATGGTCATGGAAGAATGCAATGACGCAGGCACACAGGATTTCCTTATTGCCTTGATGGAAGAGCACGAAAAGATGGCTTGGATGGTTCGTTCTCACCTCGCGTAAGCGGATTTGGTGACGGCATGACGCCTATTCAAAACCAATAAAAAACCGGGCTTAGGTAATTGCTACCTAAGCCCGGTTCCTTTTTGGGGCATTCTCGAAGGGTTATTTAATCTCCAGTTTGAACTTGACCGGCAAGTTGAACAGTACCTTTACGGGGCGCCCCCGCTGCATACCTGGCGTCCAACGTTCCGGCATTTCATTCATCATATTCACGACGCGGAGGGCTTCGGCGCCACAACCGCCGCCGATATCCCGGACGACTTTGGCGTCATTGATCTGCCCGTCTTTGTCGACGACGAAGCTGACGACGACGGTGCCTTCGATGTTGTTGTCCCGCGCCAGTGCAGGATACTGTATGTTTTCGTAGATGAACTCGAGCATTTTGCGGTTGGCGCAAGCCCGGCGCTCATCCTTGCTGGCGGTGATGTCTTCACAGCCTGGGAAACGCGGCATGTCCTCTACCACTTTGAAGATTTCTTCTGCCTCCGGCTCCGGTGGTGGGGGAGGAGGCGGTGGAGGAGGCGGCGCGGCTTCTTCCTTGTCGCTTTCCCGGAATACGGGCGCGTCGATGTAGGTGTTTTCGTCTACAGACTGGTCGACAAACTCTATGTCGTCTTCCTCATCCATCAATTCGACCTCGGATACCGCTTCGATAGATGGGGGCGGCGGAGGCGGAGGAGGAGGCGGAGGTGTAGCTGTACGTGGTTTTTCCACTTCTATATCAAAGTCCATCGCTAAGGCGTCTTCAGGGATCTCGACTTGACGGTCGTAGATGGTCCAGCTGAAAGCCGCGATAACAAAGGCCAGCACGATAATCAAGCTTAAGCGCAAGAAAACGGGGCTGTAGCTGAGGACGTTGACTTCGGGATACTTGTTGCGGGAGGTGACCTTCTGGCCACTGTCTTCCCCTTTGTGCCGCTCGCTCAAGTTGCCTTGGCCAAGACGGTTAAAGTAGTATCTGCCCAATAGGATGAGGGCGATCAGTACGAGTACCCCCACTCCTACAGCGGTGGCTAATGTGGTGCCTGTGATTGCGAAATTAGGATTCATGAGTGAGGATTTTTACCCGATGGGCGTTTAACAATTTTTTTGCTTTCGTCCACAAAATGAGGGGATTCTGAAGGGATTGTAATGACGATTGGCAGGGTTAGGGCGTGATATTTGTCAATCGGTGGAGTTTGTTCGCCCTTCTTGTCGGCGGTTTCATAAGCCGGGAAGCCGTGGTTTCCTGCCGCGGCCGGGCTTGAATCCAACATGAATATTCTTACCTTAGCCCTATGGCCCAAACTGCATCCCATACCCGCCTTATCCGCGAGGAAGCCCACCGGCTCGGCTTTGAGTTTGTCGGTTTTGCGAAAGCAGAACAGATGGAGCCGGAAGCCCGCCGCCTAGAAGCTTGGCTCAACCAAGGCATGCACGGGAACATGCATTATATGGCCAACCACTTCGAAAAGCGGACCGACCCTACCAAATTGGTGCCGGGTGCGAAGTCGGTGGTCAGCTTAATGTACAACTACTACACGGAGGCAGAGCAGCAAGACCCCAATGCGCCTAAAATCTCCAAATACGCTTATGGCAAAGACTACCACTTCACCCTCAAGCGGAAGCTCAAAACGTTGATGCATTTCATAAACGACAACATTGGCGAGGTGGGGGGACGGGTGTTCGTAGATTCTGCGCCGGTGATGGAGCGGGACTGGGCGCGGCGCTCCGGTATTGGCTGGACCGGCAAAAATTCGCTGACCATCAACCCTAAGGCGGGGTCCTATTACTTTTTGGCGGAATTGATCTTGGATTTGGAGCTTGTGTACGACAACCCGATCAAAGATTACTGTGGTACCTGCCGCCGCTGCATCGATGCCTGCCCGACGGACGCCATCAGCGAAGAAGGCTATGTCGTCGATGGCAGCAAATGCATTTCTTACTTTACCATAGAACTGAAAGAGGCCATCCCGGAAGATTATCGCGGTAAGTTCGAAAACTGGATGTTCGGCTGCGATATCTGCCAGGATGTTTGCCCGTGGAACCGCTTTGCCAAGCCGCATCAAGAGCCTGAATTCGAACCTCACCCCGATTTGCTGGATATGAGCGCAGAGGACTGGGAAGAAATTACGGAGGAGGTCTTTCGTGAAATTTTTCGTAAGTCAGCGGTCAAACGGGCCAAGTACGCCGGGCTGCGCCGCAATATCGCTTTCCTCAAAAAAGGAGAAGATGAATAGAGTAGGGCTCATAGCCTGTCTGCTACTCGGATTAGCGGCTTGCGAAGCAGAAGGGCCGACCCAAACAGCTAGCCATCCGCCTGCTACGGAAGAAGATACCCTTCCACAAGCTACGCCTCCGGCTATTGCCCAGCCTTTTGCGGGTATCATCATCGTCGGGGGGCGATATTTTTTGGGCGACACCGCTACAATAGCTTTGGATGAAGATTTTATTGAATTAGGCCGGCCTTTACGGAATGCCGCTATAAAAGGAGAGCCACTCCGCGGCCTTTTGAAGCGTCTGCCCTATTTGTTAGCACAGCAGCCCCAAACCGTAGTGGTAGAAGTGGGGCAGGAAGACGAGCTGGCGCGTACCCGTTTGCCGGCGTTCAAGCGCAGCCTACGCCGGCTGGGCCGTCTGCTCGAAGGTAAGAACTGGCTGCTGTTGAGCACCGCTACCCAAGCGGCTTTGGCAGAAGCGACCGCTGCTTTCGCCGAGGTGAATGATGTACCCTTAGTGCGCATAGACCCGCAGACAACCCCGCCCCGCGCTGCTGCCCGCCGTATTGCGCCAGTTTTGGCAAAATAGTTTTCAATCTACCGCTAATTGCCTTTTTGTAAGGGATTAGGCAAACTATAGTTTTGAAGTCGTTCTTCACCGGGTCTGGTGAACATCTCCCCGTAGTACTCGTTGTGATACCCGAATTGAGATTATTATTCACCGACAAAAAAGAAATATTTATGAAAAAGTCAATGATTTGGCTTAGCAGTTTACTGCTTTTCGGCGCGCTAACCTTATTCACATCCTGCGACGACGATGATGATGACACGATGGAGGGGCCACAGGACATCGTGACCTTCGCTCAAAATAGTGATGATTATACCATTTTAGCGGAAGCGGTAGAAGCAACAAACTTGGACGGTGTACTCAGCGGCACTGGACCTTACACGGTATTTGCTCCCGACAACGACGCTTTTCAGGCCCTACTCGATAGTAATCCCGACTGGAATGCATTGGAAGATATCCCTACTGAAACATTGACCGCCGTACTGACCAACCACGTACTCGGCGGTGAGAGAGGTTCCGCCGATTTGGTGGATGGCTATTACACTACACTGAGCGTAACACCCTTTGACGACGCAGTGACAAGCCTGTATGTCAATCTCGACAACGGCGTAACCCTAAACGGTGGCCCGCAGGTAGTAGCTGCAGATGTAGAAGTAGATAATGGCGTCATCCACGGTATTGATGCCGTAATCGGGCTGCCTACAGTAGTGACTTTCGCCACCTCTAACCCTGCTCTGTCTACACTAGTGGCTGCATTGACCCGTGATGACTTGAGCACTGATTTTGTAGCTACACTTAATGGTGATGGTCCATTCACTGTATTCGCACCGACCAACATGGCTTTCCAAAACCTCTTGGACAGCAATGATGACTGGAACACCTTGGATGATATTCCAGCCGAGACTTTGGAGGCTGTACTCCTGTACCACGTCACCGACGCGGGCAATGTACGCTCCGGAGCTTTGATGGATGATATGAACGTAAATACCCTGGCTGGCGAGTCACTGACCGTAGACTTGTCGGGCAGCGCGCCTGTCATCGAGGGCGGCAGCAGCTCTGCTGAAGTTGTTCTGGCAGACATTCAGGGCGTCAACGGTGTAGTGCACGTTATTGACGAAGTACTGTTGCCATAAGGTTTCACGACATATCCAAAATAAGGTATAAGCCGGGTTCAGCAACACGCTGGGTCCGGCTTATTTAGTTCGTGAACGCGCCTTGCTGTTCTAGTTCTTGGAAACGCGCCCAAGCCCCCTCTGCCAACTTATCTGTCAACTTTTCGATGTAATAGCTACCTGCTCCGGGGTCGATGACACGGTGGAGGTGGCTTTCCATTTTTAGCAAATGCTGCAAGTTGCGGGCGATGCGGAGGCTGAACTCGCTGTAGCCTTCTTGCTTGATGTGGTCAGACGGCAATACATACAGCCGGTCCGCGCCGCCCATAACGGCTGACATGGCTTGAGTACTGGCCCGGATAATGTTGGTGTTGGTCTGTTCGTCTTGGGTTTCGGGGGCGAAGTGCACAATGAGCTGGGCACGGCTATGTTCCGCTCCGTAGGCGTTCAGTACATTAGCCCATAGCAGGCGTAGGGCGCGCAATTTAGCGATTTCCACAAAGTAGCTTTTGCTGATGGCGATGCCGAATTGCAGGTGCTTGTTGGCTAGGGTAGGGGAAACCCCCGCTTGCTGCAGCCGGTGCAAGTACTCGCTGCCTTTGGCGATGGTCATAGCCAGCTCGTTAACCGCCTCTTCTGGCCCGCCGTGGTACTGCCGGGCGTTGATCTGCAAGACGCGGTAGCCGGGCCAGGATTCGGCGCACTGTTGGATCATGCCTGCTAGGGCCTGCACAGGGGGCTCACTCCAATCAAGTAGAGGGTCAAAGTCTAGGCTGCCGCTTGCCTGTTGGGGGTCAGCGCCCTGCGCTGTCAGCCATTCCGTAAGCAGTCCGAATAAAGCCTCGGGCTGTTTGTCGACGTAATACTCCCCAAAATTGAGGGCTACCATATTGGGGTGGACGTCGTTGAGCAGATCAGCAAGTCCGCTCTTATCCAACGGTCGGAACAGCCGGAACAGCGGGGCTTCCACGCCACCGTTTAGCCCCTGCAATAGCTGCTGATTAGCGGCCTTAGCGGCTTCCACATTCACATATTCCCCAATCTGCCAGTCGTTGTCTTGCCGGCCGTCGAGCAGCGGGGCATAGCGTTCTTTCGTGTCCTCAGGGTGGTAGAAAGGGGCAAGTTCGATCTCTTCGCTCAGTTGCCAGTTGAGGTCATCTAGGGGTTTGCCCTTGAGGTCTTTCTCGACTTTAGCGAGCCAAGCGGCTTTGTCGGTAGGCGGAAATGCGTCGAACAGTTGGTCTTGCGCTTTCATAGGTGGAAGCTTTTTAGTCAAATATTCAGGGGTAAAATAACGGAATTCAGGTGAAATATTGGGTACAGGCACAAAAAAAGCAGAGAGCCGTTGCTCTCTGCTGTAAAAGTCCTGTAATAAGAAACCCTTTACAAACCTACTAGGGGAAGAATGGGTCTTCCGCTGGTAAGCCTTTCCAGGTATCGTTGTAGGAAATGATCTGTGGCGCTGCGATGGATTGGTGGGGAGCCGGTTGGGAGAAGGGTTCGCTTTCGGTACGCTGCACCGGCGGCCAAGTGCCTAGGTTGGTGGGGCAGCCGCCCTGCAACATGATAACTTGGGTTGCTGCCTGAACATTATCGCCACACAAGTCGCGTACGGTCCAATGCCGGTAGATAACGCAGCGTTGGCCATCGTACACCATCTCGTCTTCCCAAGTCGCCTGCAGACCGTAGCGCTCTTCGTCGAGCACTATTTGGTCGTGTGTGGTCGCCCAGTCCCCATCGGTGTCCATTGCTGGATAGCCCGTGGCTGCTGGCAGGCTGATACGGCCGTCTTGCAGCATCGGTTGTTGGCTGCCGTCGAAATGACGCGGAAACAACAGCCGGGAAAAATCTGGTTTTTCGAGGGCGATCCATTGGGTTTTTGAATCGCTTAGGCCGTCGGTAGTATGCACCCGCCATTCTCGGGCGACCACAGCGTTGGCATTCGTCAGAAACTCAAATTGGTGGATCCGGATTTGAAACCCTTTTTTGGCGGCAGCTGCCTCAAAGCGAAGTTCATCTCCAGCCTCCAGTCCGCGAGAGATATACGTACCGGCCAGGTGGTCCGCGGAAAGACCTTCGACCGGCTCGTCGTTGATGTATATAGTAAAGTGTTGATTGTAAAAAGGGGAGCCCCCAATATAACCCCAATCAAATGTTATAAACCCATCGGCTGGCAGGACAATCCCTAAGGACGCCTCGCTTCCGGGCAAAACCATGATCGAAGCACTATTAGCCCCTTCAACTAATACTGAATTGGGAGCTCCGGTGACATCTACCCCATCGTCACCTTGTTCTTGGGCACCTTCCCAGCGGGAAAGCGCGAAGTAGCCGGTAAAGCCGCGTGAAGCGCAGCCCAGCTCGTATGTCTTGTCTTTGTGGGTCAGTTGGTAATCTGTTGGGTCATAGCCAGGTACAACGGGGGGTACAGCAGGCAAGGGCGCGTTGCAACCCTGGCTGTAATGCAAAACGTCTATCGACGGTTGTGCCGCATCGGTTTGCCCTACAGCTGTGAAACTGCAGCACAGGACCAATAGCAATGAAAGGAAGATATGGGGCGTATTATGGCTCATACAGCATACTTTTCCTTGAACGGGTAATTTCTGGTTGGCTGCGCCCGAATGCATACGCTAGAACGGCACACCGGGCGGATGCTCAGGGAATCACTCGACGATCATTAAAGGAAAAAGAAAGATGATGCTATGAGGCTGGAAATAGACTCGCGTACAATACGCAGGAAGGTACTGAGTAGTCATGGGATAATCGTTTAAGGGATTAAATAATTTGTCGGGCAGCCGTTCGTTTTTGGGTTCTTGTGTTGTGTTTTGGGTTTTATCGACTGTCCGAGACAAAGATATTATTTTTTAGGGTTTAATCCATACCAAAATTAAGGTATTTTACAGATGGCGAATAAATATATGTGAAAAGGCTGGCTAGCTGAATTGCTTGATCGTATGGCGCCCCAACTGGTACAAATGCACTTCGTCCGGGCCATCTGCCAGCCGCAATGCCCGGGCTGCGGCGTAGAAACCGGGCAACGGGCTGTCTTGGCTAAGCCCCATACCACCGTGGATTTGCATAGCACGGTCGACAATCTGGCAAGCCATTCTCGGAGCTACGACCTTGATCATGGCGATCAGGTCTTTAGCGCCTTTATTGCCTTTTTTATCCATTTGGTCGGCTGCGTCGAGGGTGAGCAAGCGGGCCTGGGCGACCTCGCAACGGGACAAGGCAATCTCCTGCCGTATGCTGCTGAATTTCTGGAGTGGCCTGCCAAATGCTTCGCGGGCCGTTGCTCTTTGGCACATCAGTTCCAAGGCTCGCTGCGCCATGCCGATCAGCCGCATGCAGTGGTGTATGCGCCCGGGGCCCAGCCTGCCCTGAGCGATCTCAAAGCCCCGGCCTTCGCCCAAGATCAAATTGGAAGCAGGCACTCTCACGTTATCCAGTACGACTTCCGCATGCCCCTCCGGCGAATCTACATAGCCAAAGACCGACAGCGGGCGCACGACCTTCAAGCCCGGGCTATCCATAGGGACCAAGACCATGCTCTGCTGCTGGTGCCGCTCGGCTTCCGGGTTGGTCTTGCCCATGACGATAGCTACACGGCAGTGGGGGTTCATCGCGCCCGATGCCCACCACTTGCGGCCGTTGATCACGTATTCGTCTCCGTCCCGCACAATAGCCGTCTGCACGTTGGTGGCGTCAGAGGAAGCCACCTCGGGTTCGGTCATCAGGAAGCAGGAACGAATATGGCCATCGAGCAGCGGCTGCAGCCATTGTTCCTGCTGCTCGGGTGTGCCGTATTTGGCGAGGACCTCCATATTGCCCGTGTCAGGGGCGCTGCAGTTGAACACCTCGGAAGCAAAGCGGATACGCCCCATCAGTTCGGCCAGCGGGGCGTACTCCAAGTTGGTCAGCCCTGGGCTGTAGGGGGCATAAGCTTTGGGTAGAAACAGGTTCCAAAGGCCTGCTGCCCTTGCTTTCTCTTTCAGCTCCTCGAATCCCGGCCAGTACTGCCAGCGGTTGGCGGGGTCTTGGTAGAATGCATTGACTTCGGCTTCAATAGGGTAGAGGTGGTCAGCCATGAAGTCGGACAGCTGGGCTTGCAGGGCGCGGGAGTCGGCGGTGTAGTCAAAATTCATAGGCAAAGCTTGGTGGAGACCAAATATAGGCAAAAAAGACGCCCTGCATCGAAGGGATGATGCAGGGCGTCGTGGGGTAGCAAATATAAGGTGGTTTTTTACGGATTCACGATTACCTTCCGGTGGAGCAGTTGCCCGTTGCTACGCACTTGCAGTACATACAAGCCCGACTCCAATTCGTGTACGGGTATTTCGTTTTGCCCGGCTTGCAGTTGCCCTTGCCATTGCCTTTGCCCGGCTGCGTTGAAGAGTTGTGCATCGGCCGTAGCGGAGGCCTGTACAGTAAGGATGTCACGCACGGGGTTCGGAAAGACGTATAGTTCCCGCTGTTCGGCGGCAGTAGTGGTGGTCAGGTTGGGCGGCCATTCATCCTCGCCTTCCAGTTCAAAAATCTGTGCATCCGCTCGCATGTACGTCCAATTGTAGGCTTGAATAGCGCCACACTGCCCGCTCGGGCATAGCATACGGAGCCGGCCAATCTTGCCTGCTATATTTTTGCCCAGCTGATCCGTACGTACCAAGGATACAATTGCCCAGCCGTTGTCGTAATCGGCTTTGACGATTTGCAGCAAGCCTTCACCCAGTGCACTCCCGGCAGGGTCAAAAGACAGGGACTCGACCCGGCCGGGCTCAAAGCGGAGCTCGAAGCTGATCGCGTAGGCGTTTTTGATAGGCTGCTGCGGGTGGCCGGCGTTGACTTCAAAGGTATGCGCTGTGCCCGTTTGCGAAAGCCACTCCATTTCGTGGGCAAAGTCCCGCTTGGGGAAGTCATAAGCCGGTGGGGACAGCTGATGCGTCTTGCCCCAGTTGTAGAATACCACGTCGATATCCTCCGGGGAGATGGTGCCGTCCCCGTTGCAATCGGTGAATTTGTCGTTAAATTCGTAGGCAAACGTCGTGGTCGTCGGCCAGTCGATTGCCGGCTGCCCAAACCATTCGATGGAAGCATTGGGGCGTACCGGGCCCGTACGGCCGAAAGACAAGCCGATCGCCCATTGGTCCATTTGGTTGACGATGCCGTCGTTGCCCACATCGCCGGGCCAGACTAAGTCGCAGGCCCCTGCGGCGTCGTCCAAAAAGAGGTAAACAGTAGCGGTGTCGCAGCCGAAGTCATTGCAAATGGCATACTGCAGGGTGTCTTCTTGCAGGCAAATATCAATGGAAGGCGTGTAGTTGATGCTGCCGTCGTCGTTCAACTCCACACTACCGTAGCTGGGCTCGGAGACAATATACTGGTCGGTGATCACCGTGATTTCCGTCCAGTCGTTGGCAAGCACATCAAGGGTGATGGCTTCGTTGTAGCCCGTGGTGTCGTAGTCGTCTACCGCGTCCAGGATATTGTCGAATACGCTTACCGCTAAGAAAGTGGTGTCGCAACTGCCGTTCTCACTACAGGCGACTAGGCAGGCTTCCGTCAGGCCGGGTTCTTGGCCAAGGTAGGTCACGCAGGCCGCCTGCGGGTCCAGTGAAATCTCCATCCCCTGCGTCGGGCAGGCATTCGTAAAGCTGCTCACCTGCTGCAGCGCCTCGGTATCTACGCACTGATTCACCAACTGGCCGACGGCAATAGAGTCGGTGATGGTACTGGGGACGGTATTGAGCTGTAGGTCTAAGCGCACGAGACTGTCGCAGCCGTTCGCTGCGGTAAACAAAGCTTCGTAAAAACCCGCGGCGGTATAGGTACTGCCGGCAAAGGCGTAGCTTTCCCCTTCGTTGATGGTAGCGCTTATGGCGGTTTCAGCCGGGGAGACATTCACCGTGAAGTCCGCCGTGCAGCTGCTACTGCCATTTTCGTAGGTCAAAGTGTAGGTAGTTGTGCTGTTGGGGTTGACGGTAATCACCGGCCCGGTCTGCCCGTCGCTCCATTTGAAGGTGTAATCGGCGAGCAGGAGGGAGTCTGTGGTGGCAGTCAGCGTCACCGGGTCGCCTTCACAAGCCGTTTGTGCCGGGCCTTCGATGAGGATGGGGTCGACGATCGATACCAGGAAGGTTTTCTCCCGGCAACTGCTGCCGGTAATGGTAATCTCCAGTGTCTCGGTTGCCTCGGCCACATCATCGTTGATAAAGCTGGCGGCTAGTGCCCAACTGTCGGTAGGTTCTTCAATCTGCCCTTCGAGTGCGAGGCCGGTAAAGTCTTCCCCGCTGGTCGCACTTCCGCTTATACTGTAAGCCAGGGGGAATTCTTCCTCTGGGAAGCTGCTAAGGTCGAGTTCGATTTCCTGCGGGGCACAGTCTTCGGTCAGTACCACCTCTTCCGTGCCGCCATGCCCGCCCGTGAAAGAGCAGAAGCTTTTGGCCTCGAAGAATATGCCGCTGTCCCAAAGGGCATCGCCCACATCCGCAATGACCAGTGTCATACGGTAAGGTTGGCAGGGGACCACGGCGGATTTGGCGACAAAGATATCGGTATAGCCATTGTAAACAGGGGGAGAACTGTCGGGGGTGGAGTTGAAAAGCGCCGAATAATCAAGCGACCCATTCAGCTCTTCGGTGCAAAACAGCACGTTGCTGCCGATATAGCCGCCCGGCGCGCCGCCGTTGACGCTGTTGATGGAGACGGGCAGGTCGGTGCCTGGTACTTTTGCCAAGTTGGTGACAGTATTTTGTCCGGTATTGGGGTCCTCGCCTTCCAGGAAAAAGCCGAACACATCGTTGAAGTTGCTGCACACAAAAGTCGGGTACTCGTCGCTGGCGAACACATAGCGGAACATGACGGTATCGCCGGCGGGCACAAATTCTATGGTGTATACCGCTACATCCTGTATATCGTCGTCGTTGGCGATAGCCGGCAATAGCTCCGAAGCGGCCTCGCTGTTGTTGTCGACGGAAGCATTGAATACGCTGGGGTTGTTAATGCCCAAGCCGATGGGGTTGGTCCTGATCTGCCCGGTGGTCATCACAAAGCCTTGGTCCAGGCCGATAAAGGGCTCGGCATTATTGAAACTGCCGACGGAGGTCGCCACCCCTTCGAAGGTAATGTCCGTGACTTGTATGCCTTCGCCTAGGCAGATGTCCTCAATCAGTTGTTCGGGGGAAAAGCTGCCGGGGCCCGCGCTGTTGACGTCTAGCAATTGAGCGGAAAGGGGCAGGGCGCTAGCTAAGGCTAGCAACAGGGTAATGATCCTCATTTTCATAATTGTCCTTAGGTTAATGAATGTAGGGGTGTAATCAGAAGGACAATTGGAAAGCAGATAATTATCAGGGGGAAGCACTAGTGCATGATGCGCCAAACGAGTTCTTTGGTCAGCTCGCTTTCCGGTTTGCCGGTGCCGCGGTAGCCGACGCCTTTGGATTTGAGGTCGTATTCCTGCAGCAGGGAAATGACCTGCTCGGTTTTAGACCTTGGATAGTTGCGGGCCGCAGCCCTATATTCTTTCAAAAAGAACTTCGATCGGAGTTGCAAGGTACTCAATATTTCGTTTTCCGGCAAATTTTTAGCGGCGTGGAAGAGGTATACCTTGCTAAAGTAGTTGTACAGAGCGGCGATGGTCGGCACAAGCGCCCCTTTTTTGGGGTTGGCAGCAAAGTAGTTGACGATGCGCATGGCCTTCACCCCGTCGCGCAGCCCAATCGCTTTTTGCAGCTCGAAGATATTGTAGTCTTTGCTGATGCCGATATGCTCTTCCACGGCCGCGTCGTCCACTTGCGCCCCGGCGGGCAGGTTGAGCGACAGTTTCTCCAGCTCGTTGGCAATTTTGCCGAGGTCCGTGCCCAGGTTTTCGGCGATCAGCTCAGCGGCTTTGGGCGTGATGCTCATCTTTTTGCCCTTCAGGTGATTGGAAATCCAGGCGGGCACTTGGTTGTCGTACAGCGGCTTGCTTTCCATCACAACAGCCTGTTTCTTCAGGGCTTTGCCAAACTTGGTGTTGAATTTGTTGTACTTCTTGTGCTTGTAGCAAATGA
>JAAAOU010000350.1 GCA_009908745.1 Bacteroidota bacterium
ACACAGAGATGCAGGCGGCTACCCCCGCCATTGAAATCAACCGCATCTACGCCCTGATGGGCACCGGCACCAAAGCGCTGCGCTGGCTGGCCCTAGTGATCATCATCGTATCGGGCTTGAGTATTTTCATCTCCCTCTACAATTCGCTGAAAGAACGGCGCTATGAACTGGCGCTCATGCGGGTCATGGGGGCTTCCCGCGGCAAATTGCTGGGGCTCATCGTGCTGGAAGGCTTGCTGTTGGCAGTACTAGGCTACGCCCTAGGCATGTTCCTCAGCCATGGGGCCATGTACCTGCTGGCCGATCAGATGAAGGAGACGTACCAATACGACTTCTCCTGGACCAACTTCTTGGTGGAAGAGGCCTATTTGTTCGGCGGCGCGCTGATCATTGGCTTGCTAGCAGCCATCATCCCCGCTATACAAGCTCGCAATACCGACATATCGGAGACGCTATCGGAAGGGTGATGATTGTTAACACTGAAAAAACATAGGAAACTTACCTTTGCCTCAATCAGAAACCACTATTGTATGAAAAAGCCACTGCTCGTACTGCTGGCAGCGCTGATGCTGCACGCTTGCAACAACAACTACCAGCAAATCGCCATACGCAAAAAGCCCAAAAACGTCATTCTGCTGATTGGCGACGGCATGGGGCTCACGCAGGCTTCCACCGCCTTTTATTACCAAGACAAAACGCCGAGCTTCACCCGCTTTTTGCACATGGGGCTGCACCAAAACGAACCCACCGACGCCAAGATCACAGACTCGGCAGCGGGTGCAACGGCTTTCTCCACCGGCTACAAGTCGTACAATAGTGCCATTGGGGTGGACGAAGACACCGTTGCCCGAACGACCATATTGGAGATGGCGGCGAAGCGGGGCCAAGCAACAGGGGTCATTGCCACTTCTTCCATTACCCACGCCACGCCGGCTTCATTCTACGCGCATGTAGCAAACCGTAACCTAGAAGATGAAATTGCGGCCCAACTCGTACTTTCCCCGGTCGACTTTTTCGCAGGGGGCGGTATTGACTACTTTGTCCGCCGCAAAGATGGATTGAACTACCTCGATTCACTGCGAGCTAATGGATTCAAAGTAGACACCACTGGCTTGAATGCACCAACAAACTGGAAAGCTGGCCAGAAATACAGTTATTTGCTCGCCCCTGATGGTATGCCCAAAATGTCGGAAGGGCGCGGCGGTTTCCTGCCCAAAGCCACGCAGATGGCGCTGGAGCATCTTTCGCAAGACAAGGATGGATTTTTCCTGATGGTGGAGGGGTCGCAAATCGACTGGGGCGGCCACGCCAACGATGCCGATTGGATCATCGATGAGGTCAAAGATTTTGACAAGGCTATTGATGTGGCCCTAGACTTCGCCGAGGAAGACGGCAACACGCTAGTGATTGTGACGGCAGACCACGAAACGGGCGGCATGTCCCTCTCTGCGGCTGAGGTCCGCCGGCAGCGCACCTACGAGCACATCAACCCGACCTTCTCTACGGGCGGGCACTCGGCGACTTTGATACCGGTTTATGCTTATGGCCCGGGAGCGGCCAAGTTCATGGGCATCTACCAGAACAACCACATTTTTGACCGGATGATGGAGGCGTTGCGGTGGTAATAAGATCATGGTGATTTCGAAATCACCATGATCTTAAAAAAACGGCAGCCACATCACTGCGACTGCCGCCGGGGGGTAAAAAAGCTCCCGGCAATCAGCTGCCGGGAAGAAGAGGATTAAAACCTGGAAACGGTAAATCGCCGGACCAACTGCTGTTGCTCCGCTGCTACCTTCAAAATATAAGTGCCGGGCGGCAATTGGCTGACATCAAGCTGTTCTTCCAGCTGTCCCGCGCCTAACGGCCACTGCTGCCGCTGCACCAACCGGCCGGCCATACTGAAGACCTGCACCTCAGCGGTATTTGAACCGGGCAGCCGCAGGCGTACCGTCAGCCAATCTTGGACGGGGTTGGGATAAACCAGTAGTTCTCCCGGAGCGGCAGCCGAGGGTATACCCTGCGCCGCAACGGTGGGCAAAGCCCCCGCTTCGCTGTCCTCCTCGCCGCATTGGTCTTTTTCGTAAATGACGATATTGCGGAAAAAGGCGTCTCCGTTCCGCGGCCAACGGTCGTGGTCGGCCACAAAGAACAGGTACTCAAACACGCCGGTGTAATGCTCCCCCACCGGTATGGTGAACTTTTGCCAGTTGGCATCACCGGTGTACTCATCGTATTCGCCCAAGCCCCAATTCTGCGTGCCGTACAGGCGGAATGTCCGGTTGAAAGAGATATTCTCATTATCGTCAAAGCCTATGCCGTGGATTTCGCCCTGCCGGGTAGAGCCAAACTCGAATTCTATGACCGTGCTAGGGGTAACGTCATAATCTAGGCGTATGGCTTTCCAAGCGTTGTTCTGCAAGCGCAGCACCTCCCCCTCGTTAAGAAGTTGGTAAGTGCCGGCGTCCTGTGCCCCACCGAAGGAAAGGATGTCGTACGCTGTAAAATCGATAGGCGCGCAATCTGCCTCCCCATCGTCTTCCAGTGGCAAACAGAAAGCGGTATGTTCCTCCGTATCGAACTCGCCCCCGTTTACGATGAGCGTGCCGCTGCTGTCCCGCAATTCGTACTTGCCGGTGCCGTAGCCGCAGCAGATGCCGTCCCCGTAGGCGTCGAAGATGGTAAAGTCATAGCAGCCCTCCGGCAGGCAAAAGCGCTCGTTGACCACTGTGCCGTTGGTCGTATTCGGATAAGGGCCGCCTTCGTGCAGCAACTCGCCCGCCTCGTCGCGTACTTCCCAGGTGGTTTCTACCCCGTAGATATCGAGGGTGATCGACAGCTCTAGTTCCTGGCCTTCGCAGTCCTCCCCATCATCAGCAGGTGGGTCATCGTCGTCGTCATTGGCCTGGCAAACCGCTAGGCAATTGGCACTGGCCACGGCGTTGCGGATGACATTGCCGGGTTGCGTGCCAAAGCCCTTGCTGAAGTTGATGCCCGCGCTGCGCAGGTGGCAATAACTCATGATGGTACCGCCGTCCGCCGGGATACCTGCTTCCGGGCAGCTGCCCTCGGTGTAACCGGCGCAACCGTCGATAGCGGTGTTGTTGCCGTTCCAGGCGCAAGCGTGGGTGTGCCGGGAGCCGAAAGAGTGGCCGAGCTCGTGTGCCACCACCATGACCGAAAAAGAATAAGTCGGCACCGGCGCGTAGTTAGCGTTGATGCTGCTGAAGCTGTGCCGGGGCGAGTAATTGCTACAGAGCCCTGAAAGGTAGGCAATGCCCCCGCTGGCCTGGTAGCTGATCAGCTGGCCGAGGTCGCCGTTGAACGAGGGGCGCTGGTCCACAAATTGGGTCAGCAAAATATAGCTGTTGCTGCCGGCGTAAGGGCTAATGTCGTCCCACAGGAAGAGCTCTGACAGGCGGATGGAAAGGTTTTCATTCGCATACAAAGTGGCCACTTCGTTGAATAGGCCGGTGATGTAGTTGGTCGTGCCGTCTACCCCACCTTTGTTTTGATAAACGTCGTGGTCGATCTCCAGATAAATATTGGTACACTTGTCTTGTGCCGAGCGGCCTTCGGCTGGCGCTTGCAATTGGTGGGGCTTGTAATCGGGCCCCTCATCCGAAGTAGCGCAGTCAAACTCGAGCTGCCGGAGCACTTCCGCATCCCGGTACAATACGTAGTCCATGCCCGAGCGGCTGTCCTCCAGCTTGCCTAGCACGAGGTTCCCCAGTTCGGGGGCAGCAAGCAGCCCCATCACTTCCCCTTCGAATAGGCTGATAGCGGCCACGGACCCCTCTTCGCCGCGGATGACCCCACGGTAATGCAGGCCATGCTGGGTCTTCGCCGGCTGGCCCGTGGAGGCACGTACCACCTGAAAACCTTCCGCGAGAATATCGACTTGTACCAATTCCAGGGTGAGGGGCTGTTGGCGCCCCGGGAACGGCAGGCTGACTTGCAGTGCCTGATGCCGTTCGCCGAGGGCCTTGGACAGGGCTTCTTCATCGAGTTGCAATGGGGCAAATTTGGTGCTTGCCAGTTGGCGGGCCAAGGCGGAAGCACCTTGTTGGGACGCTTTGAAAAAAGCAGCCCTTTCAAAGTTGGTTTTATTGTCTTTAGCTGTGTTTACAAGTGAACGGGGTTGTAGGGTCTGCTGGCCGAATACCAGCGTCGCCACTAGCAGGGCTAGCAGGGTGGATAGTGTGAATCTCATGTTGTTGTACGGTTTTTGGTTAACAATCTTTTTGTGCTTTCCCGCTCGCCGTGACGCCTGAGCTCGCGCACCTCAGGCGTTGACAACGCGCGCATGGTTGTTTGGGCATTAGCCGTTCTGCCCTGCAGGCAGCCGGAACTGCCACAGGGAAGGCTAATAATAAACTTGGGAGCTGCAAAGGCAAGGACTTGCCGGCATCGTCAGGCTTGGCTCACAGCTTCTCCATCCCCACAAAGGCATAAGGGCCTATTGGCCAGAATACCGCTGTCCGTAGCGCTTACCGTCCTCCGGCAATATAGCCGAGAGCATGAGGGCAGTACCCGCTCAGGCAGGTGGTTTGAAATGATTATGATTTGTTGGTCGCGAATAAAGTGGTAGGTATAGATGCGTGTCTATTCCCCTAGTAAAAAACCCGTAATTCTCCTACGTTATGGGAGGGGCGGTCTGTTTTCTCAAAATAAGTTTGGCTTGAACTTGTTGTCTGGAATAATGGGGTTCACCCCATTTTGTTAGGTTACAACAAAGATAGGGTATTCAGAACACATTAGCAAAGTATTAAACTAAAAAAATTACTATATCAAATTTTTTGCAAT
>JAAAOU010000237.1 GCA_009908745.1 Bacteroidota bacterium
CCGTTAGGGTGTACTTTCCCAGTTTACTACCACTTTCCTTTTGAAGCCCCTTAATTAGATGCGGGGTTGTGTAAAAAGCAGGTATTTTTGTTGATTGTAATTTAGCGGCTGAATAATATTTGGTTGCCCTTCCCTTTTTCTTTCGGCGACTAAAGATCGCCGGTACAATCAGTACGAAAACCAAATATTATTTCTTGTCAATTTATAAAGATTTATATTCTTGACTTTTTACACAACCCCACGGGCCGGGCCTAAACTTGCTGAATCTCGTCGAGGGTTGGACATTGGAAGCGGATACGCGGATAGAAAAGCCGGTATAAACAGCGGCGACGCTAGGAAAATATTTGCAAATATGTTATCTTTAAGGCGAAGCGCACACAAGCGCTCTCGCATTAAATAGCGCTTCTGATTAAAGCCGTAAAAAACCATGAAAAAATCTATTTTCATTCTCCCTCTGCTTCTCCTTTTTCTGGGATGCGAAAAAGAAGCTCCCCCCACCACGGTGGAGCCATCCACAGAAGAGCCTGGTGAAAACCAAGACCCTGAGGAAACTTCCATCTACACTGTACTGGATGGAAGCATCGGGTACTGGCATGAATCCACCCTCTTATCTTCCGATGGAAATGTCATCGTGGTTGGGAACAAAAGAATAGGCGGGCACCGTCAAATGCTCGTGACTAAAACTACGCCGACAGGAGAAGTGATTTTTTCCTCCCTGTGTGACCTGCCAAACAGCCGGGCTTTAGGTGTACATGAAGACAGTCAGCAACATATCTACCTTGCAGGCTATACTACGGGCGAGAATGGTGAAGACAGGCGTAGACTGGCAGTAGCAAAACTGGACCAGGACGGTATGGTTATTTGGGAAAGGGTATACCAAGAGGAGTACGAGATATACGGTACAGGCATCACTGCGTTGAACGATAATGAAATTGTGGTTTGTGGCGCTGATCGGGAAAAGCAGAATCTGATCTTGCTAAAGATAGATTCACTGGGCGAAGAGTTACAATTCAAAACGGTTGACACTCCGGACAAGTACAAGGTGCCTTCCAGCATACTGGTGTTACAAGACGGAAATATCCTGATCACAGACTACGACAACAGTGTATTCAACCTCAGCTGGTTCGACCCGGCATTTCAGTTGGTCATGGAGCGATCCTACGGACAGGGCAACAGGGTGTGCCGAAGCGCCATTCAACTCGCGGACGGGAGCCTGGTCGTCGTAGGGGAACAAACGCATACCAAAGCAGGCTCTAATAAGATTGACTCTTCCAAAGTCTTGATCGCCAAAATAGACGTTAATGGCGAGCTGCTTTGGGAGAAAGAAGCCGGGGATACCCACTATCTGAATGATGGGCAATCTATTGCCGTCAACCAAGATGGCTCTTTCGTGATTAACGGCTACGCATTAAGTGATCATACTACGAAAACAGACCACATGATCATACATGTCGATTCAGAGGGAAACGAAATCAACGCCACCTACTTCACCGATGAAAAAACGTTCCGTGGGGCAAATATCATAAAGCTGGAGAACGGCAGGAATGTCATGACGGGTGGATATCAGGGCGGAATTTATTTCCTGAATGTAGACAACTATGGATTGAAGTAGCTTTGGCAACTGCCGTAGAGCTTTTAACTCCTCCGCTGCCCGTAGTACGCCCCCACAAAGCACACACCCACCCCAAGAGCAAGGCTGTAAGGAGTACTGTCTAATGCTTGCGGTTCTCGGACGCTGACAACGGAGCTCGTCAGCAACTGACCAGGAACGCTTTCGGTTCCAGGAAGCTGACCAATTGTGTCAGTTCAGCATAAAAGAACTGTGTCTTCCAATCTACGCTCGCTCCGGTTGGTGGTGCGCGCCGTTATTTCAAACACCAGTCCTGCAGCAAGCTGCGCTTGCGTCAGGGTTATAGCGCAACATCATTTCCCTGTTTCTGCGCCCCCCGCTGCTTGTATACGGGCTCCAAGCCAGCCTGCGGATGGGCCGGCGAAGCGCCCGCCAGTTTCATAACGAGCGTCCTTTACGATTGAGCGGGTAATTGAAAAACCGCCTACCCCCATAGGCTGGGCGCCAGCCAGTCTATGGAGGTAGGCTACTGCGGGTACCGCCGTATAGCGCAACGCCCGGCAAGTCCGAAGCGCCCGTCCGTTGTTAGTGTGTACTTCTGGTTTGATCGGGGAAGCCGTGCATGGCTTATCCCGGCTTGACTCCGGCGGCGATCAGGGAATCGCGGCCGGAGTCAGTCAGGTCGCCCCCGGATGGAAAATCACCTTACTTCCCCGCCAGCAACCCCAACAGCCCCCGGTTCAAATAATAATTCCGCCGCCCCTTTTTGATCTTCTCCAGCAGCCCCAGCTCCACCAGCGTATCCAGGTATTTGGTAGCCGTTAGCCTGGAGACGGCAAGGTCTTTTTGTAGCCAGGCGACGCGCGTGTAGGGGTGGCGGAAAAGGTTGTTGAGGAGGTCTTGGCTGTATAGTTTGGGATGGGCCTGTCGGATTTGGCGTTTGTAAGAAAGCATAAGGGCATGTATGCCTTTGATGGTTTGGATGGTTCCGGTTGCGGTCTGCTCTACGGCATCGAGCAGGTACCAAATCCAGGGTTCCCAGCCATTAGATGTCCTGACCTGTTGCAGCAATTGGTAGTACTGTTGCCGGTGCCGAATGATGTAGCGGCTGATGTACAGTACCGGTATGCTGAGCAGGTCTTCTTTGATGAGGTAGAGCAAATTCAGTATGCGCCCCGTCCGGCCATTCCCATCGTAGTAGGGGTGGATGCTTTCAAACTGATAATGGATGATCGCCATTTTGACCAGCGGGTCCACTTCGTACTCGATGGTGCCATTGATGAATGCCTCAAGGTTATCAAGTAGTGCCTGTATTTGCGCATAGTCCTGTGGGGGGGTATAGACCACCTCCCCGGTCAGGTCATTCCTCAGCACCGTGCCTGGCACCCGCCTGATGCCCGCCTCATTGCGTTCGATAGCCGCCTGTACGCGATTCAGCAAACCAATCCGGATAATGCCACTTTGCTTGACTTCGCTGAATCCGGTTTTTAAAGCCGCTGCATAGTTGTGCACTTCCTTAGCGGCAGGATTGGCAAAGCTTTGTTGGTCATAGTCGCTTTGGTACAGTTCATCCTGCGTGGTGACAATATTCTCAATGGCAGAGCTGTCTTTGGCTTCCTGCAGGGAGAGCGTATCGATCAGTATCTGTTCATTTGGAATCGTACCAGCTACGCCCTTCAACTCAGCCAGCGCCGCGCGGGCAGTCGCCAGCTTACGCAGTACCTTCTTGCTCTCGATGGATTCCAGGCTTATTTCCGGTGGTAATAGCGGCAGCATAGGTATAATTTTCCCCGAAATTTAAACATAAAGAAGCGGATGTGTTTAAAAAAGGGCGATTTTTATACCTATCGGTGGTGATCTGTATAGAATACCCGCTTTTTTAAGTAAAAAGACAGCCCTTTCAGACTGTGCATTGCCATCGCCGTCTAACTTCACGGAACAATCCCCCCGAAGTCCACCTCCCCAGCTTTAATAACCAGCCGCTTGCGCCGTAGCTGGCTACAGTGCCGGGCCAGCGGGGGAGACGCGTTGCCCGTGATGCCGGGGAATAGGGCTTAAAGCCTGCCCTTTGCTCTTAGTCCGTTAAGCTGTTAGGGTACTGCGCTGTACGGTGTGTATGAGGCGTGAGCTCCATGCATTAAGCTCCAACGCCCCTACTTCAAGAGCAGCGATTTGTCCCCCGCTGGCGGGGATTCAGGGGGTGGAAAATAGAGCCAATTCCCTGAAAAGAGTTGTCACATTATCACGTAAAACCCTACAAGAGATGGTCACGTACTTTTCCGCCTGTAAGGAGTTGACATCGTGACAAACAGGCAGTATCTTTAAACGGACAAAAGATACCCCCATGGAATCCGCTTCTCCAAAAAACAACTACCACTACAACAAAAGGCTCCAGCCTTTCGCCAACCGGCTGCGCAAAAACATGACCAAAGGCGAGGCCTGCCTCTGGAAGTATGTACTCCGGGCCGGAAACATGAAAGGGTACACTTTCCGCCGCCAGCGCCCTATACTAAACTACATCGCGGATTTTGCATGCCTTGATTTGCTTCTTGTTATTGAGGTAGACGGTATTACTCACGAATCGGAAGAAGCGGCAGAACGGGATCAACAAAAAGACCGGGACCTTGAGGCAGTGGGCTTTACCGTGCTGCGTTTCTCTAACTGGGAAGTGCTGAATCGGATTGATGATGTTTCGTCGATTATTTTAAAATGGGTAGAGGAGAATGCGATAGGTCCACCCCCCGGCCCCCGCCAGCCCTGTAGAATAGCCTGGCAGCAACTTGATAGATTCCACAGGGCCAGCGGGGGAGACGTATAGCCCGTGATGCCGGGGAATAGAGCGTGAAATCTGCACTTCGCTTTTGAGCCACTAAGCCGGGGAGGCCTTGCTCTCCACGGTGTGTATGAAGCGTGAAAGCAATGCATCAAGCTCCAACGCCCCTATCTCAAGCGCAGCGCCCTGTCCCCCTTTGACCCTGTGGAATAACCTGGCAGTAACTTGATTTATTCCACAGGGCCAGCGGGGGAGACGCGTTGCCTGTGGTGTCGGGAAATAGGGAGAAGTCTGCCCATCTCTTTCAGGCCGTTAAGCCTGCCATCTACCGCAACACTACCGGCACCGCCTGCCGCCAGCCCTCACCAGAAAAAACCAAATAGTACATCCCCGACGGCAAGCCCGAAAGCTGTAGTTGGCGCTGCCCCCTGCCGGGCCACTGCCGCACCGGGCTGCCCTGT
>JAAAOU010000494.1 GCA_009908745.1 Bacteroidota bacterium
CGACCACGGTCCAGAAACCATCAGGGTCGTCGCGCAAATCGGCGGAAAACGAGGGCGAGAGATAGTCGGGGTGCGGATCGTAGCCCTGGAAGCCGGTGGTGTCCTCGCTCGCCTCGTCGTCTTCGTCCTCGGTGATGGTCACCTTAGCCAGTACCCGGTTCGGGCTGGTGATGAACGAAATCTCGTCCTCGGAGGGAGCGAACTCCTCATGCCGACGCGAGACGAACTCGCTGATGGCTTGCTTAACATCGGTGGCCGTCAGGTTGATGGTCGTGGTGGTATTCATGGCTTAACCCTCCAAAATGGCGAGGTGGATACGATAGGACCGACGAAGCGAGCGGATGCCGGGATACCCTCCTGTTCAGTGTGGGCACAGATGTGGAGCCGCCTGAGGTGGCTGTTGGCAATGCAGATTTGATTACCTGTGCCAATGATACCATCTTTCTCCAGCCTGAGCAGCCTGCCACCGCCGACGGGGTAGACTTCGAATGGTTCGGGCCTGATGGAGAAAGTATACCGGAGGCTAATTTTGATTTAGCCGTTACGGAAGCGGGCAATTACACTTTGGTGGTCACCAATACCGATAACGGCTGCACTGCTTCCGAAACCCTGTCGGTAGAAGCCGATATTGATCCCCCGCAGGCCGCTATTGCCACCCCTCAAGCCCTCAACTGCGATCGTACGGTAGTGACACTGGACGGCAGTGATTCCGATTTGGGCTCGGGTTTGGTATACGAATGGTCGACCGGGGGCGGGCAATTGGAAGGTCCGGTGAACGAACTTATGGTTGAGGCAACCGCCGCCGGCTGGTACGTACTGGCGGTAACGAATACACAAAACGGCTGCACGGGCCTAGACAGCGTGGAAGTCTTGCAAACCGCCGAAGTAATCACGGATGCATTCTGGTCGGCGGTGCCGCCCGCTTGCCCCGGTGACAGCGACGGGGAAATCGTTCTTGACACGGTGCTGGGGGGTACGGCGCCTTTCTTCTTCGCATTGGGCGAAAGCCCCTTTGCAGCGGATGCGGTGTTTGAGGGGTTGTCCCCTGGCCTCTACCCGGTAGCCATAGAGGATGCCAACGGTTGTACCTGGGCGGGGGAAGTCATATTGCCAGAAGCCGAAGGCATAAGCGTATCCCTGGGGCCAGAGCGTGCTATCCGGCTGGGGGAACAAGATACGCTCGTACCGCTTATCGAGCCGGCTGCGTACGACAGTATTTGGTGGTGGCCAGCAGACGGAAAGCCGGAGGGGGCGGCCTATGTCGTGGCGCCAACCCAGACGACGGTCTATCAAGTATGGGTGCAAAATGAGCGCGGTTGTGTCGACACCAGCCTGGTGCGGATCAAGGTTATCGACGATCTGCCAGTGTACGTCCCTAACGTATTCTCGCCCAACGGCGATGGCCAGAATGATGTGTTTATGGTCTTTGCCGCTGCTAGCATACAAGAGGTAGCTACGTTCCAGGTGTATGACCGTTGGGGGGATATGGTGTACGAAGCAGAAAACTTTTCGCCGAACGACCCGGCTTACGGCTGGGACGGCGAACTGCGGGGCTACGAGATGGATAGTGCGGTGTTTGCCTATGTTATAGAGGTGGTTTTGGCAGACGGCCGGCGGGAGGTGGTGGCTGGGGAGGTGTTGTTGTTGCGGTGATGCTTATGGTCCTGGTGGTTCGAGACTGATCATCAAGATCAGTCTGATCAGTTTTCCTATTACTGTGTGGTTATTGGCACTCGGGACGTAGGCAGAGCCTACGCCCAACCGGGGTGTTGTTGTTGCGGTGATGCTTATGGTCCTAGTGGTTCGAGACTGATCATCAAGATCAGTCTGGTCAGTGTTTCTATTACTGTTTGGCTATTGGACGTAGGCAGAGCCTACGCCCAACAGGGATATCAGCTGCTACAGCCTCTCAATACGCCCTATCCCAAGCTTGACCCTCGCGCTATACTTAATGGCACAAGACGAAAAAAAAGCAATAATATTTCCCGGTCTGCCAGAATCGCCCTACTTTAGCTGTTGCAATGTTGCTGTGCTCTACAAAGCCTAAACCCTGAGCTTTCATTTTGCGCTCAACGCTCTTTTTTTTCTTCCAAAACATATACGCTATGAAATCTTTGTCCGGCACTCAGGGGGGTAACTTCCAAGTAACATTGGCCCTTGAAGGAGACTGTGGCGGGGTATATACCTACACGCAAAGCCTCGAAGTACCTGAATGTTTGGATGACGATAACTTTGTCGCCAACTTTGTAGGCATCTACACCGCCGATGAAGGGGCGGGTGCCGAGGCAGATTTGCTCATCGCAGGCAACCGCTTTGACGTGTATGCCTCTACGGACGAGCTGCTGCCCCCATTCAGTGGGCAGACGAGCGGGCCGGAAGGTTTGCCGAATGCCAATCTTTACCCGCTGGCGGGCATATACGTACAGCCTATGGCTTCTGTTTTTGCTTCTACTGGCAACAGCTTCCGGCGGCTGGCTTCTGGTGTTGTGATCCATGAAAATCCTGGGGCGACAGTCTCTTTTGACGCTTATGAGGAGATGGACGCCCATGCAGCTGCTTATGCCGGCAGTTATGGTTTTGCTGGCGATGCCCTCCGCATGGTAGGGACTGGCTGGCAAACTTTGAGGGCGTTTAATAATACCATCAAAGACTGCCGTTTAGGCATAGGGGCCGGCGAAGCTGGGCTGACGGCCTACACCAATACGATAAGCGGGGCAGAGTACGGTATTACAGCAATCGTCAACCAGCCCAATTTCATCACGATCGGGGACGATAACCCAAATCTGGCCAATACAGTCAAGAGCTCCAAGTTCGGGATATGGGCTAGCGCTACCGACCCCAACGGGCAGGTCGATATTATCGGAAATACCGTAACAACAGCCGACGCCGCAGACGGCGAGGGTATTGTCCTGCTTTTCAGTAAAGGCGAAGCTGAAATCAGGGGCAATACAGTGACTGTGGATACAGCAGGCATGGGCATCGGCCTATTGTCCAGCGACAACGCAAAAGTACTCGGCAACACCGTCAATTTGAACGATGCGGCCTTGGCCGACGCCGGCATCAGCCTCTACGGTGCCAACCAATGCCTCATCCAAGACAACAGGATAAGCGGCGCAGGCACCGGCGGTGCCCAAAACGAAGGCATCCGGATCGATTACTCGGCGGGCAATACCTACTGCTGCAACACCGTAGACAACACCCGCTACGGCGTCTCCGTTGTCGGCCCGAGCATGGCCACGGACAAGTTCCGGGGCAATACCTTCGGCAACCACACGGCCGGCCTGTGGCTGGACAGCCCTTCCGCCATCCTCGGCTCGCAGGAGCATACCGAGAACTGCTGGAATGGCAGTGGGGGCGCGGTTTGGAGTGGAGCTACGTTTTCTGATGGGCAAGAGTTCCCCTTCCTCGTAGACCCCGGGGACATGGCCTGCTTTATGCCGCCTTCAGTGACGCCTGCGGTGGGGTGGTTTGATGACTTTGATAATGAAAATGTATCCGATGTATGTTCACAAGCTGCTTGTGTAGTAGAGGGTTTCAACCACGAATCGCCAGATATCGCCAAAATCATCAGCGGGGAAGCCGGCAGCGGCAGCGTGTATGCAAACACTGTATTATGGTCGCTCAGCCAATATCTATATGGAGAGACTTATGGATTGGTCACAAGTGATACCAGTCTGCAAAACTTCCTGAATACCCACGATCACACCTCGGTGGGGGACTTTTACAGCTTGAAGACAGGGCTTTCCAACTTGTACCACGCCAATAGCAGTGATATTGCCGCTATGAAAAACGGCTTGGATAGTTTGGTGCAGCAGCTTATGGAGCTTTCGCTTCTGGATCAGGAAATACTGGCAGCGCCCGACTCGCTCTGGCAAGGGCTGATAAGCAACCGCAATGCGCATATAGATGATATGGAGACCCTAGCGGCAGCTATTGAAAGCTATTCAGCTACGGTGGCTGCTAACCGGACAACGGCAGCTGCTGCCTTGGATGCTCAAAATAATGGCATAAGCGTGCATGCAGTTTATGAACAAAACCGGAAGGCTATATACAGGGTCTTATTGTCCTACATTCAGCGTAATGCTTCTCATTTTACCTCAACCGAGCAAAGGGCTTTGGAGCTTATTGCCCAACAGTGCCCGCTTTCCGGCGGAAAAGCGGTGTTCGATGCCCGAGCTTTACTGTCGATAGCTCGCGACAGCTTGGTTTGGTACGATGCGGCTTGCAACCAACAGCAGCTTATCCAAGCACCAGAAAATACCAGTTCCGTTGCGAATACGGCTGATGTCCGTTTATTTCCCAACCCGGCGCGTGGCGAAGTGACCGTACAGTGGGGTAATCCTTTGGAAATGGAAGGCAGCCTTAGAGTATTCGATGCTATAGGTAAGCTGCAAAGAGAAGTAGTGCTTGCACCTGGTGCTTCCGAATATCGCTTATCGCTGGAAGGCTTGGAAAAGGGCTTATATTATCTGGACATACAGACCGATTCCGCGCAATCAACGCTAAAACTGATTGTCAGCCCGTAATTAAAATACCAATGAGCAGGCTGTCCTTGTGACAGCCTGCTCTAAAAAAATACCTGCAATGCGTTTACTTTTCTTTTTTGTTATCAGTATTCTCGCCATTCCCGGTTCAGCTCAGAAATATGATAATGTATGGCTCTTTGGCAGAAATAGCAGTACACCCGAATTTGCCGGCACTATCATGGATTTCGACCAATCCCCTCCAGAGTTGTTTCTACAATTTTGGGATTCCTATTTCTACCAGACCAACGCCAGCATCTGCGACACAGCCGGCAACCTTCAGTTCTACACCAACGGTATCTACGTAGCCAATGCCCTGCACGAGCCGATGGAGAACGGCGATGGGCTGAACCCGGGCGCGCATGCGGAGGAGCAGGGCGAGGATGGCAGGGGGTATATTTTGGGGCAGGGTGCGATAATATTGCCAGTGCCGGAAAGTGACAGTTTGTATTATTTGCTCCATATGGATAAAATAGCTTTTGGGGAAGAAGGAGTCAGGGGTAGCAGTAAGCATTTATATTATACTGTGATAAATATGGATGCAAATAATGGATTAGGTACTGTAGTTGAAAAAAACCAGATTCTCAAAGAGGGAGCTCTTTCACGGGGAAAAGTAACGGCTACACGTCATGCTAACGGAAGGGATTGGTGGGTGATTATACGCCAACTTAGCACTAATCGATATTACAAATTTTTAGTTTCGCCATCTGGTATTGTAGAGTACCCTTCACAAGCAATTGGGGAAAGTATTCCATCCCCGGGAGTAGGACAGGCTACTTTTTCTCCAGATGGGAGTAAATACGCCAACCTTAATTTGGTAAATGGTATAGGGACGGATGACTATATCGGCATCTACGATTTTGACCGTTGCACGGGCATGCTAAGCAATCCCAATGTGTTTGCGTACCGGGACAGTGCCTGGTCGGGAGGAGTCGCCATCTCCCCCAGCTCCCGTTACTTATACGTTTCTTCCTATTTACGTGTTTTTCAATATGACTTATGGGCAACAGACGTGGAAGCCAGCCGAGACACCGTAGCCGAATGGGACGGCTTCGTAGAAGACGGCTTCTTCGCCACCACCTTCTACCTGGCGCAGCTCGCCCCAGACGGCAAAATCTACATCAACAGCAACAACAGCGTCTCCTACCTGCACGTCATCGAGCAGCCCGACCTGCCCGGCGACAGTTGCCAGGTCTGCCAGCACTGCGTGGACCTGCCCACCAAAAACGCCTTCTCCCTCCCCAACTTCCCCAACTACCGCCTGGGCCCGCTGGAAGGCAGCCCCTGCGACACCCTGCGCGCGCCGCCCACCGCCGCCTTCACCTACCGTCAGTCCGGGCCTTTGCGCTACCGTTTTCAGGACAGCTCCTACCACGACATCCGCTCCTGGCAGTGGGATTTCGGGGATGGCCATACGGACAGCATCCCCCGCCCGGAGCATGTGTATGAAGTAGAGGGCGCGTACAACGTCTGCCTCACTGTGTCCAACCCGCGCGGGTCGGATACGCTCTGTCAGGTGGTAGAGGCGCAGGTCACGAGCACGGAGGATGCTGGCCGTGCCATGCTCGCAGAGGTCTATCCAAACCCGTCAGGCGGGCCGCTTTGGTTGCGCACGGCGGGGCTTCCAGGCAGCGAGCCGGTAGTGCTGGAGCTGTACAGTGTGGCGGGGCAGTTGTTGCGGCGCAGTACTGCCGCTCCAAATGGGGAGGAGGAGATAGAGGTGGAGGAATTGCCGGCTGGGGTGTATTATTACCGGGTGTTGCGGGCTGGTTCGGTGTTGGGTAATGGGAAGTGGGTGGTGTGGTAGGTAGCGACCACCCCATCGTCTGGCTGTAGTCCATCCGATGGGGTGGGTGCGGTGGTTTTTTAGCTGCATCGTTCACTCGCCGCCCCCTGTAGGATGGCTCTGTGCCATACTACAGGAGGCTAGTGCATCGCTCGGCGCAATACCTTCGCCGTGTGTTGTCTATTGAAGCCACGAAAGTCACGAATACAAACGAACGCATTTTTCTGCGGCCAAGAGCTTAGCTGCAGTAGAGGTGTGTGGGTTAAACCCCCGAATGCCAGGCTATGGTCAGACAGCTTGGCGCAGCCGCGGGGCGGATGCTAGAATTAGTGTAATCAGCGAGATCAGTCTGGTCAGTGATTCTATTAATGTCTGGTTATTGGCACTCGGGAGCCTACGCCCAACAGGGTTAAACACTCGAATGCCAGACTATGGTCAGACAGCTTGGCGCAGCCGCGGAGCGGATGCTAGAATCAGTCAAATCAGCGAGATCAGTCTGATCAGTGTTCCTATTACTGTGTGGTTATTGGCACTCGGGAGCACAGCCTGTGCCCAACAGGCTTGTGCATCGCCCGGCGCAGTACCTTCGCCGAGCGCTGCCTATTGAAGCCACGAATGACACGAAAGTCACGAATACGAACGAACGCACTTTTCCGCGGCCAAGAGCTTAGCTGCAGTAGAGGTGTGTGGGTTGAACACCCGAATGCCAGGCTATAGTCAGACAGCTTGGCGCAGCCGCGGGGCGGATGCTAGAACCAGTCAAATCAGCGAGATCAGTCTGGTCAGTGTTTCTATTACTGTGTGGCTATTGGCACTCGGGACGTAGGCAGAGCCTACGCCCAACAGGGGCCTACGCCCAGCACAGCCTACGCCCAGCAGGGCCGTTGCAGCCCGTATTGCTGCAACGGCTTGAAAAGTGTTAAGCTAAGACCTTCACCAAGTCGACCACCCCAGCGATAATATTCTGTATACCAATCGCCATGACCAGGAAGCCCATAATGCGGCTCAGCGCATTTAGGCCGGCTACCCCCATCAGCTTGTGCAAGTATGGCGAGGAGCGTAGTATGAAAAAGATCACTGCCCCCATGGCAATGACCACCCCACCGATGAGAAGGCGGGGTTCCCAAGCCGTATGCTGCGCCTGCAGGCTGATCAGGTAAGAAATAGAGCCCGGGCCCGACAGCAAAGGCATCGCTAAGGGCGAAAACGAGATGTCCTCTTTCGTCAGCGCTTCTTCTTTTACCTTTTTATTGACGGTCCGCCCTTCGGCAAACTTGCCGTTCAGCAGCGAAAAGCCCGAAGACAGAATGACCAGCCCGCCGGCAATCTGCATGGCGTTGAGGCTGATGCCAAAAAACTTCAAAATCAGGGTGCCGCCTAGGTAGAACGCCAGCAAGATCAGCGTAAAGTACAGGCTCGTGTGCAAAGCGGTATGCGCGCGCTCCTGTTTGGTGTAGTGGGGCGTCATCGCCAAGAAGACCGGTATGGCCCCCAGTGGGTTGACCAGCGAAAACAAGGACGCTAGCACAGCGAATGACAATTCGATCATTTCTCTTTCCGTTTAAATGGTTGCGTTTGAAATTAAATTTTGGCTGACCGCCTTCCTTTGTGTTTTTGCGGAATATATGGCGGTGTTCGTCGTTGAAATTTGGAATACATTTTATAGCCGATATAAGTTCTCGGGAAAGAAAAAAAAGGTGAGATTTAACATTCAACTAAAATAGGAGAGGAGTGGAGAGGACAAAAAAAGGGGGAGCTAAAAAAGATTTAGCTCCCCTGAAAAACACCTAAAACCCATATTCATATCATGAAAACCTAAGTCTTTAGCTCGGCCTTCGTGTGTAATTTAATTCAGTCAACACTACTCGTCGCTGCAAGGTTTAAAAGCACCTTATTGTTGTGTTGAGTCCCCCTTGTGACGGTACAACGCCTAGCAGGTCACAGGGAGGGGCGAAAAAATATCAAAAAATGCAGTTGCACATCTGGCAACAATATTACTTTTTCATTTGGTGGATGCAAAAATAGAATTTCTCTGCAAAAAAGAAAGTGATCAGTATTACAAAAACGGAAAAATAGTGTTGAAACACCGTTACAGCGAGACAAATCAAAATAAAGTATGAACAGATTCGAAGAACTCGACGAGATGCTACACGATTGCTGGCATTTGCTGGCCAAGGCGGCTATCAAGCGGAAAGGGGATTATCAGACACCGGTGATCGGCACCTTGGGCGAAGGGCAGGCGGAGCTCCGTACCGTCGTCCTGCGGGAAGTCGACATGCCCGGCCGCAAGCTGATATTTTTCACGGATGCGCGCTCGGCCAAGACCCAAGAGTTGGAGCAATCCCCCCGCTTGAGCTGGTTGTTCTGGGATGCCCGCAAAAAAGTGCAAATGCGGATGTATGGCGAGGCGGAATGCCACCGCACGGACCAAGTGTGCCGGCAATACTGGGAAAAACTGCCCGTACAGGGCCGGAAAAGCTACGCTTCCACCCTAGCACCCGGCAGCCCTGTGGATACCGACATGACCGGTTTGCCCAATCACTGGTCCGACAATATGCAGCTTGAGGATACGGAATATGCCTTTGACCATTTTATGGTGGTTGTCTGCCAAGTTGGCCAAGTGGAACTGCTACACTTGCATCAGGAAGGCCATCAACGCGCCGCTTATCATTGGGAAAATGGCGGGTGGGATGGGCAATGGGTAATCCCTTAAAATGATTTTGCGCGAAAAATGTTGCAAAAAATTAGGAAGAATCCCGAGAATAGCTTAGTTTTATGCTCTGAATGAATTAAGCCTAAGGCTAATTAGGTAGTGTTAACTTCTCTATTTTATCCTTCCTTAGTTTTTTCGATTATTTCACCATTTTGTTCTTTTGTCCGCCTTCGGGTGGATACCAATTTTGTTTTATGAATATTTTTGTTGCTCGGCTTAACTATGACACGCAGGAAGCCGACCTGCAGTACGCCTTTGAAGAATTCGGCGTTGTCGACTCCGCAAAAATCATTATGGACCGTAGCACAGGCCGTTCCAAAGGCTTTGGCTTCGTAGAAATGCCTAATGATGAAGAGGCTCAGGCCGCAATTGACGCTCTGAACGATCAAGAGCTGGACGGCCGTACGATTGTCGTCAAAGAAGCAGAACCCCGCGAGAAGCGCGGCGGTGGCGGACGTGGCGGCTACAACCGTGGCGGTGGCGGTGGTTACAACCGCGGTGGCGGTGGTGGCTACGACCGTGGCGGACGTTACTAGGAAAAAAAGTAGCAGCTTTCTCGTATAAAGCTGCACAAGCATAAGCATAAGGGGCAGTCTTGGGTAACCAAGGCTGCCCCTTTTTTACTGAAATACAGTATCGGAAAGGACCGGCTATCCCATCATTGCCGGGGCGGGTTGACGCTTCGCTACCTTGGGGATATGCCCGGGCAATCGGGTGAGCAGCTCGTAGTTCATGCTGTTGTTCATGTCGCTGAAAGAGCTTACCGTCATTGTCTTGTCACCTTGCTGGCCGATGAGCACCACTTCGTCGTTTACCTTCACTTCTTCCACCTCGGTCACATCTATGACCACCATGTTCATGTTCACAAAACCGATCACCGGCACGCGCTGCCCGCCGACAAGCACATGGCCGTTATTGCTCAAATCGCGGCTGAACCCATATCCATAGCCTACCGGCACGGTAGCAATTTTGCTGGGGCGGGTAGTCAGATAGGATTTTCCATAGCTGACATATTTGCCTTCCGGCACCCGGTTGACGCTCAGGATTTTGCTTTTCCAGCTGAGAATGCGTTTCAGCGGGTCCTCCGTCAAGCGGTGCTCCCGCAGGTAGCTCATGCGCGTCTCCTGATTGGGCCAAAAGCCATAGCAGGCAATGCCGATCCGCACCATATCCATTATGGTTTCGGGGTAGTTGAACAAGGCACCGGAACAGGCCGTGTGCTTATAGCGTGGATTGATGCCGTGGTCTTCAAAAGCATCGCAGAGCCGCTTAAAGGTGGCCACCTGTTCCTTGATCCGGTCGCGTACCGCGAAATCCTCTGCCCCGGCGTAGTGGGTACAGAGCCCCTCAATTTGCAAATGCTGTTGGTTGTCTTGTATGAGCTGCCAAACACGGGGCAGCTGGTCTTCGCAAAAGCCCGTACGGTGCATACCGGTCTCCAGTTCTATGTGGATACGGGCGGGGCGGCGGGCACGTTTAGCGGCTTCAACCGTGGCTTGCAAACGCTCCAAAGTGAAGACGTAGAAAGAAAGCCCTTTATCGATGACCCAATCCAGGTAGTCATCGTCCACAAAACCGAGAATCATCACATCGCTATTTTCGCGCATGCATTCCTGCACCCGCATGGCCTCCGCTAGGCTGAAAACAGAAAAATGGTTGACCCCGCAGTCCTCTATCATCGGCAGTAGGTCTTCTATACCATGGCCGTAAGCGTTAGCTTTTACCACCATGGAAAACGTTGTGGATGCGGGCAGCAAGCTTTTCAAGAACTTGATGTTTGCATTAAGCGCCGCCCCGTCTAATTCTATATAGGAAGTGTGTAGCATAGTCGTTGCAATGTTTTGTAGGCTGAAATCGCTACCCGGGCAAGACAGAGGCAAGGTCAAGCACTACCAGCTCCGCGTGCTGAACCAGTCGTTGCCGCCTTCCTGCTCGCGTTGGCGTTCCGCCTTGGTCTTATCAAAGGTGTCGCGGTCCAGAAAATAGCGCTCTTCGGGGGTGGGTTCATGCTCCCAAGACCAGACCGGTTTCTTCTCGTCTTGGTCCAAGCGGTTTTTGAACCAAAAGGCTACAAATATGCCCACCAAAGCGCCAAACAGGTGGCTCTCCCAGGATACCCGCTCTTCCGTCGGCACAATACCCGCAAACATACCGCTGTAGTACACCACCACCACTAGGGCGAGCACGATCGACTTCACATTGCGCCGGAAGATACCGCTCCAGAAAACGAAAGCGACCAAGCCGTACACCACGCCGCTGGCCCCGATATGAAAAGCATTATCGCGGGCAAAAGCCCAGACCGTCAGCCCGGTCAGCAAGTAAATACTGGCAAAGCTGGGCACGGCCGCCCGCCGGTAAAAAAAGAAGAGGATGAAAGTAAGCACGAAAAACGGCGGCGTATTGGACAATAGGTGCGGCCATCCGGAGTGGATAAGCGGGGAGAACAAAATGCCCTTCAGGCCAAACTGCTTGCGGGGGTACACCCCAAGGGTCCCAAAGTCGATAGTAGTAAGGACCTGAAAAAGATGGATGCCCCACAGCAAGGCGGTCAGCCAAAATGCGATTTTAAGACTTTGCCAAAATTTGCGGGAAGCCCGCTCTAGTGTATTACTCATAATCAAGCCAGAATTTCTACCATCTCCAGCATAGTAGGGTTGATCTCGTTGTGGTGCTTGATGGCATTCTCAAAGGGCGTGTAGGCGGTTTCCCCTTTGATTTCGCCAATCATTACCCCCGATTTGCCGTCGAGCAGCGCATTGACCGCCGCCAGCCCCATGCGGCTAGCCCGGACCCGCTCTATACAAGTCGGCCGGCCGCCGCGCTGCACATGGCCCAGCACGGTCACTTTGGTCTCGTACGGGCAATGCTTTTTGACTTCTTCGGCAATTTTGAAAGCGCCGCCGGCATCATCGCCTTCGGCCACCACTACGATACTGGAATTTTTCTTTTTGCTGTAATTGGCGTTCAGGGTGTCAATCAGGCTTTTGACATCGGTACGGCTTTCCGGAACGAGCACCGCCTCGGCCCCCGTGGCTAATCCTACGTTCAGGGCGATGAAACCAGCGTCCCGGCCCATCACCTCCACAAAAAACAGGCGGTCGTGGGCGTTAGCCGTGTCTTTGATGTTGTCGATGGCATCCATAGCGGTGTTGATGGCCGTGTCGTAACCAATGGTATAGTCTGTGCCGTACAAGTCGTTGTCTATGGTGCCGGGGCAGCCTACCATGGCGATATCGGGATGCTCTTGCATGAAGATGCTGGCACCGGTGAAGGTGCCGTCGCCGCCTATAGCGACCACGCCATCTATGCCCTGCGCTTTAAGGTTGTCGTAGGCTTTTTGCCGGCCCTCTTTGGTCCGGAAATCTTGCGAGCGGGCGGAGCGGAGGATAGTGCCGCCCAGCTGTATGGTGTTGCTGACAGAGTAGGGCTGCATTTCCCAGAAGTCGCCTTCTATCATGCCCTGAAACCCCCGGCGGATGCCCACGGCTTGCAGGCCTTTGCTAATGCTTGTGCGCACAACGGCCCGGATACAAGCGTTCATGCCGGGCGCATCGCCACCAGAAGTAAAAACAGCTATCTTTTTCATGGATGAATTCGAATTGTTTGGATGCGAAAATAGGCGTTGGAGGCTTAAGCGTGGCTGACATTAGTCAGCTTACTGGTAGCGGCGGCGGACGAGCCGGATAAAGTCTCGAGCGATGTCCTCGCGCTCCTCGTCGGCCCAGTCGTACGTTTCAGCAAGCTGGACGAGCAAACCTTTAGCTTCTTCCATGTTTTCCATCCCGTTAAGCCGGCTGAGGTTGTCGTTCAGGGCATTGAAGTCCCCCCCAAAGAGCTCGTTCATGTAGAGCAGGCGGTCGTTGATGGCCAGTGCCTTGGTGAGGTCTTGGATGGGGCGTTCGCTTAGCTTTTCGGACAGCTCGGTGGCTTGCTTAAACTGGAACAGGTTGGCCACTTTGCGGTTGGGCGCCGTTTGCACCTGGTCTTCTGTTGGTTCCGTTGAAGGCGGTTCTGGCTCGGGTTCTGGCCGTGGCGGCTGGGGCGCGGTTTCGGCTGCGGTTGGCGGGAAGGGTCGGGGCTGGGCGGGGTACTGTTGGCGCGGCGGCTGTCCGGCACCTCTATGATGCGGGGGGGCGTGTAGCCACGGCGTATAGGGGCCGGCTCTTCTTTTGGCAAGGCCGGCTGCTCGTTGCTGGGGGTGGAGTTGGCAGAGGCACTTTCGTGTAAAAACGATTCGTACAATTGCTTGACGTAGCTCAGCATCAAATCCCGTTCGATGGACGACACCTTGCCGCCGTCGTGCTGTAGGCTGTTAAACAAGGAGTTGATCTTGTCGAGGGTGACCTTCGCTTGCTCTAAGTTCATAGTCGAGTTTTCCAGTTTTGGTTGAATAGGCAATATACTAAATTAAGCGGGCGAGGGGGGGAATTGTTTGACGGATAAATGCCGTGCGCCGATAAAATAAAAATAACAATCCTGTCTTTTGCACAGCCCCCGGCATCGTACTACCTTTAAGGGCCTCACCCAAACCAAGGAATAAATGTTTCTAGAGCCCCATTTCAAAGGCCAGCGCAGCGGCTGGATAGAAGTCATTTGCGGATCCATGTTTTCCGGCAAAACGGAGGAGCTGATCCGCCGGTTGAAGCGCGCCAAGATCGCCAATCAGCGCGTGGAGATATTCAAGCCGAAGTTCGATACCCGCTACGACGAGTCCAAGGTGGTCTCTCACGATTCCAACCATGTGCTGTCTACCCCGGTGGAAAATGCCCGCCGCCTGCTGGAATTGGCCAAAGGCGTGAATGTAGTGGGCGTAGACGAAGCACAGTTTTTTGATAGGGAATTGCCGGAGGTCTGCCAAGAGCTAGCGCTGCGCGGCGTACGGGTGATCGCGGCGGGGCTGGATATGGATTTCCGGGGGCAGCCCTTTGGGCCTATGCCTCATCTGTTGGCGGTGTCGGAATACATTACCAAAGTACACGCCATCTGCCAGCACTGCGGCAATTTAGCCACGCACTCCTTCCGCCTTGCTCACGACGAAGGCACCCTCATGCTCGGGGAGAAAGATGTGTACGAGGCCCGCTGCCGCACTTGCTATAATATGGGGAATATATTGAATTTGAAGGAAGAGGATAATAATAAGGCGGGGTTGTAGACTTATAGTCTGACAACCCGAAATTAGTGAATTCTGACTTGCTCTTTTTCCGCCTCGCTTCGTTAAAAAGCCTCGACAGAACTTAGGCTATGCCTACGTTTTTTGCCTTGCGAGCCGAAAAAATAGCGGCGTCATATTTTCACAAATCCTGAGTTGTCAGACTATAACGGGGCTTTTGGGCTTTTCGTCCCGGCTTGGGAAACTTTACAACTTTTCAACTTTAGAACTTTTCAACCCTAAAACCTTTCAACCTTTCAACTCTCCCAACCCTTCAACCTTTCAACTCTCCCAACCCTTCAACCCTTCAACTTTCCCAACCTTTCAACCCTTCAACTCTCCCAACCTTTCAACTTTAAGAACTTTCCCAACCTTTCAACCCTTCAACTTTCCCAACTTTTCAACCCTTCAACCTTTCAACCCTTCAACCTTTCAACCCTTCAACTCAACCCTTCAAACGTATCCGCCTTATCCTCCTGCGGGCGGTGGGCACAGGGGAAGTCCTTTTCGATCAACAAGTGGATACGGCTACCGTCGGCTTGTTCCTGTTCGTGCTCAATACCGACCTGCTCGCTGTTGACCCACTGCTGGGCGGCCGTGCGGGGCAAGGTGACGGTCAGGGTGCTACCTTGCATTTGGGCAGTAGGCGCGGGCGTGTCCCCTATTGTCAAGACAAACGACAGGGCAGGCTGGAGCTGAATGTGGGTGCGGGTTTGCCCTTCCGTTTTCAGCTGGTTCAAGTCAGATTTACGCACCCGCATGCGGACGCTGTTGTCGGTGAATCGTACCTTCATTTTCCAAGCTTTTGATAAAAATAAGCGTTCTGTTGGCAATTAACCGCCGAAATGACTTATTTTGTTTGCTACGAATAATCAACACACACCATCCAATGCGGTTTTTAGCCTTTCTCCTTTTTGTCGCCTTTATCATCTTCGCCCTGCTGGCGCGCTGGTATTTCGTTTGTGAAATCCGGCAGAACTGCGGGGAAACGCCTGTGGACGTACGGCCCGCCACCCTGCAGCTGACAGAGGGGGAGCGCGTGCTTCTCGACGGTTACGATCAGTTTGCTTTCGACTCAGCTAGCGTGCGGCCCCGTTTGAACGACAATAACCGCTTGTTCTTAGATACGCTGGCGGCTATCTTGGAGGCGCGCCCCGACCGCAATGTGACGATTACCGCTTTGTACCGGGAAAGTGAGGAGGGTATCGCCCCGGGCTTTTTCGAGAACATCGGCTTGGCCCGGGCGGACCAAATCCGCAAGCTGATGACCAAACGCGGGCTGGAGCAGACCCGATTTTCGCTAGACTATGGCATGAGCGAGGATGCTGAGCTGTCGGAACCGTTGTACTTTGCGCTGTACGACCCAAGTGCGGTAGCCGGCGATTTTGAGAAAGTACTGTTTACCTTCAAGAACATGACCTTCTCGGATGCCAATTTCGAGTACGACTCCGACGTTTTCAAACCCGAGGCGTCGCTGCGTCAGTACGCGGACTCGGTGAAGACCTACTTAGACCTTAACTCGGAAGCCAGCATGACCATCATTGGCCATACCGACAGTATCGGCTCTGATGCTTACAATCTGGACCTCGGGCTGCGGCGGGCACAGAATGCCAAGCAGTATTTCATCGACAGCCTAGGCGTAGAAGCCCCGATTGATGTCAAATCGATGGGTAAATCGCGCCCCGTAGCGCCCAACACCCTGCCCGATGGCAGCGATAACCCGGAAGGGCGGCAGAAAAACCGGCGGGTGAACTTTGTGCTGCAGACCGAAGCCGAGCAAGCCGAAGCGGCAGCGGCAGGAAGTCAGCAATAGCCGCGCCTACTATTTTAAATGACCACACAAAAGACTAGATAATGGACTTTAGCAATCTCTTTAGCCAGTTTACCGCCGAGGACAGCGTCTTTATCCTCATCGTCATGATCATCGCTTTTTTGTTAGGCCTACTGCTGGGGTACGTGCTGCGTAGCCGGCGGGTGATACAGCTCAAGCGGGAGCTGAAAGACAAAAAAAAAGAACTAGCGGAAGCCCAGGCTGAAATGGAGAATCAGCAGGAGCAGCTCAGCCTAAAAGAAGCCGACCTGAAAAAGCTGGGCTTTAGCGTGCAGGAGGCCGAGGCAAAAGCGGAACGCCTGGAAAAAGAAAAGGAAGAACTGCACAAACGCATCTTCATGCTCAATCAGCAGCTGGAAGAAGGGGAAGTGAGCACCGAGCAGCAAGAAAAGATGGCGGCGTTGGAGCAGGAAGTAGCACAGTTGCGGCAGCGCAACGAAGCGCTGGAAAAGCAAAGCTCGGCTACAACAGTGGCAGCAGGTGCCGCCGCAACCGGCTCAGCAGACCTAAGCGCAATGCAGCGGCGTATTGATATCTTGGAACAGCGCCTCGATCAGCTCAGCAGCGAAAAGCCGCCTCACGATAAGGTGCGGATGGAAGATGTCACCGGCCCCGGCGTAGTGGCTGCTGGCGCTTCTAGCCGGAATATCGCCGGCGAAAGCGAAAGGGTCCACCCGGTGCCTGGCCTGCCGGATGCCGATCTGGTGGACGAGGAACCCAACCCGGAATTCAACCCGGAAAAAACTATACTGCAGGACAAAATATCGGACCAAGACGAGGGCCCTAAGGACGACCTCACCAAAATCGAAGGTATCGGCCCGTTCCTGCAACAACAGCTCCACAACATCGGCGTGTACACCTACGGTGAAATCAGCAGCTGGGATGCCGAGCGCATCCGCGAAGTCACCCGTGAAATCGGCTACTTCGAGGGGCGGATCGAGAAAGACCGCTGGGTAGAGCAAGCCGCACAGCTCGCCGCGCAGCAGCCCGTAAAGGATGCGCCCGCCGCCCCCCTCTCCACAGATACAAAAGACCTGACCGTCATGGAGGGGCTAAACGAGCACGCCGCGCAAGCCCTAGAATCCGCGGGTATCGAAAGCTGGGAAGCCCTTTCTGAATGCAGTGCTGAGCAATTGCAGGACATCCTAGAAGCCTCCGGTTTGTCCGAATTGGTGCCTATTGCAGGCTCTTGGCCCACGCAGGCCCGACTGGCTAAGAGCGGGGACTGGGCGGTGCTGAAGGAATATCAGGAGGAGCTGCGGAATGCGTAGGGCCGAAGGAAGCCCCACCCCCACGATTTGGGTTACGCGCTTCCGGCCCTAGCCGTTAGACTGTTTTTTACACTACGTCCCGTACGAGCTGCTTAAGGAAAATATTAGCGGAAGCACATCTTTTGTTAAAGTGTGAATTATTCATATTTTTGGTCATTCTGTAATGAATACTCCAATCAATGAGACGCTCTACGTGTATTATTGCTGCTTTAGCAGTGTTTTGTGTGGTTATTTTCCCTAAAGAGCCAGCTGCTCAGGAACAACACTCCTCCTATTCTTACGCTTTTGTCACGATAAGCAATAGAGTATTGTCTAAAAAGTTAAAAGTAGAAGTTGACCTCGGCGACTCCCCCGAGCAAATCAAAATGGGAGCGCAGTACGGTGAACTGCTTTCCGACAAAAAGTCTCACGCCGCGGTCCTTAACTTTATGGCACAAAAACAATTTGAGCTTGTCGAAACCTTAGATTATAGTAGGTTGGAAGAAGGTACAGGGGGGACTTCGGGCTTTGCGTTTATCATGAGGAAGAGGGAGTGACAGCCACTCTTGGTGCTCCGGCTTCCGGCAAGGGCAGGCTTTCGCTAATGTCATTCAAGATGGCATGCACTGCGAACGCTGCATCCACCTGGAATACGAGCCTATAAGCTGCCTAACGGAGCTGGGAAGAAAGCGAGGCACAGCAGCGGCCACTTGCTTTTGTTGTTTTTGTTTTTTACATTGAAATAAAAAACAAAAATGAACACCATCCCCTTCGCGCTCCGGGGCGACCAAATCATCACCATCACCGAGGCGGAACGTGGCCTTAAGTGCAACTGCACTTGCATGGCCTGTGGCAGCCGGCTCATAGCCAAGAAAGGAGCGCGTCACGCTCACCATTTTGCACACTATAAAGGGCAGGCCTGCGAGCACGGGCTGGAAACCGCTCTGCACCGGCGCATCAAGACCTTATTTGAGCAGCGGCGCAGCATCAACTTGCCGCCCATTCACCTGCATCGGCAAAAAGCCGCTTACCTGCCCGCCAAGCGGTTTCAATACAGTACGGTGGAAGAGGAACCTTATATAGGGCAGTTGCAGCCGGACTTGCTACTCCGTGCTGGCAGTAAGGTCTTACTTGTTGAAATAGCGGTCACCCACCATTCGCCACCGCGGAAAATTAACAAGCTGCGCCGCCTCGGCTACGCCGCGCTCGAAATCGACGCCCTGGCACTGTACGAATCCCACTGCAAACAACCGGGGCAGCCCGATATTCAGGGCTTTGAGCGGGCCTTGTTCCAAGGGCTTTCGTTCAAGCAATGGCTTTTTAACCCGCAGCAGCAGAGGGCAGAATACCGGTTGCGCAAATTAGCGGCGCAGCGTAAAGTGAAGCACCGGCGGTACAAAGGCTTCCATCAGTATATCGTAGAGGGCTGCCCACTCGGCAAGCGCCGCTGGCGGTCCGGCTTCCGGCAGGGAGAGGCTTTCGCCAATGTGATACAGGACTGCATGCATTGCGACCGTTGTATCCATTTGGAGTACGAGCAAGCGTATGTAGGCTATCAATCCACCCCCATGCTTCCCAAAACGGTCCACTGCTGGGGGCATCTGGAAGAAAAGCCCAAAGGGAAGCCTTGGCAAAGTGTTGTTTGAGTAAAATGTAGGCTGTACCGAAGGCGAATATTGGTATTTTTAATACTTTTACAGTCAAACTGAATCTTTGTACTATGCGAGCGCTACTCTTATTCACCATTTTGATCAGCACTACCACTATTGTTGGGGCGCAGGACCTCATTGAGCTGAAAGAAGAACGGCAAGGCTTTGCGCTCAAGGCCTATGCCTCTACCTTCATTTTGGGGTCTGACCGGCACAGCAGGCTGATCCACGCTTCGGCACTGCCGTTTGGGGGGCCAAGCCTGGCGGTGTCTTTGGCATCCAACCGTTTGGTACACGAGCTGGAAGTAGCCTACTGGAGCTGGGAGGAAGAGGACCGTGAGCAGCGGCGGACTTCCAAGGAGTACGGCTTGCGTTACGAGCTTGGCACTTACTTGCAAAAGCCATTGGCAGAAGGGCTGTGGCTGCGCCTCGGCGGCGGCCTGCTGTTTTACCGGGGGGTGGAAGATACGGCGCCCAAAACGCCTAGCGACTATCCCCGCTGGGGGCGCTCCACCGGCGTGGCGGCTACCTTTATCCCGCATTTGGAATGGTTGCTGAATGAACACTGGTTCATCGATCTCAGCTTGTCCTTTGGCAGCGTCCGCTTTTCCGTAGAAGAACACCGAGTCGACCGGCCGGACCTGCCACCCCGGCAGCGGGAATTCAGCAATTATAATATGATACTGGGTGGGGTGCGGCAGCTGCGTTTGGGCTTGGGTTACAAGCTGTAAAAAGGACTGTTGGCAATGTTTGATTAGCATAGTTTTATGAAAAATAAATGGTAAGTTCGCGCTCTGTTTCGAAAAAAGAAATTGAACAAAACCAGTAGTTTAGGTTGTTCTTGCCTTTGATAAACCTGATACCCAAAGTCATAACATTAGCAAGAAGCATAAAACATATTTCAAAATAGCATAATGAATAATGTAACCGGACTGCCGCTCACCAAGATCGGCGTATTTTACGATGGAAATTACTTCTACCACGTCAGCAACTATTACAATTACGTACACGAACGCAAAACCCGCATCAGCATAAAGGGCTTGCACGAGTTTATCCGGCACAAAGTAGCGGAACTAGAAGGGGATGCCACGAGCTTCAACCACTGCCAAATCGTGGATGCCCACTACTTCCGGGGCCGGCTGAGTGCCTCCGAGGTTAGCAACAAAGGCAAGCAGCTCTACTACGAGCGGGTATTCGACGATATTCTGATGTCGGAAGGGGTGACTACCCACTACCTGCCGCTGCGGAGCAACCATCACGGCCGCAAATCAGAGAAAGGCATCGATGTGTGGCTGGCCCTAGAAGCCTTTGAGCAGGTATTTTACAAGCAATTCGACGTGCTCGTGCTCATCGCTTCCGATGGGGACTATGTGCCGCTGATCCGAAAGGTGAACTCGCGGGGCACGCGCGTCATGGTGCTGTCTTGGGATTTCGAGTACACCGACGACTTCGGCAATTTGCGTTCTACGCGTACTTCGCAGGACTTGCTGGAGGATGTCACCTACCCGCTTGCCATGCACGAAATCATCGACAACCGGGTGAGCAAAGATTCCTACATCGTCAACAACCTTTTTGTGCCGAAGACGGACAACTATAAAAAACACAAGCGTTACGATGACGACGACGATAGCCACTACGACGAGGAAGAAAGGGATGAGCGCCCTGAGCTTGGTGTTTCCCAAAATGGCGACTACCATGCGAGTACCATCTTGTCGCTGAAGGAAGGCTTCGGGTTTATCGCTTTCCCGCCAAACAACCTATTCTTCCACCACTCAGAGGTGCAAAACTGCGACTACAATGACTTGCTGGTGGGCGATCAGGTAGAATTCCGCATCGGCAAGAACGAAACCACGGGCCAAGATATCGCTGTAGACGTGTATTTGCAGGAAGAAGACGAGGAGTAGGATGTCGGTGGTCAGCACATATCTGTTCGTGTTGCTGGCCTACCCGTTTATTCAAAACCTGACTACCCTGCTACACGAGCTTGGCCACGCCCTGCCGGCGCTTTGGCTGACGGACAGCGAGCGGGTAGAGGTCTACATCAATGCTTACGGCAAAAAAGAAGGGGCGTATCGGTACAAAGCCGGGCGCCTCTTTTTTTATTGGCACCCGTTGCGGTTTAAGGGGTACGGCTCTGGGCTTACGGAGTATTATCGCTCGCCCCCTTACATCTGGAATTACGTCATTACTGCCGGTGGGGTTGTGTTTTCGCTGCTTATTGCAGGCGTGGTGCTGCTGTTGGTATTGTACAGCCGCTTGCCGGAGGCCTGGCAAATATTGGCCATCGTCCTCTTTGCGGCTACGGTGGTAGACCTTGTCATGAATTTGATCCCCAACGGTAAAGGTGTCGCTTTGGACGACGGGCGCGTAGTACCCAATGATGGCAAACAACTGCAGCAGCTATGGCGCTACCACCGGGTTTATACCGTTATAGAAAAAGTGGCCGCGCGGATGGCAGCAGGCCAAGAGGCGGCCGCTGAAAAAGCGTTGCAGGGGCTGCCTATTGGCCGGGCCGATGCAGAAGAACTGCGCTTGCTACTACAACATACGGCGGCTACCGGCTTTTTGGCGGAAGCCTCCTTTTGGGATGCGGCTTTTGAGCGTTTGCAAAGCCTCGAATCACTAAGCGCAATGGATAGAATGAACTGGGGGGTGATACTGGGCAGACGAGGGCAGTACGCGGCGGCTCTGGATTGCTTTGAGCAACTGCCCGGCGACGAGCCTTGGCTAAGGGCAAACCGCGCTTTCGTACTGCTGGAAATGGGGCAGACGGCCAAAGCTGCGCCGCTTTTTGAGCGGTTGGCTGCTGAGGAGGAGACGTCTTACAACCTAGCACACTATGGATTGTGCCTGGCGAGGCTAGACGAACGGCAGTTGGGCTGGGAAAATATTGAAAAAGCACTAACTTTATCCGAGGCGGAGCCTTATGCGCTACGTTGCGCAGGCTTGTATTACTTGGAAACGGGGCAACTGCAACGGGCTTTGGATTATTTCCAGCAAATCTCCGAAGCACAGGAGCGCATCCCCCGGCTAGCAGCGCTGTTGCAAAGCGCCAACCAAAGCGACGATTCATGAGCACCCTTCGGCAGTGGTACGACAACGGGCAGTACTTCCAATTTGGCGAGCACCGCATCTTTTATCAGGAAGCGGCCCCCGAGCGGCGGCAGGCTCTGTTATTGTTGCACGGCTTTCCCACTTCCTCTTGGGATTGGCACCATATCTGGGAAGAACTGTCGCTGCACTATCACCTCATCGCCCCCGACTTTCTAGGCTTTGGCTATTCGGACAAACCCCGGCAGCATGATTACACCATCAAGGAGCAGGCGGATATGGCCGAGGCGTTAATGGCCGACAGAGGGCGGCAACAGTACCACCTGCTCGCCCATGACTACGGGGATACTGTCGCTCAAGAAATACTCGCCCGGGAGAGCGAGCGGGAAGAAGCCTTGCATCTGCAGTCGCTCATCCTGCTCAATGGCGGCTTGTTTCCGGAGACGCACCGGCCGCGGCCCGTACAGCGCTTGCTGCTTGGCCCGCTCGGCCCGCTGATGGCCCCTTTGCTGAGCCGAAGGAGCCTGCGCAGCAATTTTGAGAAAATCTTTGGCCCGCACACGCAGCCCCGCCCGCAGGAGATCGACGAATGGTGGTCGCTCATCAACTACAACAACGGCAAAGCGGTATTCCATAAACTGATACGCTACATGACCGAGCGGGTAGAACAGCGGGAGCGCTGGGTCAATGCTTTGATCAACCCGCCTATTCTGGTCCGCCTCATCGTCGGGGAGCGGGACCCCATTTCCGGTCACCA
>JAAAOU010000356.1 GCA_009908745.1 Bacteroidota bacterium
GTGGCAACCTCATTGTGCTAGGCGATTTCAATGCTTTTCACTTCACCGATGGGTATGTGGATGTGTTTAATCAGATTGGCGGGCAGAATAGCCTCGGGGCTTTGTTGCCGCCTCTGTCCATTACCGTGCCGCCGCTCGCCAACCAACTGGAAAGTTTGCCGCCCAGTGAACGCTATTCCTACGTCTTTCAGGGCAGTGCCCAAGCTTTAGACCATTGCCTGACCGCTGATTTGGAAGGGCTGAAGGTTAATGAGCTACAGTACGCCCGTGGCAACGCGGATTTCCCGGAGGCTTATGCTTCTAACCCTAATCTGCCGCTGCGGGCTTCCGACCACGATGGTTTGGTGCTGTTCGTCGAGCCCGATGGCACCGTGCCTACCGCAGAGCCAACGGCTTCATCCGCCTTGCGACTGATGGGCCCCAATCCTATCCGGCAGGGGCAAAGCGTACAGCTGAAAAGCGAGGCGACGCCCTTGCGGCAGCTTCGACTGTACTCGGCTAATGGGCAACTGCTCGTGCAAAGAAAGCTTCAAGGTACGCAATATGCATTTACTTGGCCCCGGCTCTCGGCTGGGGTGTACCTCCTGGTATTGCAGAATGGGCGGGAGACCATACGCTACCGGGTGTTGAGTTTGGATTGAAGTTGTTTTATTTTGCTCTTGCCATCGGCAATGCTTACGTTGTATTATTAAAATAGCATTGGGCGGACAAGCGTCGCAGCTGGAAGCTACGACGAACGGGGCTTGCCTCTTAAGCTGGGGCAGAGCCGGAAAGCTGCCTCTGCCTCTTAAGCTGGGGCAGAGCCGGAAAGCTCTACCCCAGCGCGGCTACTTCTAGAAATTAAACTGCAGGCCCAAGCTCGGCAAGATCGGCAGCTGATCTACCCGGTTGTTTGTCACCCGGTCGATAAAAAAGACATTCTCCCGGTCGTAGACATTCGTGATACTCAGGTTGATATCCATCGACGTATACTTAGAAAACTTAAAAGTACGCTTCAGTGAAGCATCAAGCCGGTGGTAGTAAGGCAGCCGCCCGCCGTTCAGGTCATCAGAAAGCAGCGTGCCCAGCCCGAAGTTGCCCGTTAGTACATCAGAAGAAAGCAAATCCTCAAAGTTGTTCTGCTCGTAGAAACCTTGCGTTTGGGTGAACGGGAAGCCGGAGCCCAAGTTCCAGCGCAAGCTCGCTTCCCACTTGCGGTCTTGGCCAAATGCCCGGGTCACAAGTATGTTGACGTTATGTCGGCGGTCGAAGATAGTAGGGTAGACCTGAACGCCGTCGTCACGCGTTACCCGCCCCAAGGAATACGTCGCCCAGATGTACGTCTTCGGCCCTTGGTAACGCGCCGAGAAGTCTATGCCATAGGCCTCGCCCGTCTCCGTGATGAAGTCAGGGTCGAATTCGTCCGTCTTATTGCGGTTGATGTTGATGAGTTGCGTAAAGCGTTTGAGGTAAGGCTCTACGTTGATGGACAGTTGGTCGCTGAGGTCAACCTCGAAGCCACCGACGGCGTGCCAAGAGCGTTGCAGGCGGTCGTCGACCACCTCATTGGAGTTGGGCTTGGTCAAGCGTTCCTGCGGGCCGGCCAGGAATCCGACGAAAAAGTTGACGACGTCCAAGTCGTTGACCGTGCTGATCAGGTTCTGCGAGTACCGGCCGCCGGCAAACTTGAAGCGCAGCCAGTCGGTAATATTGTATTTCAGGCCAAAGCGCGGCTCTATCGACATTTCGCTCTGGGAAGCATAGTAATGCAGCCGCATGCCAGGCTCTAGGATCAAGTTGCCAATCTTTTGCTTGTACTTGACATAGCCTGCCACTTCCGTCGTGAAATCCCGCTGCTGAAAGGAAAGCCCTAAAAAGTTCTGAAAGCTGAAGTCGGTATTGAATCCCGTAAAATTGAAGCCGTAGTCCACCTGGCTATTGGCCCCAAAGTAGGTGAAATTGAGCAGCGCGTCAAAGCTGCTGATACTGCTGCGGCGGGGCCGGCCGTCGGCTTCTTGCAACCGTACTTCGTAATCAGAAACGGCCACCGTACCATTGAGGATGATATTGGAGTTGGGCGGGATAAGGGTGAAATCACCCCCAGCCCCTGTCGTAGTCCAATTGAGTTTGGCCAAGCCGATAAAGTCAAATTGATCCGTAAAGTTGAAGCCAAAGAGGTTGAACTTGCTGCCATTTTCCCCCACGAAAGAAAGCTTGCCGTACAGATCAGTGAAAGTATACGGCAAACCAATATCCGAAGTATTGACGTTCGCTAGGGAAGTATCACCCGCAGCAAAAGAGAAGAAGTCCTTGTCCACGGCGTAATCGTAAAAGAGCTTGGAGGATTCGTTGAGGTACGAGTGCTTGGCCGTCAACAGAAAAGAAGTGCTGCCCCCGCCGTCATCGCTCAGCTTCTTGATCGGCCCTTCAATCATCGTTTTGGCCAAGAAAGGGCTAGCCGATACCAAGCCGCTCAGCCGCTTTTTATTGCCCTCCCGGGTCTTGATATCGACAATAGCGGAGACACGCCCGCCGTGCTCCGCGTTAAAACCGCCCGTCAGCACGTCTACGCTGCGGATGGCTTCCGTTTCAAAAACAGAGAACAAACCAATAGAGTGGAAAGGGTTGTAGATCGTCATGCCGTCCAGCAATACCCGGTTCTGTACTGGAGAGCCACCCCGGATGTAGAGTTGTCCACCCTGATCACCGGACACTACAATGCCCGGCAGCACGGTCAAGTACTGCGCAATATCAGAGTCGCCCCCGGCGGAAGGCAGGGATTGAATCTGTTGCGGTGTGACCCGCAGTTTGGAAACTTGCACATCGGACCGGGCCTGCTCGCGCCGGCTAGAGACGTTGACCGTCTTTAAGTCGATAGACTGTGAAGCTAGCTCAATGCGCTCGTAGACGATGCTCTTTTCCTGCACTTTCACATCGACCACCGTACTGTCGTAGCCCAAGTAGCTCACCTGCAATTGATACTCCCCCGGCGGCACATTGCCAAAGGAGAAAAAACCATCGAGGTCCGTGTTGGTCCCCATATCTGCTCCTTTGAGCAAGACGTTGCCGTAGATAATAGGTTCGCCACTCTCTTTGTCATAGACATTACCGCGTACGATGCCGTCCTTATTTTGGGCGGTCGCGGCTAGACTCAGCAATAAAAGGGGCAGGACCGTGAAAACTCTGATACTCATGCGTTAGCGCTTTTTAGCAGTAGAATGCCAGAAATTTCTAGCGACGCAAAGATAAACAGCTTCCGCGGTCTGCCAAGAGTAGATTATGTCTTTGCGGATGCAAAAGCGGGGGCTACACCTCCAATACGCCTGTGCCTTCGCGTAGCACGATGGGCTCGCTTCCCGTACAATCCACCACGGTAGAAGGGTGGTTGCTTCCTACGCCCCCATCAATGACGATGTCGACCAGCTTTTTGAAATCCTCGTAGATGTCCTGGGGGTCGGTGAAGTATTCCAGAATCTCGTCGTCGTTCTTCAGCGAGGCGGTAAGTATAGGCCGGTCTAAGCCCTCCACCAACGCTTGGCATATATTGTTGTCCGGCACCCGCACCCCAATGGTGCGCTTGCGGTTTTTGAAAAGCTTGGGTACGCTGTTGTTGGAGTTGAGTACAAAGGTGAAAGGACCGGGCAAATGCTTCTTCATCAAACGGAAGGTGGTATTGTCGATCTGCTTGGAAAACTCGGCTACTTGGCTGATGTCCTTACAAATAAAAGACAAACGGGCCTTCACCGGGTCAAGCCCCCGCAGTTTGCAAATGCGGTCTACTGCTTTGTGGTTGTAGATATCGCACCCCAGGCCGTATACCGTGTCCGTAGGGTAGATAATCACGCCCCCTTTGTCCAGGGTTTCTACGGCTTGCTTGATTTTGCGGCCTTCGGGGTGTTCAGGATGAATTTTTAATAGCATAGCGTAATGGTCATATGGTGAAAAAACGGGGAGCGGTTATCATCAACCGCTCCCCGTAAGTTAATATAGCTTTCCGACAAGAATCAAGAAAAGCGGGTATTAATTATCGTCAAACAGGTCGTCATCCAGCATATTGGCCAAAATATCCCGGAACGAGAAGGTTGATTCGACCACTTCTTTGTTGACCACATTGAACTCAGCAAGGCCATGCAGCGCCAACTCCATAAACAAATAGGCATCGTCGCCTTTCAGCTTGAGCTGCGACTCCACGAGTTTGCGCAGGCCAGCGACCTCGTCCAGCGCTTTGCGGTAGTCCGCTTCGCTGCTGTCGTTGAGCAGTTCCACCTCGTTGCCGCCGGAGAACCAAGCGCGGATGGTGCCGTAAGGGTCTCTTTCTTCGCCTTTCTTCAGCTTGTCCGGGTTCGGGAAGTGGTCGAGGAAGGTCTTGCGGATGGAATTGCCGACCAGGTTGATCGCTACGCCGTAGGGGCCTTCTTGCTCCCCTTCGTACACCAGTTCCACTTTGCCGGTGATGGCGGGCACCACCCCCCAGAAGTCTGTGATGCGGGCGCTGGCTTTATCTTCCCGGTTGACGATCATGCGGCGCTCGGCGGTACTCACCAGGTTTTCCAAACCCGAAATGGTCAGACGGGCGGACACACCGCTTTTCTCGTCGATGAACTCACTGTCACGCGCTTCGAAAGCGACCTGTTCTAGCAGGATTTGCAGTAGGTCGGGGACCAGCACTTTTTGCCGTTGGGCTTCCGTCAGCTGGGCTTCCTGCGTGGTAATCTGCCGCGCGATGTCTATGGTCTTCGGGTAGTGGGTGAGAATCTGGCTCTCAATACGGTCTTTCAGCGGGGTGATAATGCTGCCCCGGTTGGTGTAATCCTCCGGGTTGGCCGTAAAGACAAACTGTATGTCGAGCGGCAAGCGCAGCTTGAAGCCACGGATTTGGATGTCGCCTTCCTGCAAGATATTGAACAGGGAGACCTGAATACGCGGCTGCAAGTCCGGCAGTTCGTTGATGACAAAAATGCTGCGGTGGGAACGGGGTACCAAGCCAAAGTGAATCACCCGCTCATCGGAATACGGCAGTTTGAGGCTGGCCGCTTTGATAGGGTCTACGTCGCCGATGAGGTCCGCCACGCTCACGTCCGGAGTAGCCAGTTTTTCCACATAGCGTTCGTTACGGTGTACCCACTCTACGGGCGTATCGTCGCCGTGCTCCGCCACTTGGTCCTTGCCGTAGCGGGACATGGGGGCGAGCGGGTCGTCGTGCAAGTCGCTGCCTTTGATGATGGGCATGTATTCGTCGAGCAGATGCACCAGCATGCGGGCAATCCGGGTTTTAGCCTGCCCGCGCAAGCCCAGCAGCAGGATATTGTGCCGGGACAGCACCGCGCGCTCAATATCCGGCAGCACGGTGTCGTCGAAGCCGAGAATGCCTTCGAATACCTTGTCTTTTTCTTGCAGTTTCTCAATCAGGTTTTCGCGCAGTTCTTCCTTGATGGAGCGGGGGCGGTAACCGCTTGCTCGAAGTTCGCCTAACGTATGAATATCAGTCATTCGGGAGCCGTTTGGTGTTATAAATAACTGCCAAAGAAGCAGTACAAAATTGCGTAACATATCAGCGCGCGGATAGTTTTCAATGAACTTCTGCTTTGTGGATGCTGAAAAGAAATGCCGATTCCGTATTATTGTCACCATACAATCTCAATTATGTACCGCACCATCATCAGCCCAGAAGAGCTTCGGGAGAAACTCGGCCGCCAAACTTGGATCATCATCGATTGCCGTTACCGCTTGGGGCAACCTACTGCCGGTTACGAAGCCTATTTGGAAGGGCATATCCCAAACGCGCAATATGCCCACCTAGACAAGGACCTTTCGGGGAAGATCGTACCGGGCAAAACGGGGCGCCACCCCTTGCCGTCCTTGGTCAAGGCCACACAGCGCTTCTCGTCTTGGGGCATAGGCGATGGGGTGCAAGTGGTGTTGTACGACGACCGTTCCGGCGCGATTGCCGCCCGCCTGTGGTGGATGCTGCGCTGGCTGGGCCATGAGCGGGTAGCCGTTTTGGATGGTGGCTGGAATGCTTGGCAAGAGCGGGGCTATCCCGTGACGCAGGAGCTGCCCAGTACCGGCCCGCGGGTGTTCAAGCCCCGACCGAAAAAGGGCTGGACCGTAGATGCGCACTACATCCAAAGCCGTTTGCAAGATGAGGACTTCCTGCTGGTGGATTCCCGTTCTGCGAACCGCTTCTCCGGCAAGGACGAGCCGATTGACCCTGTAGCCGGGCATATTCCCGGTGCCGCCAATTTTCCGCACACGGACCTTATAGAATCCGACGGGTATTGGCTTATGCCGGACGAGATTGAGGACCGTTTCGAAGAACTGCTGGGTGATGACGAAGCCGACGAAGTCGTCTTTTACTGTGGCTCCGGCGTGACGGCCTGCCGCAACCTGCTGGCATATCGGCATGCGGGCTTGGGGGATGCCAAGCTCTACCCGGGCTCTTGGAGCGAGTGGATAACGGATGAAAGCCGCCCGGTCGAAAAGAAAGACAACTTTAAAAAAGTTTAAAAGACGCTTCCAAAGCAAGCAATCTCTAACTGCCCTTTTGCAGGGTGAACCCAAAGGTAGACCCTAGCCCCGGCGTGCTGCGTACGTTGATCGTTTGCTTGTGCGCTTCAATCGTGTGCTTGACGATAGACAGGCCTAGCCCCGAGCCTCCTCTTTCGCGTGACCGGCTTTTATCTACCCGGTAGAAACGGTCAAAGACGTGGTTGATGTGCTTTTGGGGTATCCCCAGGCCGTTGTCTGCTACTTCTATCAAAATGTTTTTGTCCATATCGTAGAAGCCGATTCTCGTCCGGCCATCGTCCTTGCCGTATTTAATCGAATTGCCGATGAGATTGGTAAGCACCTGACGGATACTCTCCCGGTCGGCCTGCACCTTGAAGTTTTGGGAAGCGCCGTCTTTAAATTGCAAGTCGATATTGCGTTGTGCGGCTTTGATCTCCAAGTCCTCAAAGACTTCCTGCACCAGCTCGTGGATGTCGAACGTTTGAATCTCGAGGATCAACTCTCCGGACTCCAGCCGGGAAATGGCTTCCAAATCTTCCACTATCGTATGCAGCCGTTCTAAGTTGTTCGCTGCTTTTTTGAGGAAATTGCGGTTGACGCTCGGGTCGTCGAGGGCACCATCAAGCAGCGTATGCAGGTAGCCTTGTATGTTGAAAATCGGCGTTTTGAGTTCGTGGGAAATATCGCCGACGAAATTGCGACGGTACTCCGCCCAAGCTTTGTACTTGTTGAGTTCTTCTTGTTGTTGTTCTGCCCATTCCGACACTTGTTTCTCCATTTCGTCTATGATGTTGGCGCGCACGTCAACCGATTTGACCTTTTCTTGTGGGGAAACTTTGTGTTGGTGGATCGTCTTATAGATGAGTTTGATTTTGCGGTAAATGTATTTACGCAGGTAGTAGATGTTGGTGAAGTAAGCCGCCAAGAACACGGCGGCGGTGATCAAGGTCAAAGCGGCCCACCACGGCAACCCAGCTTGTTGCCTGAGCAGTTCCAGCAGCAACCAAGCCGCTACGGATATCAAGGTAACGTATAGGGAGACCAGCCGCGCGATTTGCTGAGGCGTAGGGTTTTTCAACATATTGCCGTTTTTAGAGCGACGGGCGGGTTAAAATTCAAATTTGTAACCGATGCCTTTAATCGTTTTGATATAGTTGCCGCCGATTTTTTCCCGCAGTTTTCTGATGTGTACGTCTATGGTGCGGTTGCCCACGATAACATCCGTGCCCCAGACCTTGTTGAAAATTTCCTCGCGGGAGAAGACTTTCCCCGGTTTGGTGACTAGCAGGTGGAGCAACTCGAATTCTTTTTTAGCCAACTCTATAACCTCTTCCCCTTTGGTCACGCAGACACGGTCACGGTCGATGATCAAGTCCCCGACTTCCAGCAAGTTTGGTGCATCTTCTTCGTTAACGCGTTGGTAGCGGCGCAGCAAAGCTCTGACCCGGCTGATAAACACCCGTGGGCGGATCGGTTTGGTGATATAATCATCCCCACCGACATCAAGGGCAGCAATCTGGGAGTAATCTTCTTCGCGGGCGGTCAGGAACGTGATGATGGTCCGCTCAAAGTCGGGGTCACTACGCAGCTGCCGGCAGACTTCCACGCCGTCCATTTTCGGCATCATGATATCGAGTATGATGAGGTCGGGTTGAAACCGCTTGGCTTCCTTGATACCATCTTTGCCATTGGATGCGGTAACGACATCGAAGCCTTCTTTGACGAGGTTGTATTTCAGGAAGTCCAAAATATCGGGCTCGTCGTCTACCACAAGTATTTTAACGGGATTCATAAATGCAGCGCAGGTATTGGTTTTATGGATAACGGTTCATGAATATCGTGTAAAGTTAATCCTTCGCGGAAGCCGCAAATGGCGAGCCGCATTAAGAATATGTTAAGTTATTGTGTCTTGGCGTCGACCCGTTCTATGGCTTCCGTCACTTTGTCGTATATGTTCTGTAGCCGCTCCGGCTCGTTGCGCAGCTGTTCCATACTCTGCACGAAGGCGGCTTGATCGACTTGATGGATAGAGCAGACTTGCGCGTAGTATACCTGCATCACGCTGTCTTTTGTCGCCCCACGCAGCTGTTGCCCAGCCGCCTCTGCAATATGCACATCGGCCAGCACTTCGATCAGTTGCGCTTCGTCCAGCGGCAGGGGTTGGGTTTCTTCTTGGCAAGCCATAATTAGCGTTGCCAATAGGAAGATAAGAAGAGGCTGTGTTTTCATCAGGCAAAATATTGCTTTGGGTAATGAAAGGCGGTGAGCCGCCCGTTTGCTTCCTTAAACGCTTCCCAGCTGGCAACAGTTGCTTCCACTTTAAAGATGCCGCAAGTGGGGATGTTGGCAATAGGGGTACTGGAGAATTTATTGGCGAGGCTAGTCAGTGCTGGGTTGTGGCCAAACAACATGACCGTACCATAGGCATCTGGCAATTGCTGCACGATTTCCAAGAGTTCCCCCGTGAAAGCCTCGTAAATAGCAGGGTTAAGTTGCACCTCGTCTTTTTCAATACCCAATGCCTCTGCAAAGTAATAAGCAGTTGTCTTTGCCCGCAGGGCGGGGCTGCTGATCAGCGCGTCTGGCCGGCTTTCTTTGGCGTTCATAAGTTTGCCCATAAATGGCGCATCCCGCAAACCGCGTTTGTTGAGGGGGCGGTCAACATCTTTCAGGGCGGGTTCTGCCCAGCTGGACTTCGCATGGCGCACGAAGTAAACTACTTTCATAAATTTTCCCTTTTTTTGCAAAAAAACGAATTCATGTCATTCAAAGATAAAGTAATATGGATTACCGGCGCTTCTTCTGGCATCGGCGAGCATTTGGCCTATGCCTTTGCCGAGCAGGGCGCGGACCTCATCCTGTCTGCCAGGAACGAGCAGGCGCTACACCGGGTGGAGGAGCAATGCCCGGATAGTACCCGGGTTTTGGTGCTGCCGATGGACGTGACGGACTTTAAGAGCCTCTCTGGGCTTGCCGCCCGCGCCATGAACCACTTTGGCAAAATAAATATTTTAATCAACAACGCCGGCATCTCCCAGCGCTCTTTGGTCAAAGACACGGATCTGTCGGTAGACCAAAAGATCATGGATGTCAACTTTATCGGCACGGTAGCGGTGACCAAAGCTGTCTTGCCCTATATGTTGCGGCAAAAAGGGGGGCAGATCGTCGCCATCAGCAGTGTGATGGGGAAGATCGGGACACCCCGCCGCTCCGCCTACGCGGCTTCCAAACACGCCCTGCACGGCTTCTTCGATTGCCTGCGGGCGGAGGTCCACCACGCTCATATCGCCGTCACCTTGATTTGCCCCGGTTATGTACACACCAACGTCAGCGTCAACGCCCTTACCGGCGACGGCAGCAAGAACAACAAGATGGCCGACACGACCAAAAGCGGCCTTGCCCCGGACGAGTTTGCGCGCAAGGCCCTGCGGGTAATCGGCCGCCAAAAGGAGGAAGCCTACATCGGCGGCAAAGAAATTATGGGTATCTACCTCAAGCGGTTCTTTCCTCGTATTCTGTCCCGCTTTGTACGCAACATGGAAGTCAATTAGCGCTCGGCTTACAACGGTTTGGGTGCCCCCACCTCTACCCATTTTCCAGGTTTACGCGCGTAGATAGAACGGTCGTACATCGCCTCGCAGGAGGCGGCTGGCAAATAAAAGCGGCCTTGGTAGGCGGCGGTCAGCTGCACGCGGTAAACATGTTGGTCGCCCTGCGCCAAGTCAAAAAACGTATTCACCCGGTCGTCGCGGATATCCTGATAAGTGTAATTGCTGCCGGCATTAAAAGCACTGAGGGCGTCCATGCGGGTATTCGTAATTTCCCAACCCGATGGGAAGACCTGTGCCAAGGCCAGTTCCCGGTAGTATTCCGGCCGTCGGCCCGGGTGCTTGACGGTCACTTCGGCGACAAAGTCAGTACCCTGCGGCAGCGATGAGGGGTCGATGAGCTGCCCATCCCGGTCGGTATACCGCAATTGGATGTCGAGGCTGTTCGACGCGGCTTGTTCCTGCCCAGCGACAGGTTGGCCGGTGCGTATGACCCGCGTGAAGAGCACGCCTTCGCTGTTGTTTTCTACCATAACCTGTTTGCCCGTAAGCGGCAGGGCGATCTGCATAACGGCTTGGTCGCTGCCCGCGCTGCTCGATTGCCCGCCGACGCTGTACCGGAAAGCAAGGGGTTGGCCCACCTCGTCGCCTTTGGCATATTTAGCGATCGCCATCAGGCTGTAAGCGGTTTCCTGGGTGCTGAGCCAGCGCTGGCTGCTCAGCCGTTCGGAGAGGAAGCGGACCAGCTTGGCGGCTTCTTCCTGTTCGTCCAATAGGACCAACGTTTCCAAAATCATCGCCCGGTCCCGCGTACCGGAGCCAAAAGTATAGCTAAGCTCGCGGTAGTCCTCCACTTTCGTGGAAAGCCCATTGGTCATCGCCTGTGCGACTTCCGTTTTGCCGGCTAGGGCGTAGGCCGCCGCCAGCCGCCAGGTTGCCGGCAAGCTGGTTTTGCTGTATTCCCGCAACCGGTTCATGGCCGCTAAGTCCGGCTGTTTGGCTAAAGCCAGGGTGTACAAGCGGTAAGCCTGATCGAGCGTGCCCGCGTGGCGCCCGTACAAGCCAGCCTCTGCCTGGGAAGGGTCCCAAAGCCGGGCCACTTTTTTCTGGTATTGCAACAAGGGCTGCATTAAGCTTGCGGGCACCGTATAGCCCAGCGCTTGTGCTTCCAGCAGGAAATGCGCCGCATAGTTGCTGCTCCACTGGTTTGGAGACCGTCCTGGCCAGTACGCCAAACCGCCCTGTCCAGTCTGGAAACGGCTGAGCTTACCTATAGCAGCCCGGATATTGCGGCGTAGGCGTTCCTGCTGTTCCTCATCCAATTCCAAGACCTGATCTGCATAGAGCTGCGGGAAGGCGCCAGAAAGCGTCTGCTCCAAACAGCCGTAGGGGTAGCGCAGCAAGTACTTTAACCGCCGGCCTAAATCGATAGGCGGAATGCTAGATACTTCCAGCAATACTTCGTTGGTCCCGCGCATGCCGATAGGCTGGTAGTCGAAGGTATGGCTGGCCCCTGCCGACAGCACTTTGTCATCCACTTTGCTCACGAAGGGGTTGGGGTTGCGCACTGCAATCTCGATGGACTGCGTGGCGCGCTCGCCGTTTCCTTCCGCCACTATGGTGAACTCGGCAACGCCTACCTGTTCGCGCACCTGCACGGGGAAAGTAAGCAACTGGTCGCCTACGCCGTCAAAACGGATTTGCTGGCGGCTTTCGCCAATTTGTACCAAGCCGCTGCTCTCCTTGAGACGGACGCTTACATTTTTGACTTTATCCTTCATGGCGAATACATTGACGGGCAGCTCCAGGGATTCGCCGGGGCTTAGGACACGGGGCAAAGTGCCCAGCACCATCAGCGGCTGGCGTACGGGCACGCTGACATCCGTTTTGCCATACGCCCCTTCATCGGCCGCCACGACCATCACCCGCACGGCACCCACATAGTTTGGCATGTTTAACTCGTGCGTCGCGGTTTCGCCTTTGCTCAAGCGGAAGGGGCCTAGATGCAGCACGACCGGCTCGAAGCGGTTGGCTTCTTTTTTGCCTTCTTTCACCACGGCCGCGTCCCCGCCTATGCCAAGCAGGCGCTGCAATTGGCCGCCGTAAGCACCAAGTACTTCATCGTAGACATCCCAGGTGCGCACCCCGAGTGCTTCCCGGGCGTAGAAATGGTCCCAAGGGTTGGGCGTAGCGAAGTTGGTCAGGTCCAACAGGCCTTCATCCACCACCGCCAAGGTATACGTCATGGGGCGGCCGTCCTGCTCGGAGACTTTGACTTGGAAGTTTTCTTTGGGTTTCAGTTCGTCGGGGACATCGGCCACCGGCTGCAAGCGGGTAGCCGGGTCTTCTACTTTTAAGGGAATGACGCCATATATGCGTATAGGCAGGTCGTTTTCTGCCTGCGCGTGGGGCTGTATCATAGACAAGTGCACGTAAGCGGTAGGTGCCATATCCGGGGTGGCTTCAAAGCTGAAAGTGTTTTCGCCATCTTTTGTGTCTACCCAGTAGCTTTCGATCACTTCCTGGCCGGTTTCTATACTCAGCAGCATGCGGCCGGCTTTGCCATCGGGTAATTGGATACTCACCTGCTCGCCGACCTCATAGGCTGTTTTGTCCGCTGTGAAGGAAAGCATAGCGGCGGCTTCGCGATAGTTGTCGTCCTCACCGTACCAAGGGTAGCCCGCGTAGAAATAGTCTCCGGAGCAATGGCCGGTTTCGGTGTCGCAAACCCGTACGAGGTAACGGCCCCAGTCATCCACTTTCAGGTTCCATTGGGCCCGGCCTTGCATATTGGTAGTCACTACGGTTTGCTGTTCGGCGCCGTAGTGTTTGCCCGTATTGTAGCGGGAGACATCGTCGCTGCCCCGGTCCCACCACCAACGCCATTCGATGCGGTATAAACCGACGCTCAGTTTACGGTTGGGGATGCCCTGGCCTTCTTGGCTGACTGCGGCGAAGCTGATGTTTTCCGTTTCGCCGACCTCCAATCGCTTACGTTGGTATTTGTTTTGGGGGATTTGTATGCCGGCGTAAGCGGTATAGGGGTTATAGGGCAAACTTTGCTGCCGGGTGCTGAAGTCGCCTCCTTTTTCGAACACCCGGGTTTTGAATACGGCATTGAGCTTGCCGGGGAGGTCGCGGCGGCTGGAAAGCTGAAAGCTCAGGGCGGCATTGCCTTTGCGGTCGAGCGTACCATCGTAAACGGTGCGGGTAGTAGGGGTAAGCGGCCGGGCGGGGTCGTCAAATTCAAAGCCGTCGTAGCCTTCAAAGCGGGTGCGGGCAGCTTGCAGTTCCGCTTCTACTTTGGCTTTGAGGTTAGAGGCAGGTGCCCCGTGTAGCCACTGTGCGTTTAAGTTGGGCGTGAGCGGCTCGTCTTCCCGGCTCAGCTTGTCTTGGCCGAAGTCCAGGTTGATTTTAATACGGTTCGGCTTGACGGTTTCCACGCGCAGGTTTTTACGGAAAGTGGCACCGCCTGCTCTGACGACGGCTTGCCAGATGCCGGTGGGATCGTCCACAGCGGTAGCAAAATGCAGCGGGTAAACGTAGTGGTTGTTTTCGGCGGTAGCGCGTTGTAGTTGGATTTGCCCCCGCGGATCACGCAGTTCAAATCGTATAGGGTAGTTGGGCGGCAGTTTGCCAAGCTTGTCTTCCAGCACAAAATGGAGGTAAACGGAATCGCCGGGGCGCCATACGCCGCGTTCGCCGTAGAAAAATCCTTTTAAGCCCCGCTCCGCAACTTGGCCGGATACGTCAAACTTGCTGAGGGAAAGCGCATCCCCATCTTGCATGCGCAGGTAGCCGCGCTCCTCGTCTTTTTGGGCCAAGGCGACAAAAGCTGGCCGGGGGAGTGTTATCCGGGCCATGCCGGATGCATCCGAGGTGGTAGAGCCGAGCCGTTGTTGCTGGTAGTCGTAGAATTCAATGGTAGCACCTTCTATAGGTTGTGCGGTGCGTAGGTCTGATACCACGACGCGCGTCTCATCGTTTTTGCCGCGTTTGGCGATCAACCCGATATTGGAGGCAATCACGTTGCGCTTGATGAAACGCCGGGGGTTGTAGTAAGCAGGGTAGCAGGGGTCCTCTCGGTGTTGCCACTCAAAACCAGGATAGCGGCCGCCGAATCCGTACCAGTTGTTCATGAAGCTGCTGAGCTCCCCTGCGGGCTGTGCCGTTTCTAACCCATCGTTTGCTAAAGCGGCGGATTGTAACATGGCATTTTCTCCGCAAGCGTAGGTGGAGTAGGAAGGGCGGAAGCCGATACGGATTTGGTAAATCGCTTTGGGGTCTTCTTGTACAAGCTCGTCCAACTGCAGGGCGTAGCGGGTCCACTCGGCAGTATTGGCATTAGGTTTGAGCTGGTTGAGGTCGACTTTGGTCTGCTTGACGAGCCGGCCCACTTCCCGGAGGCTGTTGGAGCCGTCGAGCTGATTGTGCTGCAGGAACTGCAAGATGTTGTCGTGGTAAATTTTGAAAACCTCCACCTCTACGGCGTTCAGGTTTACCGCCTCAAAGGGGAAGAGCAAGCCGTCGGAAGCAGGCAGGATCACCCCGCTGCCGACCAAACGGACTTGCGGCTTGACGTCTTTGATGTGCAGGTCCCAGAAGGTGTTGTCTTGCAAGGTGTTGCGGTTGACGTTTTTGAGGCTTTGCCGGATAACCAAGCGGCGCTCACCCACGATGCGGCCGGTGGGGTAGGCCCTCAGGGTGTTTCCATCGGCGATGAAGCGGAAGCTGCCGTTGTAATTGTCCATACTAACCAATCCCGAGAAGTCCTGCTCACTCAGCAGCGGGTCGGAGAAATGGATTTTGATACACTGTTCTTGCCCGGCTAAGGTCTGTACATTGGTTACTTTGAAGTCATCTAAGGCGGGCACCTCGACGGTTATTTCTTCTTCTTGAGCCAGATTGAGCGCTTGGCCGTCCCAAGCCAGCAGCACTTCTCCAGCCTGTTCTCCACGGTCTACCTTTTGGACGTAGAATTCATGTTGCATACCGTTAGCTTGGTGGCTCCAGCGTATGGGCAGTTCGCGCCCGTCCTGCTGCGCCTGCAATACCTTTTCCACGGTTTCGGTTTCCGCAAAGTCCGCGGTCTGCAACATCCCTTTAATTTCTTGTTGGCTCAGTTCGTTGGGGTTGGGGGCGTGCAGGCCTTCGACTTCCACCTCGATAAATTGGTCGCGGGTACGGAAATCGAATTCAAAAGATTGTGCGCCACTTGGAAGGTTGTCGAATAAAGGCTGCAAGTCGACTGTAGCGATATAAGCGGTGCCGGATTGCAAGTAGCCCTCGGGCTCAAACCGGATGGTTTGCGGGTCTTCCCACACGGTTTGCCCTTGGAGAGCAGGCTCAAACTTCAAGATATTTTGGGTGACGGGCTGTCCGATTTGCTCAGCAGCGGCTATACTGCTGGCGAAGCGCACGCGGATGGGCGTGGTGCGGGATATGGTGCCGGCGGTATACCCGTAAACGTAGGCCTGTACGTTCTCCGGCATAGGCTTTGCGCGCCGTTCTTGGCTGCTGCAAGCCGTAAATACCATTGAAATCGTAAAGGAGAGGATGGCGGTAAGTGCAAGGATACTAGTGTGACGTGTCATAGCTTTCAGGTTTTTGGAAATCAGCAACAATATAACAAAAAGGATTTGTAACATTTTGAGTTTTGTGTGCAGTGTTTGCGCAACTCCTTTTAGGCTTCGCTGTTACAAAGGGTAGCGACTAAAGTATTAAACCAACGCTTTCCCATGAGTCAATTACTTCCGATGTTTCCCCTGCAGCTAGTGGTTTTCCCCGGCGAACCCTTGAATTTGCACATCTTCGAGCCCAAATACCGGCAGTTGATGCAGGAGTGCGAAGAGCAGGGCACGACCTTTGGCATTCCCGCCTATATTGATGGCAAAGTCATGGATGTGGGTACAGAAGTAGAGCTGGTTTCCGTGGAAAAGCGCTACCCGAGCGGGGAATCTGACGTTAAAACGCGCGGCTTGAAGCCATTCAAAGTCAAGCAGTTTTTCCGAAAAGCGCCGGACAAGCTCTACGCTGGCGCGGAGATTGAACGCTTGCCGTATGACAACGCCTTGGGGGACGTCACGATGAACATCGCTATTCTGGAATTGATAGAAGAGCTTTTCGCACTATTGAGCATCGACAAAGAGGTGCCTGGCAACCCGGCGGAATTCCGGACATTTGACTCAGCCCACCACGTTGGCTTTTCCCTGCAGCAGGAGTATCAGTTCTTGTGTATACCGGACGAGGAATCGCGTCAGCAGTACATGCGCGAGCATTTGGAGAAAATGTTGCCTATGGTGCGGGAAATGGAAAATTTGCGGAAGCGGGCGCAGATGAACGGGCATTTCAAGAACATTATCCCGCCGAATATATAATCTTTTTCACCCATTTTGCATCTTCTTCGCTGAGCACGGGCGGTGGCGGCGGCTGTTGGCAATCGATGCTGTTGTCGTAGCCCGCTTCTTCGTAGATTTGGTTCAAGATTTGCCCGAGTGGCAAGGCAAGGTCATCGTCCGGGGCTTTCAACGGTACCGGCAAAACCGGCAGCTCTTCTTTTAATTGCAATAACCACAAGTCGGTGTGCTCCGTTTGCCCGCGGCATAAGCTGATCAAGTAATCGCACTTAGGCAGGTTGGCAGAGCGTACTGCCCGCTGGCCGCGCCGCAGCAGGTCGATTTCTAGCAGGTGTACACCCTTATTTTTTAATTCTTGGCGTTTCCGTTGGTATTGCTCAGCGCCTTTGCCCCGTTTGTTGACGGGCGAGAGGATTTCGATAGCGGTGATGAGCTGCTGACTACGGGCGTCACGGATGGTGACCGAAGAGACACGGACTTCTACGGGCTTAATTTCTGCCAATTGCAAAGTAGCGGGCGTGGTATAATCGCCGGGTGGCTCTTTTGCTTTGTTTTGCCGCAAGATTTCCACATCGGGGTACATAATGCCGATTTCATGTTCGGGCTGCTCGTCTAATAATACGGCTACTTCAATGTGGGCGGTGTAGCGTTCGGGGAGTTTGGGGACGATATGGCGGCGTATGCCGTAGGAAAGAGAGTGGTGTACATCTGGCCAGAGCGCACCTTCTAGGTAAGGATCCATGCCGGGAAAGGGAGAAGGCATTGTTTTTGCAAAGCAAGATACGGACTTTCGGAGGTACTGTCAAGCCGGTTCTTGCAGCTGCATTTGCTGCAGTATTTTCTCTAGTGCTTCGTTGGAATGCGTTTCCGATCCCATGAGGTCTTCCAGCGTAACTTGGCTGAGTATGTGGTCGAGCGCTTGCTGTACGACCCGCCAAAGGGAGCGCACGGAGCAGTCTACGGAATTGGTGCAGATTTTAAAGCCGGCGGAATGCTTATTGCAGAACCCTTCGTCAAACAACGCGCCACCGAGTGAGCGCAGGACTTCCCCGATATTGATTGCTGCGGGGGATTTGGCCAGCACGTATCCGCCTTTTTGACCGCGGTTGCTCTCGATGAAGCCCGCCATGCGCAGCGCCCGGGTCAATTTGCCCACATAGCTGGCGGACATGCCTTCTTGTTCGCTGATTTGTGGTATGCTGAGCCCCTCTTCCCCCTCGGCGCGGGCGATGCGGAGGAGGATGCGTAGGCCGTATTCGTCTTGGGCGGAGATTTTCATTTTGAGTTGAAAGGTTGTAGGGTTGAAAAGTTTTAAGGTTGTAAGGTTGAAAAGTTTTAAGGTTTTAAGGTTGTAGGGTTGACCCTCCTTCGCCCTTTTGGGCTTCGGCGGGTGGAAAAAGGTTGAAAAGTTGTAAGGTTAGAACATATCTAGGGCAAAGCGGGCTTCCTCGCTCATCATCTCCTTATTCCAGGGGGGATCGTAGACGACCTCCAATTCTACATCCTTGACCCCTTCTACGGTAGCTATTTTTTCTTGCACCTCCATCGGTAGGGAATCAGCTACCGGGCACATAGGGGTAGTAAGGGTCATGCGGAGGTTGACTAGCCCGCTGTCTTGGATGTCGATATTGTAAATTAAGCCTAGCTCGTAGATGTCGACCGGGATTTCCGGGTCGTACACCGTTTTGATGGCTTCGATAATCTGCTGTTCCATTGCTGTTTTGTCCATAGTAGTTAGCTTTTGGCGTTTAGCGCTAAGCCGTACATTTTCATTTGCTTGACCATGCTCACCAAGCCATTGGATCGGGTGGGGGAGAGGTGCTCTTTCAGCCCGATCTTGTCGATGAAATACAAATCCGACTTGGCAATATCCTCTGCTTTTTGGCCGGAGAGCACGCGGATGAGCAGGGCGATGATACCTTTGGTGATGACCGCGTCGCTGTCGGCTGTGAATTTGACTTTCCCCTCTTCTTCGTCGGCGTGCAGCCACACTTGGCTTTGGCAGCCTTTGATGAGGTGGTCCTCGTCTTTGTACTGCTCGTCGATCAGCGGGAGTGATTTCCCGAGGTCGATGATGTATTCGTACTTCTCCATCCAGTCTCCGAAAAAAGCGAACTCGTCGATGATTTCGTTTTGGATGTTGTTGATTTCAGCCATGCTGATTACTTTTTCTTAAACTTCAAACTAAAAGGCGGTTAGACCTGGCGACGCTACGCTGGTTTGAACTTAATCCCTATGTAGAATAGGTATTGACATAGAGTCTTCCGAATTTCGATTTCCAACTTCGAACCTTACCTGAGCATTTTTAATGCCCGATTAATTCCCTCTACCAGCCGGTCGATATCGGCCCGGTTATTGTAGAAGGCAAAGCTAGCCCGTACGGTGCCCGGTATGCCGTATTGGTCCATCAGCGGTTGCGTGCAGTGGTGCCCGGTACGGACGGCAATACCCAGTTTATCCAGTATGGCACCGAGGTCGTAGGGGTGAATGTCATCGACGAGGAAGGAAATCACGCTGGCTTTGTCCTTGGCTGTGCCGATGATGCGCAGCCCCTCGATTTGCGAAAGCTGTTCGGTAGCGTAGACCAGCAATTCGTGCTCGTGCCGGCTGATGTTGTCGTAACCGACTTCTTTGATGTATTGGATGGCTTCACCCAGCCCAATGACACCCGAGATGTCTGGCGTGCCCGCTTCAAACTTATGCGGTAGCTCGTTGTAAGTCGTTTTCTCGAAGGTGACCGTCTTGATCATCTCGCCACCACCGTGGTAGGGCGGCATTTGCTCCAGCCACTTTTCCTTGCCGTACAGCACACCTATACCCGTAGGACCAAACATTTTATGCCCGGAGAAGGTGTAGAAATCAGCATCCAGCTCCTGCATATCCACTTGGGTGTGCGGAATGGCTTGCGCGCCGTCCACAAGTACGGGAATACCTTTTTGGTGCGCCTTTTGGATGATAGCTTTGACCGGGTTGACCGTACCCAGCGTATTGGAAACGTGGCTGAGGGAAACGATTTTTACCTTGTCGTCCATGAGGGCATACAGCTCGTCCAGCATCAACTCCCCTTCATCGTTTACGGGAGCTACGCGGAGTTCGGCACCGCGCTCTTCGCAAATCATCTGCCAAGGCACGATATTGCTGTGGTGCTCCATAGCGGTAATGAGGACAGCATCCCCTTCGTTGATGAACTTGCGACCGTAGGAAGAAGCCACCAAGTTGATACCTTCGGTGCAACCGCGCACAAAAATGCATTCTTTGCTGGAGGGGGCATTGATAAACTCGCGCACCAGCTCCCGGGCTTCTTCAAAAGCCGTGGTTGCTTCTTGGCTAAGCTGGTAGACACCGCGGTGCACATTGGCGTGCCCTTGGCGGTAGTAGTCGTTCAGCTTATCGATGACCGCGCTGGGCTTCTGGCTGGAAGCTGCGCTGTCTAGGAAAACGATGGGCTTGCCATTCATTTCCCGCTCCAGCAAGGGGAAATCCTGCCGGATTTTATCGATATCGAACACTTTTTGGGCGGTTGCTTGCATGATAATTACTGCTCAAATTTTTGGTTAATTAGTGTCTCGGCGTAGTCCCGTACACTGTCGTGCGGGAAGTAGTCGAGCACCTCGGCGATGAAAGCGTGCTGCAACATGGCGCGCGCTTGCTCATCGCTCAATCCCCGGCTGCGCAGGTAGAACACGGCTGTTTCATCCAACTGGCCGATGGTAGCGCCGTGGCTGCATTTTACATCATCGGCGAAGATTTCCAGTTGCGGCTTGCTGTCCATTTGTGCCTTATTAGACAAAACGAGGCTGCTGCTTTGCTGGAAAGCATTGGTCTTCTGGGCGTCTTTGCGCACCATGACCTTACCGTTGAATACACCGGTTGCGCGGTCGGTAACGATACCTTTGTACATCTCGTTGCTCTGGCAGTGGGGTACAGCGTGGTCGATAAACGTATGGTTGTCGATATGCTGTTTTTCTTTGCCGAAGTAGATGCCGTAGTAATTGGTCGTGAGGTTAGACCCCTTGTGCAGGGTGTCGAGGTTGTTGCGCACTAGCCGCCCGCCGAGGTCGACGGTATAGTTAGAAAAAGTGCTGTCGCGGTCTTGCTCAGCATCTACCTTGTTGATCAGGAAACCGTTTTCCCCTTCTTGCTGCAGGCAGTAGTGGTGCACGTGGGCATTGGCTTTCACGACCACGCGGTTAAAAATGTTATTGAAGTAAGTGCCTGCTGCGCCCGGTGCTTCGAACTGCCCTTCGATGTAAGCAAATTGGCTGCCGGTTTCCGCTACAGCGATGTTCATGTGGCTGTTGAGCACTGGCGTTTCCTCATTGGCAGACAGGTGCAGGATGTAGATCGGCTTTTCGCATACTACATTTTTGTCGCTGTGCAAAAACAAGCTGTGCTGCGAGAATGCCATATTCAGGGCGGTGAAGATATGCTCTTGACCGTCGATGATATGGTCGAGCTGCTCGCGGGCAATGGTGCCAAAGCGGTCGCTGTCCATAGCTTCCTGCAGCGGCATGACTGTCATGCCAGCAGGTAGTTCTTTGGCGCGTGAGAGTTGCTCGCTGTACCGCCCATTTACAAATACAATAAGGTGGGCATCCAGCCCTTCCGGCATAAAGGTATTGACAACTTTAGGGTCGACGTCTACCAGTTGCCCGATTTCGTAATCCGGCTGCAACAGGCGGTTGACGCTCGTGTATTTCCACTCTTCCCAGCGGCGGGTAGGGAAATCCAGCTGCCCTGCCCGGTCGATCGCCCGTTGACGGTATTCGTCGAGGGGGTGGGCAGGCTGCTTACTGTCAGCTTCAGTCTTATCGAAGAGGTTGCGGAACTTCTGTTTTTCTTCCATCAAACAGGACATGCACATAATCCGGCTTGATGTAGTCGAGCAGCCGCTGGTAGTGGGTGACGATGACGAAAGACCGCTCTTCCGTACGCAGTTTGTTCACTGCTCCGGAAACGATGCGCAGGGCGTCGATATCAAGGCCAGAATCCGTCTCGTCCAATATGGCCAAAGCAGGCTCCAGCAGTGCCATCTGCAGCATTTCGCTGCGTTTTTTCTCGCCGCCGGAGAAGCCTTCGTTTAGGGAGCGGCGCAGGAACTTCTCGTCCATGCCTACCAGGTTGATACGCTCGCGGATGAACTTGAGCATTTCCATGGCATTCAGCTCGTCTTTGCCGCGGGCTTTTCGGTTGGCGTTGATGACACTTTTGAGGAAGTTGGACGTGCTTACCCCAGGGATTTCTACAGGGTATTGAAACGCCATGAAAATACCGGCAAGGGCACGCTCATCTACTTCCATTTCCAGTAAGTCTTCTCCTTTATATTCGATGCTGCCAGAAGTCACCTCATAGTCTTCACGGCCCGCGATCGCATTGGCGAGGGTGCTTTTGCCGGAACCGTTTGGCCCCATGATGGCGTGTACTTCACCTGGCTTTACCTCAAGGTTGATACCGTTCAAGATGGTTTTGTCCTCAATCGAAACTTTTAAGTCCTTTATTGTCAACATTATGGTTTGATATTTTTGATCGTTCTGTTAATGGTTTGATTGTGCGAATAGGAAGAGGGGCAACTTTTGCTTTACCCTACGCTACCTTCCAGGCTAATGGCCAGCAGTTTTTGCGCTTCCACGGCAAACTCCATAGGCAGTTCGTTGAATACTTCCTTGGCAAATCCATTGACAATCGTATTCACGGCGTTTTCCTCGTCCAGGCCGCGCTGCATGAGGTAAAACAGTTGGTCTTCACCGATTTTGGAGGTCGTTGCCTCGTGCTCTACCTTGGCGGAGTTGTTTTCCACCTCTAAGTAGGGGAACGTATGTGCGCCACACTTATCGCCCATCAGCAGGGAGTCGCAAACGGAAAAGTTGTGCGCGTTCTCTGCTTTTTTGCCAATTTTGACCAAGCCGCGGTAGGAGTTGTTGCTGTAGCCTGCGGAGATACCTTTGGAGATAATGGTACTACGCGTGTTTTTGCCGATGTGGGTCATTTTGGTGCCCGTGTCGGCTTGCTGGTAGTTGTTGGTCACGGCTACGGAGTAGAATTCCCCTACGGAATTGTCGCCCAGCAGTATGCAGCTCGGGTATTTCCAGGTCACGGCGGAACCCGTTTCCACTTGCGTCCAGGTAATTTTAGAGTTTACACCTTTGCACAAGCCCCGCTTGGTCACAAAGTTGTAGATTCCTCCTTTGCCTTCCTTGTCGCCCGGGTACCAGTTTTGTACGGTAGAGTACTTGATGGTGGCGTCGTCCAGGGCTACGAGTTCTACC
>JAAAOU010000258.1 GCA_009908745.1 Bacteroidota bacterium
ATGAAGGGAGGAATAAGCCCAAAAAGCATAAAAAAGTTCGCAAATGGGCGAAGAAGAACCGGGGTTTCCTGAAAGATAAATGGGACGAACACCAAAAATAGAGCACCATGCCAAGCAAAACCTACATCCACGCACAACTAGAAAAACTCCCCGCAGCAGAACAAATCAAAGCCCTGCAACTGCAAAAAGCCGCCCCCAAAAAGCAGCCCTTCGAGTGCATAGCCCAAGCCATATTGGAGGTTTTTAACTCTCCGGTCGGATTTGGTGGTGATATTATTGTTTCTGATGGTGGCGTATTGAGAATTAAATCGCTGGTTGAATTTGGAGAGTACAAAAAGTTGATTATTCAGGATGGCGGGAAAGTCGAAATCTCCGGGGCATCTGCAGTGCTTACCGATTGTCCGGAAGCTATAAGGTGGGATGGGATAGAAGTCCAGGCCGGTGGTAATTTGGAGGTTGATGAGGGGCACATTCATTCCGCATTACACGCTGTCCACGCCTCTTCAGGGAGTACTGTTAATTTGGTGAATATTGAAGCCGTTGGCGGAGGGGGATACGAGAACACGAGGACCGGCATCTGGCTTGATGGCGATGTCAATGTAGAGCAATTAAGGGGTACGAAAATCCACGATTACTATAATGGAATACATTGTAATAATAGCAATGGTTCTTACCACCTCGACCAAGGCGAGATGAGCGGGTGCTTTACAGGGATTGGTTTAAGCGACGATATTGCATTGGGTTCACGTTTTTTCGTAAATGGAGAGATTATTTTCCACATGCCAAATGACGCCAATATTTCAGGATGGTTCACTAGTGAGCCAGTCAACAACCCTTACACCTGTGCCAGTACCCCAGGCCCGAATTGGATGCCTCTTTGGGACGATGAAGAAGCATTGTGCGCCTATTATTCAGAGGTAATCGATAGCAACGATCATAACAGCAGAGAGTACATCCTAATGGTACAGGCAATGCTTCGCTATGATCAATATCGTTCTGAATATGATTGACCGGACTTAATCTGATTCGGATATTTCACCACGATGGCAGCGTAGAGGTGTTAAAACACATCACCGCTGAATGATGCCCACGGTGAATTTGTACTCTATTCAGGCTTAGCCTTCACAACCAAACATCATGAAATACGCACTACTCTTACTCTTCTTTTTTATTTACACTAGCACCTACGCTCAAAAAGAGGATTACGCCTGGCTCATAGATATCAACCGGGACGGTAATTTGCCTGCGCAAGGGTTGCTTTATGACTGGAGCTTAGATAATGGTGGGCCGATCGAGTTGGACATACCTTATGGGATATTTGCAAATAATGCATCAATATGTGATAAAGACGGCAACCTGCTCTTTTGGAGCAACGGCTGTGCTGTAATCAACCGAGACCAGGAAGTCATGCCCAACGGTGACACCCTTAACTGGGATGCATTCCGAGAGGTCATTGGCTGGAGCGACTGCGAACTAGGCTACCCAGGTGTCCAAAATATCAAAATAATTCCGGACCCGGCTTACGAAGATGGATTCTATATATTCCATAAAGCCTGGAAATACAACGGGCAGTTCGAGGATATAACCTTCGAGCTGCGGCATAGCTATGTAGATATGCAACTGGACGGAGTAATGGGTGATGTAGTATATTACGATTCTGTGCTGTATGAAGGGCGAACAACCCTAAGCAATCTGGAAGCGATAAACACTGCAAATGGCGAGGACTGGTGGTTGTTACAACCTAAACAGGAAGACAGTCTTCTCTTGATTTATAGAGTCAGCGAGGAGGGTATAGAGCAGCTCCCCAGCCAAAATGCATCTGTGTATTTTGCGGATAACAGATCAGGTGGTGGCACGATGCGAATTAGCCCCGGTGGGACAAAGTTGGCCTACTATGAGTATTTCTTAAACCTCCATGTATACGACTTTGACCGGTCGACCGGGCAAATCAGCAACCACCAAAAAGTGACCCTCTTCGATGATGCCGAAGATATGCCCAACAGCGCCTTTCGCTTCGGCAGTGTGGAGTGGTCTCCAAATAGCCGCTTTATGTATGTAGCGGTTCGGGATTCCCTTTTTCAGGTGGATAGCTGGGAGGAAGACATGAATAGCGGTATCCGCCTTATCGATGTATACGATGGCACCTCAAACCCCTTTCCCAATACCTTTTACGTCGCCTCCTTAGCACCGGACTGTAAGATATATATCTGCAGCACGAACGGTAACCGGACATACCATGTCATCCACAATCCTGATGAATTGGGCACAGCCTGCAACTTTGTGCAGAATGGTTTGCAGTTGCCGCAAAATGCAGGTTCAGCAAATTTGCCGCTTTTCCCCCGCTTCCGGGTGGATGAGGAAGAGAAGTGCGACCCAACCATCACTTCCGTCTTCGGGCAGTTGGTCTTTTACCGCCGGGATTTGCAGGTTTACCCAAACCCTTCCAATGGGCGGTATACCGTTGAGGCCCCTGAAACGTTCAGGAGCGGGTGGCTTGCTGTCATCAGCCCAAACGGCAGCATAATTGACCAACATAAAGTAGCCTCTGGGGCAAGACCTGTGACCGTAGATATCACGAACCACCCTGCTGGCTTGTACCATATAGAATTGTACCCGAAGGGCAGGCAAGACAAGGTTTTTTGGAGTGAAAAAGTGGTGAAACAATGATGGTGTATTTCGAGGACGCTATTTAAAATCGTCTTTTGGCCAATTCTGTGTTCTCATCCCCACTCGTACTTCTCGGTGCTCAACTTTCTTTCCCTTTTCGGGTTGTCCATGCAGTTTGACCACATAAACATAAATTAGATTGAACGCGACCCGCAAGACCGCCGCCAAGCCCGCTGTACAAGAGCAAGAACCCGACTTAGTGAGCTGGATCATCCTCGTTACCCTCAGCCTGATTTGGGGCAGTTCCTACATCCTCATCAAAAAAAGCTTGGTGGTCTACTCCAGCACGCAGGTGGCCTGTCTGCGGCTGGCCATTTCCGCTATATGCTTTTTGCCCGTTTTGCTTTGGCAGTTTCGGCAGGTCGACTGGTCGCGCTGGCGGTTTTTGCTGCTCGTGGGCCTGACGGGCACGGGCATCCCCGCCTTTATGTTTGCGATTGCGCAGACGGAGATCAGCAGTTCGATGGCGGGCGTGCTCAATTCGCTGGTGCCGCTGTTTACGTTGGTGCTGGGGGTACTGCTGTTTGGGGCCAAAGCGCCTTGGGTCAAGTTGCTGGGGGTACTAATCGGCCTGGCCGGTGCTGCCATGCTCATCTTGCTGGGCAAGGAAGCGGGCGCGGAAGGCAATCCTTGGTACGGCCTGCTCGTTATCGTCGGCTGTATTTGCTACGCGATTAGCTCCAATACCGTAGGGACTTTCCTGCGGGATATGAAAGCCTTGGTCATCAGCGCCGCCTCTTTCACCATAGTGGGTATACCTGCTTTTGCCTACCTTTTCCGGACGGATTTTTTGCACAAGCTTGAGTTGCAAACGGGCGCCTGGGAGGCCTTAGGGTACGTCGCATTGCTCAGTGTTTTCGGTACGGTACTGGCTTCCCTTATCTTTTTCCAGCTGGTGCAGCGCACGAGCCCCGTTTTTGCGTCCATGATCAGCTACTTGGTGCCCGCAGTGGCCGTTTCCTGGGGTTTTGTGGATGGGGAAAACATTTCAATGATCCACTTTATAGGTATGGGGTTGATCCTCAGCGGGGTGTATTTGGTGAAAAAGAAGGGATAAATGCGGGTAATCATACCAGAAGGGTGAGAATACTCATTGTTTGCAGCGTGAAAATGCAGTATATTAACGTATTCAACCTATTCGTTTAAAAAAGCTAATTATGTATACCCGCGATATAACAGACTTTGACCAAGGCACCCTCATCGATGTGCGCTCCCGCGAGGAGTATGACCTTAACCATATACCTGATTCCATAAATATCCCATGGGATATGCACCTGTATTACCTAGATGACCTCATGGAGCTGCCCAAGCCGCTGATTTTCTTCTGCGAGGAAGGCTACCGCTCCGGCTTGGTAGTCCTGTCTTTGCGTACCATCGGTTTCACGGAAACATATAATGCCGGCAGCTGGCTGGGGGTGATGAACGAGCTGGAAGACCCGAAGCTGGCCGCCTAACAATACTACTGCAATGCACTACAAAAACGCTGTTGTTTGGATCTTTGTGATTCTGCTACTGACGCTTGCCCTCGTGCTGCTCTATCCGAGCAAATGGCTGATCGGGCTGGGCGTCATGGTCTTGCCTTTCCTGTTGTTGGTACAGGCTGTCGTCATCCTGCGCGCCAAGGAATCGAGCGAGCATACCTTTGAGGACGATAAATGGTACGAGGACAAGTAGTCCGTTCAAAATCTGTATCTTGCCTCCCAAAAATGAGCCACCGCTTTTTTTGCCTGTTGTTGCTATGCATCCCTCTCACTTTGATTAGCCAAACCCGCACGGCCATCGGCCTGCCCGGGCCGGATTACTGGCAAAACCGCGCCGATTACGATATTACGGCTACCCTCGACACCGCCAACCACTTGGTAAGCGGTATCGTCCAGGTCACCTATACCAACAACAGCCCCTACACCCTACCTTACCTTTGGCTCCAACTGGAACAAAATAAGTATCGCCCGGACAGCCGCGGGGAAGCGGTCAGCCCGGCGGGCAGCCGCCACGATGGCAGTCTGACCCCCGGTATGCAAGTTGGCGGTATCACCGTGGATGGCCAGCCGGTGCAAGACGTACAGGATGATACGCGCCTGCAGCTGCGGCTCAAGCTCCCCCTTGCGCCGGGCAAGCAAGTAGAAATTGCGATGAATTACACCTTCACCGTGCCGGAGGAAGGCGCCGACCGCATGGGGCGCATGCCAAGCGAGCAAGGCTGGATTTACGAAATTGCGCAGTGGTACCCGCGTATGGCGGTGCTCGATGACGTAACGGGCTGGAATAACCTTCCCTATCTGGGGCCGGGTGAGTTTTACTGTGAGTACGGTGACTTTGAATATACAGTGACCGTACCCGCCGGCTTTGTGGTGGCGGGTTCCGGTACGCTACAGAACCCTAAAGAAGTATTAGGCAGGGACTTGGCGCGCCGTCTGGACAACGCGGTGGAAAGCGATACCGCGCAGTTTATTATTGCCCCGGAAGAAATTGGGCAAGCGTTACCGGCCTCAGAGGAGACTGTAACTTGGCGCTACCAAATGGACAATACCCGGGATGTGGCTTGGGCCTGTTCCCCCGCTTTTGCCTGGGACGCCGCCGGGGCAAAACGCCCGGATGGTAGCCGCATTCTGGTGCAGTCCTTCTACCCGATAGAAAGTTATGAGGGGTGGCACCAAGCTACGGCTTACGCCAAAAGCTCTTTAGAGCACTATTCTGAGCAGTGGTTCCCTTACCCTTACAGCAGCTTGTCCAACGTGGCCGGTGGGGTAGGCGGCATGGAATACCCTGGGTTGCACTTTACGGGCTACAGCAAGAAGGGCAATAGCCTCTGGGTGACCTTGGACCACGAGGTGGCACACAACTGGTTCCCCATGATCGTGGGCAGCAACGAACGCGAGCACGCTTGGATGGACGAGAGCTTTGTGACCTTTATGGGCTACTACGCGGCCGAAGCTTATACCGGGGATGATTTCAACTCCTACATTTCCAACCCGCAGATGATGATGCGCCGATTCATGGAGGCAGGCCTAGACCCCGTTATGACACCGCCCCGGCGCGTACAGGAAGGCTTCAGCGATGTGGTCTACTTCAAGCCGGCCATCGCGCTGTACCTGCTGCGGGAATATGTGCTTGGCAAAGAGCGCTTCGACTATGCGTTCCGCACGTACATCGAGCATTGGGCGTACAAGCACCCGCAGCCGGAAGACTTCTTCCGGGCTATGGAAAACGGCAGCGGGGAGCAACTCGACTGGTTTTGGCAGGGCTGGTTTTACGAAAGTGGCGACCTGGACCAGTCCATCAGCAGCGCCAGCCAGTCGGATCAGGGGCGGCTCCGTATTGATTTGGAAAACCGGCTGGGCATGCCTATGCCGGCAGTGCTCGACATCACCTACGAAGATGGCAGTACCGAAACCCGCCGCTTCCCCGTGGATATTTGGGCAAATGCAGGCCGCTTCAGCACCCGCCTGCAACTGGATAAGCCGGTGGCTGAATTGAGGTTAGACCCCGACGGCATGCTGCCCGATGTGGAGCCTAGGAATAATGTTTGGCGGTTTTGAAAATTAGCGGTTTTGCCGCAAAGAGTCCGGCGCGGGCTTGGTCCACTCCTGCAGCACTTTGCCGCTTTTCAGCCGGGCTTTGCGGGCTTCCTCCCGGGCTTGGTTGAGGGCTTCAATTTGCGCCTTAGCGTCGATTGGCACTTTATTGAGGCTGCGGTGGAACGACCGGATAATAAAGCTGGCCATATCGTCAGGGTGGCGGAGCCCCATTTGCTTTAAGCTGTGCGATAAACGGGAACCCTCGTAGAAGCCCCAGTTCAATATGATCCAACGGCCGAGGCTGAAGTGCAGATTGCGCACCGCCACGTCTTCGTCCGCTTTCCTGAATTTTTGCTTGAGTTCCTTGTCGATGAGTTGGTGCAGCTGGGCGAAAGCGTCCCCAATATCAGCGGGGATGTATACGCCGTTGATCTGCTCCTGCTGAATGCGCCGGTTGTAGTTGGCTTCAAACTCTTCTTCCGTCTCCGGGGGGCGCTGCGCCAAGGCATCGAGGCTGCACAGCAGCAATAGGCCGAGCAATAGTCTTTGCATAAGTGATTCGTTTTCCTTCGTTTTTCAAAACACTGGGGAGTGCTATAATATTGCTTTCCCACAAAAAAATCCCCGCCGTTGAGCAGCGGGGACGAATACAATGTGCTATGAAAAAGTGTGTACAACTTCGTATGGTGTCGCTTTCACAAAGAAAGGAGGAAAGTCATACCGTGGCAAGATAAGAAAAAATACAAGCGTTTACCAGCGCAGCAGGGCCGAACCCCAAGTAAAGCCGCTGCCAAAGGCTGCCAGGCAAACCAAGTCGCCTTTTTTGACGGCTCCATTTTCCACGGCTTCGCAGAGGGCAACGGGGATGGAGGCGGCGGTGGTGTTGCCGTATTTTTGGATGTTGTTCCAGACCTGATCGTCGCTCAGGCCCAGGCGTTTCTGCACAAATTGGCTGATGCGCAGATTGGCCTGGTGGGGGATGAACATGTCGATATCTTCAGCGCCTAGGCCGGTTTTGTCCAGGGCTTCCTTGATGACCTCCGGGAATTTCTGTACCGCCAGCTTGAAGACAAACTGCCCTTCCATATGCGGATAGATTTGTGCGTTCTCCACCATGTGCTTATTGAGGAAAATCTCGCCGTACTCGGCGTCCGAGTAGCCATAGTCTGTTTCTTCCCCCGTGTACTTCTCGTGGTAGCCGCCGTGGGAGCCTGGGTTGAGGAACGCTAGCTTTTCAGCATAGGTGCCGTCGGAATGGAGGCAGGTGGTCAGCACCCCCTCGTTTTCCTCCTCGGTGGGTTGCACGACTACCGCGCCGGCGCCATCGCCGAAGATGACGGTGACATTACGGCCGCGGGTGGTGAAATCCAAGCCCATAGAGTGCATTTCCGAGCCCACGAGCAAGACGTTTTTGTACATGCCGCTGCGCACAAACTGATCCGCTACCGACAAACCGTATACGAAGCCGGAGCATTGGTTGCGGATGTCGAGCGCCCCGATTTCTGTCTTGGTAATGCCCAACTCGCGCTGTAGCAGCACCCCGCAACCGGGGAAGTAATAGTCCGGGCTGAGGGTGGCGAATATGATAAAGTCGACGTCTTCTTTCTGTATGCCGGCCCGCTCGATGGCGATCTCGGCGGCGCGCGCGCCTATGGTCGTGGTCGTTTCTTCGTGTTTCTTGCCGTAGCGGCGTTCCTTGATGCCGGTCCGTTCTTGAATCCACTCGTCATTCGTGTCCATGACTTTAGAAAGGTCATCGTTAGTAACTACTTTTTCCGGCACATAAGAACCGATGCCGGCGATTTTTGAACGCAACATGTGAATGATTTTAGAAAGAACCTGGCAGCTTGGCAATCCATTCTGCCGTACAGGCTCTAAAATTGGTTGAACAATGCTAGTGTGAAATCTTATGAAATCAGAGCGTTAAATTCGATATTTTATTTCAAATCCCCAAATAGAATATTCCGGCTCGATCAGGCCGGCGAACATTGAAGGGGTTATATGTTAATTCCCTATATTGGGGCAAAAATAAGCACCTTTCGTATATGTCTGCCATCAAACTTGGAATCATCGAGGATGAGCCGCTTGTTCAAGAAAACCTGCAAGCCTTTTTCGCTACACAACCGGATATCGAATTGCAGTTCGTCTGCGACCGGGTAGAGGAAGCCCTGCCCGAAGGCAAAGGCAAACCGCTTGACATCATACTGCTCGACATTGGGCTGCCGGGGATGTCAGGCTTGGAGGGCATCCGTTTGCTCAAGCGGGATTTGAAGGCGGTCAATATCATCATGCTCACCTCCTTCGAGGACCCTGACAAGATATTCAAAGCGCTGCACGCCGGCGCGGATGCCTACCTCATCAAGCGCTCTTCCCTGCAGCAAATCCGGGAAGCCGTGCTGATCGTCAACAACGGAGGCTCCTTCATGTCGCCGAGCATCGCCCGCAAGGTAGTCGACCACTTTGCGCCCCCCAAACGCAAGGCGGCTACCGAAGGGTTGACCGACCGGCAGTTGCAGATCGTGGAGGGGCTGGTAGAGGGGCTGAGCTACAAAATGATCGCCGACCGCTTCTCGATCTCTGTAGAAACAGTCCGGGACCACATCAAAAGAATCTATAAAAGACTGCACGTCAACAGTAAGGCAGAAGTCATCCGCAAGAAAATGGACGGAGAAATATAGCTTAACTGTAGATGTTTTCGTACTTTGCGAATCGAACAATAGGTAGAGCCTCCTTCACCATCAGTTTATAAACACGTCACTAAAACCAAATGCTCGTGAATAAGATACTCGGGCGGGGTATAATATTGTTGATAGGGTGGCTGAATGCTTCATTACTATTTGCACAGGGCAGCGGGCTGCCCACTGAATATTACTCCGTAAACGACGGATTGTCCGACCGCATGGTCACGGATATCGCAGAGAGCAAAGATGGCTTGCTGTGGCTGTCTACGCCCAATGGCCTGAACCGCTTTGATGGGTATGGCTTTGTGGTATTCGACAACCATCCTGATAATGTCAATCAGATATCCGACGCCAATATCCGGAAGCTGCTGCCAATGGCGGGCGACCGGCTGGCAATTGTATACCGTAGCAGCTACGCTTTGTTTGATATCTTCGACCCGTTGACGCATCAGCGGGAAACGGTGCCGTTGCTGCCCAAGACAGGGGTGGAAGGTATCCCCCGAACCATCGTATCCAACAGGGCTGGCGAGATTTTTGCCTTGTCTATTGCCGATCAATCCACTAACGTTTACCGCTATCAAGGGGAAGGGCAATTCGAGCTGCTGTTTGCTATACCGGAGCAGCACGAGGAAACGAGCACGAATATTAAAATGTTGGCTTTAGCGGATGGCAGCTTCCTCATCCACGATGGGGAAAAGGGGACCCGGCACTTTTCCGGTGAGGGGTATCGGCTGCAAGCACTTCAAACCGCCGATTTTATCGGTTATAAACCAGCTGCTACGGCTGCGGCCACGACTATACTGCATCAAGACTGCCTCGGCAAAGTATGGCTCGCCTTTCGCGGGCAACCCGGCATGTACCACTACTTACCCAAAGAGCGCGAACTCCTGTACGCTGAGGATTTACCCCGGTGGGCATACTATACCCGCCTTTGGGAGGACGCGAAGGGCAACCTGTTGCTGGGCAACGCTCAACGTGCTGGTGAGCTTTACCCCTTGAAGCAACTTACCGCTATCCGGCCAGACGGCAGGCAGTACGACTTCAGTTACTTGCTGTTGGAAAGCCAGTTTATCGTCAGTGCACACAGCCGGGATTTTTTCAAAAATTTGATCTTAGGCATAGACACCGGCTTGAAAATTGTGCAAAACCGGCAATCTAGAGTGCAAACTTATCTGGCAGAGCGCGATATCGGCGCTGATCAGCGCGGGGCGGTCATGCGGGGTGTCGTCGGCGACAAACAGGGCAACGTCTACATGGCGCGGGAAGTAGACCATTGGTACCGCCTGCGCTTAGACAGTAATATTTTGGATACGCTAAGCATGATCGATGCGGCTACCGGGCAACCGCTGCAACTGGCCTGCGGCCGCGGGCTTTTTCTGGACAAAGCAGGGTGTCTCTGGGGGACGTCCTGCCTAGATGGCCGGACCGGGCGCTTGCACCGCTACAACCCCGCAACCGATACCGTACAGACCTACACCTACCCCTATACGTTCAGCTCGCTGACCTTGGGGCGGGATGGTACGATTTGGCTGACGGCCGAGCCGCCTACGCCCAAGGGGCAATTGATACAGTTCGACCCGCGCACGGCGCGTTTTAGTGTTTTCCGCGACCAAGAAGGGCATAATCCGCTTAAGGATGCCAGCCCCCGCTTTGTGCTGGAATCGCAGGAAGGGATTCTCTGGGTCGGGTCTGAAGACGGGCTATACCGCATCGACCCGCAAGAGCGTACGGTAGATAGCTACATAGCAGAGCGCGGGAAAATCAACGGGCTGGCGAGCAACGTAGTCTATGCCATCCACGAAGACGCGCAGGGGCGGCTATGGCTGGGCACCACCAACGGCTTCAATATCTTTGACCCGGCTACCGAAAGCTTTGAGCATTACAATCAGCAAGACGGGCTGGTCAGCAACACGGTCTGCGGCTTTGTGCCCGACGAGCAAGGCAACTATTGGGTCAGTACTTTCAACGGCCTGTCCTATTTCGATCGGGAGGACGAGACCTTCCACAACTTCTTCCGCAAAGAGGGCTTGAGCCACGATGAATTCAACCGCTTTTCTTATTACCGCGACCACCTGGGGAATTTCTACTTCGGCGGCGTCAATGGCATGAATGTCTTCAAAACCGAGGATTTACTGCTGGATGACGAGACGCCGCAGCCTATTCTTACGAAGTTCTCCCGCTACAATACCGGGTTGGATAGCACCATCGTACAAGTGGCGGGCCTCAACGATATGGAGGAAATCGTGATGAGGCCCAAGGATAGCTACTTCAACTTCCATTTTACCATCCCGGCTTACACCAGCCCCCGCCGCAATCAATTTAAAACGAAACTGTCGGGCTACGACAAAAAATGGACCTACCAAAGTAGCGACGCCAGCCTGCGTTTGAACCACCTGCCCATCGGTAGTTACGAATTGCTGGTCAAAGGGGCGGACGCCAACGGCAACTGGAGCACGGAAACGCTGCGTATCCCCATTGTAGTGGAGCCGGCCTATTACCAGACCACTTGGTTCAAGGGGCTGATCTTAGCCCTCATTTCTTTTATTGTTTACCGCATTTTCCTGTTCCGATTGAAACAGCGTGTAAAAATGGAGCGCATCCGCACCAAGCTCTCTAGTGACCTGCACGATGAAGTCAGCGGCCTGCTGGCGGGTATTGCCATGCAAACGGACATGCTGCAAACGACGGTGAAAGACCGGGAGAGCTTGGACCGGATCCAGCAAATGGGCGAAGTCAGCCGCAAAGCCATGTCCAAAATGAGCGACGTTATCTGGTCGATCGACTCCCGCAAGGACCGCGTGGAAGAGCTCATTATCCGTATGCGCGAGCACGCCGACGAAATGCTGTCGCCCCTCGATGTCGCCTACGAACTTAAGGTAGACGATGGCATTGACCTCAAACGCAAAATACCGGTCACCTTGCGTCAAAACCTGTACTTCATCTTCAAAGAAGCGGTCAACAACATCGCTAAGCACTCCCGCGCCACCAAGGTGCAAATCCAACTCGAAAACGACGGCAGCGAGTTCCATATGTCCATCGCGGACAACGGCGCTGCCGTTACCGAAAAAGCAAGTGCCGACCATGTGCCACAGCACGAGCACGGCAAACCCGATGCTTCTGCCCCCCCGCTGCATCGCCGCCGCAAGAAGAAAACCGGGCAGGGGCTGTCCAACCTGCGTATGCGCGCCGCCCGCATTGATGCAGAGATCGATATCCGTACGGGCGGGGAAGGGTATACGGTAGCGTTGCGGCGGCGGCGGTTTGCGTAGGTTTTTAGTTCGCCGCCATTTTTCTCTCTCAGACTGAAACTTGGGCGTTTAGTGCTTAGTTAGAAGCAGCTTTGCGGTCGAGTTTGCCTTCGAACGGCAACTCTTATCTCGGCTTCCGCCTGGCCCGCAGTTCACGCTAGCCCTTCCATGCTTTTGGTGAGCGCTGTTAGATTAGCAACTGTTCATGATCTACATTGATGGCGTCTTTCACTATCATCGTTCCTGCTTTCTTCAAAGTTAAATTATTCTGCGTTAATCGGCTCGTATTTTATTTAACGATACCCGAACCGAACCCCGTCCGGGCCCGGTGCCTGCCCGCCTTTTGCCAAAGTTGTGCCGCCATCGTATGCCGGTACGAGCGTGCATAGGCAAGCGCGAGGTTTGTCCTGCCCGTACGGGCGAATACATCGACATTCGGGAGCGGCGGGTACCTGAGGGGAAGGTTGTTCTCGTTTTAGAACATCTCACACCTCCACCTAAGAATCCCTCAACCCGAAACCGTACCGCCCCCATCTCCAGGCGCTGCTCCTCGTGATCGTAGTCCGTGCTCTTCCAGCGGTGGGTGCCAGAGGTACGCTCAAGTAAGGTGACAAAAGGCTGCGCCTGCTCGATGTGCAGGATATGGTCCAGACCGGCTATGGACTTGCAGCCCTGAAGCTTTTCGCCAAGGTCGCGGTTGCGGCTGGTGGGATATGTCTTCTGCTGCCAAGCAGGGGTTAGTATTTGAGATAACTTCTTCTAATCCTATTCTGAGATTAGTTTGTCGCATCTTCCCCTGTGTAGGACGCGATAATACGCTCGACTTGTTCTAATGGCAGGTCCACTACTTTGGCAATCAATTCCAAGTCAACACCATTTTGATACCCTCGGATAATAGCTTGGTGTTTTTCCTGATCAATGCCTTTTTCCATGCCTTGCTCCCGGACTTCCTTTAAAATAGCTTCTTCCAGTCCCATAGCTTCTCTGGATTTTGTGATTTTGCGTACTTCCTCTTCAAATTTAAGCTTATTCTCTAAATTTTGAAAGGATACGTAAGTGGTGATAAAATTATACAGCCGCCGGATTTTTGCCTTGCTCAGCCCGCTTGATAGTAAGTGGCGCATCATATCCAATTTGCTGACCAGCAGCTGCTCGTCATTCTTGCTGCCCGGGTACAGTGCGTTGCGGGCGGCTTCTAGGGCGAAACCGAAGGAGTTTCCAAAAGCCCGCAATTCTTCTGCACTGTAGTCTATCAAGGAAAACGATTGAAAGCGGTAGATAAGTTCCGTACCCATAAAGTCATTGTGGTAAGCTTTGGCGTGGTAGTAACGGTTAGTATCCGTGTAAATGGCCACAGCGGTGACCGGCTTGTTGTAGCGGTCCAGAATACGGTAATAGTACTGAAACATCCGGTAGGCAAACTGACTGTCCGGATAGCCCTGCACTTCCACATGCACCAAAAACCATTGTTCCTGCCCGTTTTTCAGCCAGGCTTTGAACAGCTTATCCGCATGCCGCCGTTTGGTATCCGCCTCCGGCATGATCTGCTCTAGGTCTTTATCCAAAAACTCCAGCTCTCGATCAAGGTCTATCTTGTCGATGTATGCGGGGAAGAAGAAATGCAGAAAGTCTTCCGCTAGGTCCTCGATGATGCCCTTCCAGAGTGTGTCACGTCGTATCATGCTTGCAATGTACAGAAAAGCGACTGTAAAACATGAAAATTCAATTTATTTGTTTATGTGCTGTCCGGGTACAACATGGATAAAGAGCTCCGATTCGACTTCGCCACCACCCAAAAGGTTATCAACAAAATTGGCTTTATCGATGCCTTCAAGGGCAAATGGCTGGCTATTGAAAAGGAGGAAAGCCGGTATCTCATATGTTTAAAGAAAGCCCTCTACGTTTACGCCCCACCACGCCCATCAATCTCCTCCCGCAACTCTTTCAGCTTCGCTTTGATCGTTTGCCCATTTTTCGCCACAGCGGCGATGATAAGCAGCGGTATAGCCGTGTAGAGCAAGCCAAAACCATTCATGATAAGGCCGAATAGCATGACCCCAACCAAAAAGCCTACGAATACAGAACCCATAATGTCCTGCCTTTTGATTTTTTTCTCCTCCGCGATTAGTTCTTCCAGCGTTAGCTGAGTGTAGTCCTTTTCCTTAGTCATAATGTGCTGTTTTGTCAACCATCGGGCCATCAAATGTTATTGCGCACCGTCAGGCACCAAAGAATATGGCGGTTGTTGTTTAGTCTTTGACAAATAACAAATGGGTTTGATTTTTGCTCATGCTATCCTAGCAGTGGGAAAGTACGAACATTCTTTACCGGCCTTCCCCTTTGAACAAGTCCAGGTACTCCTTAAAGGCATACATCTTCGCACGCCTGTCGTTGGGGAGTTGGGTTATTCACCCCTCCAAAGTTAAGGTTTGGCCCCTAAAACTTAATTTTCAAGTTTTTTAATTAAGGAAAGTGCCTTAAAACTTAACTGAAGATGGTTTTAATTAAGTTTTTAGCCTGAAAAATTAACTAATGGATCCCTTTGGGATGGGTAGCGCTACAAAAACAGTACAAACTCGTATTTTGCACATCAAACCAGCGCACCAACATGCAAACCTGCCTCAACTGCCAACGCCCGGTTATCGTAGAAGGGCAATACTGTCACCACTGCGGCGCCAAAATTGTCCGTCAGCGGCTGACGTTCCGATCCCTGCTCGCGCAGCTTGGCCAAACGGTTTTCAACGTAGACACCGGCATCTGGCGCACCATCGGGCAGCTATGCTACGCGCCGGGTAAGGTGTGCCGGGGCTATATCCAAGGCGTACGGAAGCGCTATCTGATGCCAATAGCCTACCTGTTTTTTATCGCGAGCCTGTATGGTCTGGCGATTCTGCTGTCAAAGGGGGAGGTTCGCTATTTCCACGAAGATTTTGCGCTCGGCTTTATCAGCCACAGTGAGCCTGGCATAGAGGAAGAAGAAGTAGCAAGGCAGCTGCGGCCTCTTGCCCTGACTTTCATCCTGCTGTCTATACCATTCTTGGCCTTCATCAGCCGCTTGGTATACCGGCGGGCGGGCTATAACTACACGGAGCATTTAGTGGTGAGTGTGTACTATATGGGGCAGCTGTTGCTGTTTAACTTAGGGTTTAACCTTGCGCAGGTGGCTTTACCGGCCAGCAAAGAAAGCGTTGTCGTAAATTCGATATTCATCTTGGTGTTTGTAGGGTACGCCTGGTGGATGCACATCCCTACTTTCCGGCCGCGGGGCGGATGGAAACTTTTTAGCCCGCTGCTGTTTATGACCATGATGCTGATCGTTTTGGGGCTGACGTATGGCTGGGGGGCAGAGTTGCTGTTGGATGCGACCGTTGAGGCGGAGTAGGAAGAAGAGAAAACAGACAGTATTGCCCTGCTAAACGATAAGCCAGGCGGCTCTGATTCACTTGAATTTTTTATATTCATTTTCTATGAGATCAATCACTGCACGATCATCCCAAAGCCTGCTCTTTATTGGCCTGCTTTTCCCAGCTGCTGTGCTGATAGCCGGGTCAGCCAAAATAGGTAAAGCGCAGTTCGCTGCGGGCAGCTTGTCCGCTTACACAGGCACAATGCCTGACACCATCGCTCCGGATACGGCGCATGGGTTTCACACCCAACCCCTCTCGGCGGAGCTTAACGCCCGCCGGGCGGATTTCTTCAGCGAGGGGGTTACCCTGACCCATGTTGTAAAATGGCGCGGCCTGGCCCGGGAGCTTAGCTACCGAGAGCTGGATATTGACTTGGAACGCTCTCGCCTGGAAAGCCTGACGGACAACGCGGGAAAGGACTACCTGCAACTGCAGGACACCCTGGTGCAAGAACGCCAAGCCTATCTGCAATCGCTGGCGCGGCGTGGCACCTACCGGGGTACTAGCCGTACCTTCCGCCACCTGGACCTTCCTTTTTTCAGGAACCGCAAAGCGCTCGCTACTTTCCATACCAAAGCCTATGCCTTACCTGTGCAGGCGAGCCGCCTTACGGCAAAGGGCTATATCACCCTGCTGGAGCACACCGATTCTCTGATTACCGACACCCTGTCCGCTGAGCTGCGGGAGGGGGCCCAGCAAACGATAGCGGGAACGGCAGTCCGTTGGACCATAGGCGGCGGCGGTAGTTGCGGCAGCGGCGACTACGACCTCATCCGGGCCGAGACCGCGCTGAAACTGGAGCGCATCGAAATACTCAACCCTATGGCCCTGCCCTGCCCGGTCCAGTCTTACGATAATCTAGTGCAGGTGCAAAAAGAAGATTTGCCCTATCAAGCCCGGCTCAGTGTAACGTACCGCCATCCTGTTGTCCACCGCCTACCTTTTGAGGATCATTTCAGCCTCAGTATGCAGGGCGGTCCGCTTCCGCAGGCCACAGACAGTCTGCTGCGCACGCCCCCGCTCACGCAGCTCGGCCTTTACATGGAACCCAATCGAGCAGGCTACCGATTAGTCGCCTCCTTCCCCTGGCCGGACTCCCTGCCGGCGATTGATTTGGAAAGCAGTACACTGCGTTTTACCAACGAACGGGGAAAACCCGTAGACCTAGGGGCGTATGAGCTAGCGTTCTTTGAGGAAGGCTTCGACGATTATCCCGCTCTGCGGCTCCGTGCTGCCGAGTTGCCGCCAACGGGGACCTCTTCCCTCATAGCTATCATCAGACTGGCGTATGAGGAGGATGTCGAAGGGGCAGAGCCCATCATCCGGCGGAGGATTGCGCTGGGGGCGGTGGAGAAACCTGAATAATGCCTTCCGACCGGAATAACCCAAAGTCCATACACAACTTTTAAAACACAAAATCACTCCTCCACCGGCCGGATCAACCCCTCCTGCACCACCGAAGCCACCAGCTGCCCCGCTTGGTTGAAAATACTACCCCGCGTAAAGCCCCGCGCATTCGAGCCACTCGGGCTGTCGATGGCGTAGAGCAGCCACTCATCGGCACGGAAAGGGCGGTGGAACCACATGGCATGGTCGAGGCTGGCCATCTGAATCTTGGTCTTCGCTACCTGATCGCCGTGGGGCAAAAGGGCGGTGGTCAGCAGGTTGTAGTCGGAAGCGTAAGCCAGTACCGCTTGGTGGGCGGTCACGTTATCCATCATCTTCCCTTTCGACCTCATCCATACGTGGCGGATGGGCTGCTGCTTGCCACTCAGCATAGGGTGCACGCGCTCCACGGGGCGGAACTCGATGGGGTGGGAAATTTCCAGAAACCGGCGGATGCCCTCCGGGAGTTGGTCACCCATTTTTTCCACCAGATCGTCCCAGCTCATCAGGCCGTCCGGCGGCTGCACATTGGGCATGCTGAGTTGATGGTCAAAGCCGTCCTGCTGCTTCTGGAAAGAGGCCGACATGTTGAAAATCGCCCGCCCCTTCTGTATCGCCTTGATGCGGCGGGTGGTAAAGCTGCCCCCGTCGCGGATGCGGTCCACCTCGAAGATGATCGGCAGGGACACATCCCCCGGCAGGATGAAGTAGGCGTGCAGCGAATGCACCAAGCGGTCTTCCGGCACCGTGCGGATGGCCGAATGCAAGGCTTGGGACAATACCTGTCCGCCGAATACCCGCTTACTGCCTACACTGGCGCTTTGGCCGCGGAATATGTTTTCTTCTATGGGCTCCAAGTCGAGCAACTGGAGCAGAGCCTGTATGTCCTTCATGCGTGTATTGCTTTGCCGCAAAAATAGGTAAAAACCACGCGCTATTTGACTACCCTTTCCACGGCCTGTACCTGCCCGTCCACCAAGTAGCGCAGGAAGTAAACGCCGTTGGGTAAGCTAGCGGTGGGCTGTTGCCACTTGATGCCGGCCGGTGCGCGGTCCCGTTGCCGGGCGACCACTTGCCCCAGGCTATTCAGCAATTGCAGTTCCTGTACCGCCGCTGCTGCCTGAGCGGGCGTTTCGGCAAACAGCCAATCCGTCGTAGGGTTGGGGTAAACCCGCAGCTGTTGGCCCGGCACCGCTACCGACTCCTCGGCGGTGGGCAAAGCGGTCAACCCCAAAACGTTGAAATCGTCAAAGTAGAAGCCATCCAGCTCTACAAATTGATCGGCTTGCAGCCAAAACTGGAAGTACACGCTTTCCCCGGCGTATTCGCTCAGGTCGATCTCTTCCCGCACCCAGTCTTCTTGTATGCCGGTGTACAGCGGCGATGCGGGTAGGGTGGTGCCGTTGCCCATTTCCGTGTAGCGTCCGCAGAGGGGCTGCCAGTTAGCGCCATTGGTAGATACCTGGATTTGCACAAAATCAAAATCTTCCTCCAAGGCCCAGCGGGCATTGTACTGTAGCAAATACTGTTCTGCTCCAGTCAGTGTCACCGGCTCGACGCTGATAATCACACTCGCCGCGTTCGCGCTGTATTCGCCATTTGGGCTGTCGGTCCAAGAGGTGGGGGCACTGGTGAAGTACTCGGAAGTCAGGCCCCAGCCGCTAATGTTCTGCCACGCCTCGTCCGTGAATGCGGAGTCCGCACTCAAACTGGTGAGTTGGCCGTTGAGGTATTCCCACGCTAGGGTGTCGGTTTTTACGTAAGTGCCGTTGTCGATATGGACAGCGACCCGGATGGGGACAACGAGTTCCTCGCCCGGTGATATTTGGTAATTGAAGCTGTAGGCCGCTTGTTCCAGCAGGTCCAATTGATAGCTCTGCGCGTTTGCGGTGAGGGCCACATGCGGGCTTACCGCCTCCGCCTCCACCGTCACGCTGCCCGCGCCCAGGCCGAAGCGCTGCAGCTGTAGTTCCAGCGACCCTTGCTGCTGGGTGAGCCGCTCCCGTGGGTAATCGGCAATTTGCACATAGTGGTGCAGCAAGTGAGCGGCCGCGAGGTTTTGCCAAACGCAGGACTTGTTGAGGTTCTCAATCTGGCTGGCTGCCGGCCAAAAGCTGTTGCCCACTTCTGGCGTGTAAGCGTAGGCCTTGGGTTTGCTTTCCATCTCGCCGTACATCCAGTCGTCACTGGGGCCATTGACGATATAGCCCACGGTCTCGGTCGCCGTGCCCACCCTAAAGCTGTTCTGCGCCGTCATAACGCTGGCCAGCCCTTTGAAAATCGGGTCTTCCCCGGTCGGCTGATCGTTGTAGCCCCAAGGGTGGATCAGCAAATTGCCGTGGGTGTGGTAGTTGAGGACGATCTGGAATTCATGCTGTTCGCACAGGTATTTCACGGCCTGCGTCTCGGGCTCCGAAAAGGGCTCGGGCCCGCGGTAGACCGGGCTGTTGGGCTCGCTGGAAGAGCCAAAGTCGTCGAAGCCCCATTCGTAGCCGTAGTTGCGGTTCAGGTCAACGCCAAAAGGGACGCCGCTGATTTCCGCTAAGTTCTTACGCCACATGCCGCCGCCGTTGGGGTTGTTTTCTTCGTTGAAAATATAGCCGTCTGGGTTGATGCACGGGATGAAGTACAGCTCGGTTTCATCCAGCAGGTAGGTGACTTCCGGGTCAGTCCCATAGTTTTCCAGCAAGTACCACAGGAAAAAGATCATTTGCGACAAGCTGTTAGGCTCGCGGGCATGGTGCAAGGCGGTGTAGAGCACCTCTGGCTCTGCCTCGTCGGCCTGCGCTTGGTCCGATACCCGTAGCCAATATACCGGATTGCCCCGCTCGCTGGTAAAGTCGCCAATGGTTGCGGGCGCGGTAATCAGCTCAGGGTACATCTCCGCCATCTGCTCCAGCTCAGACAGCATTTCGGCGTAGGTGAAGTAGCCCCCCATGCTGCCGTCGCGGTAATTGGCCGGGCGGGGGTAGGGGTAGTCTTCGGTATTACAGCCATCACTGCGGAAGGCCGCCTGCTCATTCTGCCGGCCGTACCAGTCGCCCACATCGGGGATGACAATTTGGTAAGGGACCCCGGCTGCCCGTAGTTTGGGCAGGGCCGATGCTGGAAAATCGCTGACCAAGTACTCGCCGGGAACATGCTGCCCGTGGTCGAGCCCCAAGCCCAGCCGGGCTATTTCTTTCAAGCTATGCTGCTCCAAGTCAAGGCGTAAACGATGGTGGGGCTCCTGGGCAAAAAGGGAGCTGCCCAACAGGAAGGGGATCAAAAGTAGAAGTTGCTTCATATTCATAACTTTGCGCGCAAAAGGTAAGCATTTATCGGCGCAAAACGGAAGCAGCATTTGTCAATGCTTGGCAAAAACGGTATTACTCCTCGCGTATGATAGTCGGCACGCGCACGGCCCGCAGGGCTGGCGGCAGAGAAGCCAAAAATCCTATGACCACTACCGTCGCGGCGACCACCAGCACGTCCACCGCCCGCATACTGATCGGGTAGGCACTGACGATAAAATTGCCGGGTACAGTGACGATGCCTACCGTCTTTTGGGCAATATACAGCCCGATGGCCAGCACCAGCCCGATGGCCAAGCCCAGCAAGCTGAGCAGTACGCCTTCGTAGAGGAAGATATTCCGGATAGTGGTGTTCAGTGCCCCCATGGATTTGAGTATGGAGATGTCTTTTTGCTTTTCCAACACCACCATCCACAAGGCGCCAATCATGTTGAAGGCGACGAGCAGTAGCATCAGGCTGGCGATGGCGTAGCTCAGCCATTTTTCGATTTGCATCAAGCGCAAAAAAGAGGCCTCCTGCTGGTAGCGGTCTTCCACCTCAAACTCGGGGCCGAGCAGCGCGGCGATCTTGGGCGTAACCTTACGGGTATCCAGCCCTTCGGTGATCCGTATCTCCAATGCGCTCACCTCGTTCGGGGCGGCCGCCATAAGCTCCCGCACAAAACCGATCGGCGCAAGCACATATTCATTGTCAAATTCCTGCTGTATCACAAAGGTGCCGCCAGGATAGAGGTAGCGGCGGCGGAATGGCTGCAGCTGTGCCCCCAAGAAGCCTTGGCGCTGTTCCCGGCGCGGCATGTAGACCGCTAGCTCGGTGAATTCATCCCCCACGTTGACGGCTAATTTGTTGCGCATGCCCCGCCCGAGGATAGCCAGCGTACGCCCGCGGTCCTCAAAGCGGTAGTCGCCTTCCCGCACCGTCGAGTCTATACCGACCACTTGGCGGAACTGCTGGTCTACGCCTTTCAGCCGGCCAAAGTCTTGGTTGTTTTTGTATTCGAAGAAAGCCACTTCCTCCAGGGTATGCGACACGGCCTCCACTTCCTCCAAGGCCAGCAACTCTTCCAGCATGGCACTATCCGCCTCGAAGGTCTTGCCTCGGGCAGGGATCACCTTGACGTCCGGGTTGAAGTTGCTGTACATGCTAGCGATCAAGTCCTCAAAGCCATTAAAGACCGATAATACCAGAATGAGCGCTGCCGAGCCTACCGCGATACCCAGCACGGCAATGCCCGTTATCAAGTTGATGGCATTGGTCGACTTCTTGGCCAGTAAGTAGCGGCGGGCAATACGCAGCGGGAAATTCATAGGCAAAACGCTTATTGCGCTCAAAAGTAGGGGGAATTGGTGGTATGGTCAAATACGGGCTGCGAAAACCTCCGCCCCGGTTTAAAAGCCTGATAAAAATAGCAAAGAATGCGCCTGATGGATGGCATAATTCCCAAAAATTACGATCTTAATGCCGGAATTATTCAATTCACTTAAAACACTATTATGAAAAAACTTCTATTTCTGCTTGCTTTCGCACTCTGTGCGGTGACAAGCCAAGCCGCAGTTGACTACGGAGACTGGGCTAAGCAGATGGATGGCGTCGAAGAAGTAAAAACCCTTCCCGGGGCTGCCACTGCACTGAGCCTAGAGCGCTTTCTTACCCTTACCCCAAAGCAGTACCGCGAGATGACCGGTGAGCGTCTGGGGCTGAAGAATGCGATCAAGCTCAAAGCCGCCCAGAAGATCGTCAAGAGACAACTGAAGCGCGACGAAGACCTCTCGAAAGGGTTGTACGTCCTGCTGGCTATCCTCGGTTTTGGCTGGCTGGCTATGGGCTTGCTCTCCGACTGGGACGGCAGCGACTGGATTGTCAATTTGGTGTTGACTTTCCTTTGCTGGTTGCCGGGCCTGATCCACGCTCTGGTGAAAATGAAGGATTACTATTGATCCCCAGTAAGCTTTAACTAACAAAAGGGGTGCTTCTGCTATGTGCAGGGGCACCTCCCATTTTTTACCTATGACGGATTCAAGAAAAAAACTGGAATGGGCTTGGTTGGCAGCCCTACTGCTCTTTCCCATCGTGCTCTGGATATTGCCCTCCACCTTCTTTGACGGACCGGATGGCGTGATCGTGTGCCCTTCTCGCTTGTTTCTCAATATTGAATGTTATGGCTGTGGTATGACACGCGCCATCACCCACTTGCACCACGGCGAGCTGGAGGACGCGGTTTATTACAACTTTCTCAGCCCTATTGTCTACATAGTTTTGGTGGCACTATGGTTTGTATGGGTGCGGCGCAGCTTAAAACGGCTAGGCGTCTCCCTGCCGGGCTTTCGCCAAAAAGCGGCATCAGCGGATTAAGCGCCGCGGCTCAGTTTTTCGACCCTCCCGCTTTGCCCGTCCATCTCTATCCAATCCCCAGTCTCCAGCTC
>JAAAOU010000166.1 GCA_009908745.1 Bacteroidota bacterium
GCAGCTGTAAGGCAGCTCCACGTCAGCAGCCAGTGCCGCTTCCAGTATAGACTGCCCGGCACTCAGCTTAAACTGGCCTACCCCTTTTACGGTGACGAGGCTATCGGGCAAGCCCTCCGGCGCGGGGCGGAAAGGCTCGTGTATGACAAAGTCTTCCTTGTGCAAACGGTTTTCCGAAAACCCCATAAAACGCAGGGTCATCTCCGCTTTGAGCATCAGGCCGGGCGGGCCACAGAGGAAAGCGTGAGCGTCGGGCAGCGCCTCGCCCAATTCTCGTTGGAGCATCATTTCCAGCGCCAAATTGCTTAGCCGGCCAGGGCGGACTACCGTATCCAGCCCTTCGCCAGTGCCAAGGTCCAAACGCCCGTGCGGCGCGCTCAGCCAGTGGATGATCCGAAAGCGATCGGGAAAACGCCTTTGCCAAGCTTGCAGCTCCTCCCGGAAGAGGATATGGTCTTCGTTACGGTTCGCCAAAATCAGATGGATGCGCCGCCGGGGTTGACGCAGCAACGCTTCTTTGATAAGCGAAAACAAAGGCGTGAGGCCACTTCCCCCACCGATAAACACCAAATCCTCCCCACCCGCATCCGCCGGGGGCAATACAAACTGCCCGGCCGGCGGCAGGCTCTGCAACCCGTCTCCAACTTGCAGCTTGCGCGTGAGGAAAGAGGAGACACTACCGTTGACTGTCCGCTTAACGCAAATAGAAAGCGGCTCCTGCGCGGCAGGCGAAGACGATATGGAATAAGAACGCCGGATTTCCGAAAGGCCTAAATCCGGAAAGATCAGGGTCAGAAACTGCCCCGCTTTGTAAGTCAGGGGCTGCTCATTTTCCACCACAAAGAAGACTTGTACGCTGTCCCGCGTCTGTTGAACTATACGGCTTACCTGCAGCCAAATTTTGTTGGTTCCCATGCTATGATCAACCGCCGGAGACCGCATTCGGTTTGGCGTGGCGGATAAAAGAAAAGCAGAATTGGTAAAACCCTATCCTCTCGGTATATTTGCATATCTACAAATATACAGCTACGCGTGCTGGCAAACAAGCCGGGCAGGTAGTTGTTAATTTGGAGACACCGACACCAAGCTTTAAAAAACAATTGACCAGGTATGGCAACAGCAACAAAGAATAAAACCCGCAAGCCGCGGGCCAAGAAGCCGAAATTCAGCAAAGAACAGTACTTGCAATGGTACGAATTGATGTTCCGTATCCGCAAATTTGAAGAGCGGGCGCTGATGATGTACGGCCAGCAAAAAATCCGCGGTTTCTGCCACGTTTACATCGGGCAGGAAGCCGTCACCGCCGGCATGGAATCGGCTATCCGCGATGAAGACGCGCTCGTCACGGCTTACCGGCAGCACGGCACCGCTATTGGGCGCGGCTGCTCGACGGATGTCTGTATGGCGGAGTTGTTCGGAAAAAAAACCGGTATCGTAAAAGGTAAAGGGGGCTCTATGCACTTCTTCTCCCGGGAAAACCGCTACTTCGGCGGCAACGGTATCGTAGGGGCACAAATCCCGATCGGCACCGGTATTGCCTTCGCCGAGCAGTACAAAGAAACCGACAATATCTGCGTGACCATGTTTGGCGACGGTGCGGCCCGCCAAGGGTCGCTACACGAATCCTTCAATATGGCGATGACTTGGAAACTGCCCGTCCTTTACGTAGTGGAGAACAACCGCTATGCTATGGGCACCAGCGTTACCCGTACTTCCAATGTGCACGACCTGCACAAACTTGGCGCGGCTTACGACATGCCTAGCGAAGCTGTTGACGGCATGCAACCGGAAGCCGTACACGAAGCGGTCAGCCGCGCCGCCGAGCATATCCGCTCTGGCAAGGGCCCCTACTTCTTGGAGATGCAGACGTACCGCTACAAAGGGCACTCTGTATCCGATCCGGCCAAGTACCGGACCAAAGAGGAGGTGAAAGAGTACAAGGACCGCGACCCGGTCAAGATTACCGAGGCGACTATCCTAGACAACAAGATTGCTACTGAAGAGGAGCTGAAAGAAATCGAGGGCCGTATCAAGGACGAAATCAAGCAAGCCCTGAAGTTTGCGGAGGAGTCCGATTTCCCCGACCCTTCTGAGCTGTACACCGATAATTACCTGCAAGAGGACTATCCGTTCATCCGCGACTAAAGACCGCTTGCAGTACAAGCAAAAGGCGGAATGGGCGTCATGCGCATTCCGCCTTATTTATTTCCCCGCCTTTTTATTTGCGCCTACCGAACTTTACTTTATTTTTGCCCAGCTTTTTGAAATCCAGTGATCGCAAGGCTGCCAAGATTCGTCTGAGGCAGCATTCAAACTTAAGACAAGAACAATGGCTAGAAGAAGAAATCGGAATAAGAAGCAGGCGGAAGAGACCCTAGTGGACATCGTGGAAGTGCGCGATCAGGCGCAAGGTTTTTTGGACAAAAACCAGATGTACATTTTCGGTGCCCTCGTAGTGCTTGTGCTCATCGTCGGCGGGGTGTTTGCTTACAACACCTTCTACAAGGCGCCCAAGCAGCAGGAAGCCGTGGAGCAGATGTTCCGTGCGCAGCAACAGTTCGAGCGGGATTCTTTCGCCCTCGCCCTGACCAACCCGGGCGGCGGCTACATGGGTTTTCTGGACATTATCGACAACTACGGCGGTACAAACGCTGGTAACGTCGCCCACTATTACGCTGGCATTTCCTACCTCAACCTGGGCAAATACGAAGCCGCTATCGACTACCTCGAGCAGTTCGACGCCGTCGGCCAAATCAGCCCGGTAATGAAGTACGGCGCAATGGGTGATGCCTACTCGGAACTCGACGACTTCGACAAAGCCATGGACCTTTACCAAAAAGCGGTGAATAAGTCAGAAAACGACGCCCTCACGCCCTACTACCTGAAGAAAATCGGCCTGATGCACGAACGCAACGGCGAATTTGCGGAAGCCAAAGAAAACTACGAGCGCATCAAGCAGGAGTTCCCGAACTCGGCTATCGGCCGTGATATTGAGAAATACATCGCCCGCGTGGAAGCTAGGTGAAAACTTGTTCCGCTTTTGGCATGCACTTAGCCAAAACTTGGTTTTTGAATAAGTTGTAAGCCCCGCGGTGAACTATCCCAAAAAGGTAGGGTTCTTCTGGAGAGCCTTACCTTTTTTTGTTCCTACTTAATCCCCTATTATGGCAAGCGCACTAAAAAACCTGTCCAAGTACGACGAAGAGCACATGCCCTCGGCATCTGATTATCATTTTGGCATCGTGGTAGCAGACTGGAATGCGGAAATCACCCACGCCCTTTACGAAGGCTGCTACGACACCCTACTCAAGCACGGTGCCAAGGCTGACCGCATCCACACGGTGCAAGTGCCCGGCTCTTTCGAGTTGCCGGCTGGCGCCAAAATGATGGCAGACCGCTACAAACTTGACGCGGTCATCTGCCTGGGCTGCGTCATCAAAGGCGAAACGCGCCACAACGAGTACATCAACACCGCCGTGGCGGGCGGCTTGACCAACCTCAGCATGGTGTATGGCCTGCCTTTCATCTTTGGCGTCCTCACCCCCAATGACCAACAGCAAGCCAAGGACCGCGCCGGCGGCAAACACGGCAATAAAGGCATAGAAGCCGCCGCCACCGCCATCCGCATGGCCGAGCTGAAGCACCAATTGAAAGAACAACAAGGCAAGATTGGCTTTTCCAAGTAAACCACAAACTCATTTCAACCCGCCTTTATGAAGATCAGCGTTATCGAGACCGGAAAATTTAAACTTGACGGCGGTGCTATGTTTGGCATAGTGCCGAAAACGATCTGGCAAAAGCTCAACCCGCCGGACGATAAAAACCTCTGCACCTGGTCGATGCGCTGCCTGCTCGTCGAAACGGGCGACCGCAAAATCTTGGTCGATACCGGCATTGGCGATAAGCAGGGGGAAAAGTTCCGCTCCCATTTCGAACCACACGGTGAAGACAGCCTCCTCGGAAGTCTGAAAGCCAAAGGGCTGAGCCCAGAAGACATCACCGATGTGTTCCTTACCCACTTGCACTTCGACCACGTGGGCGGCGCCGTGCGCTACAATGACGACGAGCAATTGGTACCGACTTTCCCCAACGCGACCTACTGGAGCAATGAAGTCCATTACAATTGGGCCTACTACCCCAACCCGCGCGAAAAAGCATCCTTTCTCAAAGAAAACTTCGTACCCCTGCAAAAAGCGGGCGTACTCAAGTTCATTGACGTGCAAAAGGATGACTTGGAATGGCTGCCTGGCATTGATGTCCGTTTCGCCTACGGCCACACCGAAGCAATGATGGCCCCCATCTTCAAGCAGGACAATACGACCTTGATCTACTGTACCGATGTCATCCCCTCTTCTTTCCACCTCGGCATGCCCTACGTCATGAGCTACGACCTGCGCCCCTTGAAAACGATGGAAGAAAAAGGCCGCATACTCGAAGACGGGGTGGAGAAAAACCACTATCTCTTCTTTGAGCACGACCCGGCTACGGCCTGCGTCACCTTAGAGCGCAACGAGCGGGGACGGATTAATATGAAAGAGCGGGTGGATGCGGAGGCCTTGTTTTAGGCGTAGCGATATCGCCTCTTTTTCCATCCCAACCGCCACCCCTTTTTCTAGCCGCCGTAGAGCTTCTTGCGAAGCCGTGCCCACTTCCCCCCGTCCGACATAGCCTCATGCGAAGTCGGACACACTTCTCCCCCCGTCCGACAT
>JAAAOU010000229.1 GCA_009908745.1 Bacteroidota bacterium
CTTAGATGCAGCAATTGTCCATGATTTTCATTATTTTGCATCAATTGCTAACGAGACTGTTCATTAAACTGTGTCTAACGAAACGCTATTATGGTTAATTTGCTGATAGTCAATCTCTGCGCATTATGCGTCTTTGCGTGCGGCACACATTTTTGAATACTCTCTTGCTAACCCATAAATGCTCAATCTAAAAATATTTGGCCCAACATGTCCGACACCAACCCCTACATCGAAGGCATTTACAATTACTGCGACCGCTGGTGCGAGCGCTGCAAGTATACTGACCGCTGCTTTGCCTTCCAAAAGCAGCTTGCTGATGGCATAGACCCACTCAAAAAGGACTACACCCCAGAGGAAACTTGGGCTTACGTCGGCAAATGCTTTGCGGAAGCGATGGAAATGCTGCGCCAGTACGCCGAAGAGCAAGGCATCGACTTTGACAATTTACCGGAAGTGGAAGAGGAGCCGCCCAGCGAGAAAGCGGCCCGCCTGCAGGCGGAAGGAAGGAACGTCCATATCGAATATGTAAAATGTGCCCGCGGATTTTTTGAAGCTAACGAAACCTATTTTGAAGAAAAAGGCAAGGCGTCTATAGAGTGGGTAGAGATGGGAATCACTGGCCAAGAAGAGACCCAGTCCCGCTGGGACCGGATAGTCGATCAGGCGGATGTGATCAAGTGGTATATGTTCTTTATTGGTGCTAAAATGCAACGGGCTGCCCAGGGTATAGATGGTATGTACGACAATACTTGGGAAAGCCCGGAGCAGAGCGATGCCAACCGCACCGCCCGTATCCTGATGGTGGCTATCGACCGCAGTATCGCTGCTTGGCGGGTTATGCTCCATGTATTTCCCGAAAAGGAGGAAGCCATCCTGCAGGCTCTCTCCCTGCTGGCAAAGCTGCGCCGAATGACCGAGGGGGCTTTCCCGCGCTGGACGGAGGCCGGGCCGGATGTGGAGTGGTAACGGTTGAGGGAGCTGCCTTTCTAGTTGTACGCTCTGCCATTCAAAGTGCCCTACCGATCCGTGCAAAAGTTGAATGTATTATAATCCGGGCAAGGCGCCTGCTCGCTGCCGTACATTTCGTGCACCTGAAAATCGGCTTCACCATTGAGGCTTCTATCGATGTAGCGTGCTATGGTAGGTTCCATTTCCCTTAACGGTTTGTCGTTCCATTCATGCCTGCCGTTACAGCCGGTGACCAACACGTAGGGTTTCCCCAAAGCCCTTAGTTTTTCGGCTATCGAATAGGCGCCGTGCAGTACGAGGTAGCCGGGGTCTTCCGCAGCACAGTAATGATGGGGCGCGGAACCGTAGGGCACCAAATTGTCGCAGGTGCCGTGGAACAGAAAGGTCGGGATAGCCGATTCCCGCGTGATCCAGTCGAGGTTCGTAATCGCGCCCGCCATGCTCACCACGCCGGCGTATTGGAAATCCGGGGCTAGTATGGGGCCGTTTTCGTCCTTATAGGTTGCTTTCCAGTAGGCCGCGTGCAGTACCGCCTCTGCACCCGCACTGCTACCCAGGATGATGATTTTGCTGGTGTCGATACCATAGCGCACAGCCTGATCGATAAAAAACCGGGTGGCCCTGGCGATATCCCGGGCGGTATGCAAAAAGGTTTGTATCTTTTCCGGAGCCGGCCGGTCGCAGCCGAAACTCTTCCCCTTCATGACTAGGGTGTAGCTCATCGTAGCGGACACCAATCCCCGCCGTGCCAATTGTTCGCAAAAACGCAGGTGGTTGGGGTGGTCCCGCTCGCCTGTGGCAAAGCCGCCGCCGTGCACGTAGAGCAGCAAAGGCCGGCCGGTGGCGTCATCCCCTTTGGGCTGAAAGATATCGACCTTCAGGTCTTCCCCTGGCTTTTGGAAATAAGTGACCGTGGAGCGCTCCGCCTCTTCGAATGGATAGTCCTCTTGGCCCGTTGCCAGGCCAAGAGGGAGGAGGAAAGCAAGAATGAGCAAGTATCTCATCAATCTATTGTTCGTCTTTAATGATGCCGCGTTCCCGGTACATTTCGATATACTTCTGGTCCAATTCTTCCGAGTCCTTGTACTGCTCCCGAAGCTCGTACAGCTTTTGGGTAAGCTCCTCGACCACTTCGGCGTAAGCGGGGTCGTCGTAGACATTATTCAGCTCCATAGGGTCCTTTTTGCGGTCGTACAGCTCCCACTCGTCGATGTCGTAGTAAAAGTGTGCCAGCTTGTAGTCTTCGGTAACGATGCCGTAGTGGCGTTTGACCATGTGGGCACCGGGGTACTCATAGTAGTGGTAATAGGCCGCATCGCGTTCCCACTCCTCGTTGGCGCCTTGCAGCAGGGGCATCAGGCTCTCTCCCTGCATATCTTCGGGGGCTTCCACGCCGGCTGCATCGAGGAAAGTCTGGGCAAAGTCGAGGTTTTGCACCATATCGTTGGATACAGTACCCGGTTTGATTTTCTCCGGCCACTTGATCATTAGCGGGGTGAGGAAAGATTCATCGTAGATAAACCGCTTGTCGAACCAGCCGTGCTCACCCAGGTAGAAGCCTTGGTCGGAAGTGTAGACCACGATGGTGTTGTCGCTCAGCCCGTTTTCGTCCAGATAGTCGAGCACGCGGCCCACGTTTTCATCCACAGCGGCCACGCAAGCCAGGTAATCCTGCATATACCGCTGGTACTTCCAGCGCATGAAGGTAGAATCATCCATGCTGGGGTAGAGCTCTGCAAATTCTTCGTTGATGGGCCCGTAGGTAGCATCCCACTCCTGCTTTTGTTCTTCTGTGAAACGAGAATACTTGCTTTTGAAGACCCGGTAGCCCCATTCGTTGGCTTCTTCTACGCCCAGTTCTTTGGCCAGCTCGGGGTAGATTTTGTTGTCGGCTGAGATGGTCATGTGCTCCAGCAAATTCATCTGCGCTTCCTTAGCGGCCGTGCCTCGCCCTTCGTAGTCGTCGAAAAGGGTAGCGGGCTCGGGGAAGCTGCGCTGAGTAAATTCCTTGTAGTGGCGCGGGGCCGGGAACCACTCCCGGTGGGGAGCTTTGTGCAGGTAGAACAGCATGAAGGGCTTGTCTTCTGCCCGGCGGTTGCCCAGCCAGTCGAGGGTCATGTCGGTAATAATGTCTGTCACGTAGCCTTGTATGCTAGTGTCGCCCTTGCTGGTGATGAAATCCGGGTTGTAATAGTCGCCTTGCCCGGGCAGGATTTTAAACTCATCAAAGCCCTTGGGGTTGTTCCCAAAGTGCAGCTTGCCGAACATGGCAGTCTGGTAGCCGTTGTCGTGTAAGATTTGCGGGAAGGTGATATTCGTAGTATCAAAGGGGAAGACATTATCAATCTTTCCGTGGATGTGCGCGTGCTTGCCAGTAAGAATGGTGGCCCGCGATGGCGCGCAAATGGAATTGGTCACCGAGGCATTGGTAAAGAGCATCCCCTCCTCCGCAATACGGTCAATATTGGGCGTATTGATCAGGCGGTCGTCGTAGGCGCTGATCGCCTGGTAAGCGTGGTCATCGCTCATGATAAAAACGATGTTGGGGCGCTCCTCGGTTGGCTCAGTAGCTTGTTGGCAAGCTGAGCCTAGCAGCAGGAGCACGACAAAGGATAATAGCAATCGCATGGTATAGGGTTGTTTTCGTTATGTTTCAAAAATAGCCAAAGAGATGCTAAAATAGCACCTCTTGACCCAGTATCATTTCTGCCAGTTGACCTCTTCCAATTTTACCTCTTCGGAACTCGTACCAATGTATATATTGAATACGCCAGGCTCCCAGACATATTCCAGCTCGCTGTTGAAAAACTTAAGGTCCTCGGTCGTGATCGTAAATTCAACCGCTTGGGAGGCACCGGGGGCCAGCTCAATCTTTTGAAAACCCTTCAGCTCCTTGACCGGCCGGGAAATGGAGGCCGCGGGGTCGTTGAGGTACAATTGCACGGTTTCTTCCCCCTTGTATTCCCCGGTATTGGTCACGGTAACGGAAGCGACTAGGCGGTCATCCCCGCTGAGCTCACTTTTGTTCAGGCGGATATCACTGTACTCGAAGGTGGTATAGCTTAGGCCGTACCCGAACGGGAATAGGGGAGAGGTAGGCACATCGAGGTAACGGGAGGTCCAAATGGAAGTACCCGTTTCCGGCCGGCCCGTTCGGTTGTGGTTGTAATAGATCGGGATTTGGCCAACTTCTCTCGGGAAAGTCATCGTCAATTTTCCAGCCGGATTGTAGTCGCCGAAGAGTACATCCGCGATGCCACCGCCGGCCTCTACGCCAGCGTGCCAAGTCTCGAGCATGGCGTCTACGTGCTCGTTTTCCCAGCTCAGGGTCATCGGCCGGCCGTTGCTCAAGACGAGCACGACCGGTTTGCCGGTTTCCAGCAGCCGCTCCAGCAACCTTCTTTGGCAATCCTGCAAGCTGATGTCCGCCAGGCTTGAAGCTTCGCCGGACCAGCTGCGGGGCTCGCCGAGTACGGCTACCACCACATCGGATTGCTGCGCGATGTCGACCGCTTCTTCCAGCAGCTGCTTCGATTGTTCTGGGTCAATGCTCAGGTGGTCTTCTTCCTTCCTTTTGCGATTGAGCAAAAAGAGGTCTTCGGTGAAGTAGGCCCCCTGCGCGTGCAGAATCTCGGCTTCGTCCCCGGCTACCTTCCTAATGCCGTCCAGTATAGTGACAATATCGGTGGTGTCGCGCGTAGCTGCCCAGGTGCCCAGCATGTCGATTTTGGTATCTGC
>JAAAOU010000075.1 GCA_009908745.1 Bacteroidota bacterium
CCCAGCTCTTTCTCGAGCATGATCTCCGAGCGGACGTTTTCTTCTCCAAGCAGTTCTTCCATCAAGCGTTGAAGAGGGTCCTTCACCTTGGGATAGTCAGTAATGCGGTATTCCTCAAGATCAGCCAACGTAGCAGCCGAGGCCAATGCCCGATTGAGCCCGCCCAAATCATCTACCAAGCCAATATCAATCGCCGCTTTGCCTGTCCACACCCGCCCCTGCGCGATGGCGTGTACGGAATCACGGCTCATACCGCGGCCTTTACTGACGCGGGACAGGAACGTTTCGTACATCCTCTCCGTGCGGTTTTGCATGATGCGCTGCTCTTGGGGCGACATGGGGAAAAAGGGGCTGATACCTACGGACAGATCGCCGGTCTTTACCGTATCGAAATGGATACCCAGCTTGTCCTCCATCAACTCGCTAGCATCAGGAATAAGCAAAAACACACCGATGGAGCCCGTCAAAGTATTAGGTTCTGCAAAGATGGAATCCGCTGGTGCGGAAATGTAGTAACCACCAGAAGCCGCGTAGTCACCCATAGACACCACTATAGGCTTGCCCACTTCTTTAGCCAGCGTAAGCTCGCGCCAGATATTTTCGGAAGCCATCGCACTGCCACCCGGTGAATTGACGCGCAGGACGATTGCCTTTACGCCGTCGTCCCGACGGGCCTCGCGGATGTACTTGACGTATTTTTTGTCACCGATAGTCCCTATGCTGCCCTTGCCGTCCACGATGGCACCTTCGGCGTAAATGATGGCAATCTTGTCCTTAATAGAATAGTCCTTGTCTGCCGGATTGGACTTCGCATAGTCAGCAATGGAAATTTTGTTAATATCTTCATCTTCTTCCAGCCCCAAGCGGCTGCGCAGTTCGTCCAGCGCCACGTCCCGGTGCTCAACGCCGTCTACCATGCCAGCCGATTGCGCATCAACCGGGTCAATACCAACGTACTCATTGGCCAAGCGGCGCAGTTCATCTGTGCTTAACCCACGGGAAACGCTCAGGTCTTGCAGCATCACCTCGTAGATATCGCTCAGGTACGTGCGGATCTGCATGCGGTTCTGTTCGCTCATTTCGTTGAACCGGTAAGGCTCGGTAGCCCCTTTGAATTTGCCGGCGTAGTACACTTGCATGTTCACGCCAATTTTGTCCAGCATGTCTTTAAAAAAGGGAATTTGAGCCGACGGACCGCGGAAATCGACCAGCCCCAGCGGATTGATGTACAGAGAATCGGCGGTGCTAGCCAGGTAATAAGCACCCTGCGTGTAGTATTTGGCGTAAGCCACGACAAATTTGCCGCTGTCTTTGAAGTCCACCAGCGCGTCCCGCAGGACGGAAGCCGTAGCCATGCCCGCGCCGTTCAGCTGATCGGCTTCTATGAAAATGCCTTTGATATCGTCGTCCGCTTTAGCCCGACCGATAGCATCGACCATAGCGCCGAGCCCCAGGGCATCTTCCCGTTCAAACTGGAAAGGGTCGATATCCGTATTGTTCGTCTGCTCCGGGATAGGCTGGTCCAGCGTAAGGTGCAAGACGGTATTTGCCTTGACCTCTTTGGGCTGGTCGGCACTGCTGGCAATCTGGCCGATGACGATAGCCCCGATACCAAAAAGCAACCCGATAGCCAGTAGCATCCCCAGGCAGGAAGCGAATAGAAATTTGAAGAATTGTCCCATTAGATATAGTTGTGTCTTTGTTTTGCCGTAAATGTAAGTGGAGTGCTCACCAGCTGCCAAAAGAAATAGACAAAAGCCCACTTTTTATAGAAGTGAAAGCGTAGTGCCGACGTGTAAAAAATGTATATCGACTTGCACGACCTTCATATAGTCCGCCGCAGGTGCTCTATTTCTCTAAAAGCTGCTTACTTTAGCAACGAATACAGATCAGAACTTTGCATTCCAGCTATGAGCACAATGACTACAACAGCCCGGATTGCCACTTTGTTGGCAGCGATAGGGTTCCCATTTTGGGTAATGGCGCAAAACCTTGAAGCCTCTAGCGGGCCTCCGTTCACGCCTGAAAACTTGATTAATAACGTATTTCTCGGAGAGGGCGTAGAAGTACTCGGCTTAGAATACGAAGGCCCTGACGGCGCCGTGGGTTTTTTCAACAACGCCGCTGATGAAATCGGTATCCAACGGGGGATCGTCCTGAGCACCGGGTTGATCACGACCGCCGGGATAAATAACGGCGTAGAGGAAACGGGAAGCACACAAGCCAGTACCGGCATGACGGGCGGCGCACCCGACGACCCTGATCTGTCTGTAATTGCCAATGGCGTTCAACTCAACGACATCGTCCGCTACACCATTACATTCATACCCACCTCGGATACACTGACCTTCAACTATGTATTCGCCTCCGAAGAATATCCAGAATATACCTGCTCCAATTTCAACGATGTATTCGGCTTTTTCATCAGCGGCCCTGGCATCAATGGCCCTTATACCAACGATGCAGAAAACATAGCGATCATACCCGGTACCGACTTACCCGTTACCATCAATAACGTCAATAATGGAGAGGTCGGTTCTTCTCCGACTTCCGTCATCGCCAATTGTCTGCCGCCAGTAGGGTCCTTGGAATACGATCAGTTCTACAATGACAACGACGGCTCTAATACGCCCCCGGTGTTCGACGGCTACCTTGATGTATTCACCGCACAAGCTATTGTCCAACCCTGCAGTACGTACACTATGAAAATCGCCTTGGCCGATGTGGGCGATGATGCGTTCGACTCCGGCGTATTCCTGCAAGCCAAGAGCTTTGGCACCGGCTCCATACAAGCGGAAGCCCTGACCGTAAGCCTCGACGGCTCGATAGCCGAGGGCTGTGCCGAGGCCACGGTCAGCTTTAAACTACCCACTCCTGCCGAATCCGATGTAACCATTGACTACACTACATTCGGCGAAGCTGTCGAAGGCATTGACTACAACGAGCTGCCGGACCCGCTCGTCATCCCGGCCGGCGACACGCTGATCAGTATACCCATCACGGCCTTCCCGGATGACTTGGTGGAAGGCACAGAATCGCTCTTTCTGGATATACAGATTGACCCTTGCAACCGGGACACCATCCCGCTGCTAGTTCAAGACAACCCTTTAGTACCGATTGAATTAGAGCCCGATACCATCCTTTGCGCTGGCGATTCCTTGGTGCTAAATGGGGAAGTACCGATTCCGGTTCCGGAGCCGCCCAGTTTTTCCAGTACCAGCCCGGTCAATATACCCGATATGGGGGATTTCCGTGATATTGCCTTTACGTCCGACATCCAAGTCAACGGCGTACAGCCCCCTACCCTACAGCCCGGCGTCATCCGGTCGGTATGCATCGACAGCCTGGAGCACCGCTGGATCGACGACCTCGATATCTTCCTGCTGAGCCCGAGCGGGCAATTCTTGGAACTGACTACCGACAACGGCGGCAACGGCGGCAACGGGCTTGGGATGGATCAATTCATCAATACCTGCTTCACGCCCGAAGCAACTACCCCCATTACTAGCGTGCAACCTACTGATGTGCCTTTTACTGGCAATTGGCAGCCGGAAGGCTTGTGGACTGACTTATACGGTCCGGAAAACCTCACCAATGGCACTTGGACCCTGCAAATGGTGGATGACCAGATCAATGTAGGGGGAACGCTATTTCAGTGGACTATCACCTTCAACCCCATTTACGAGATCAGCTACAGCTGGTCGCCCACTGAGGGCTTGAGTTGCAGCGACTGTCCCAACCCAGTGGCCACCGTAGACAGCACCACTACCTACACCGTCACCGCTACCGATGCCTACGGTTGTACGATCAGCGATACCATCACTATTGCCGTATTTGAGACCCCGCCAGCACCAGAACTCAGTTGCGAGCTGGTCACGGGCAACAGCATCACCATCAGCTGGCCGGATGTGCCGGGGGCAAACGGTTACGAGGTGAACGTAGACAGCAGCAGTTGGACAGCCACTACCGGGCCAAACAGCCATACGGTAAGCGGGCTCCCCAATTTGACGGAAGTCCATTTCCAAGTGCGGGCACTGGGCGAGTGCGATGGCTCGATTGACACCATAAGCTGTATTACCTTGAATGACTGCGAAGATCCGACACTGGTCATTGACAATATCACCGATGCCACTTGTTTTGGCAGCGAGGATGGCAGCCTAAGCGTGACGGCAAGCGGCGAAGATGGCCCGTTCGAGTACCGGCTGCAGGGGGTAACTAATACCACCGGGCAATTCGACAACCTGCCAGCCGGCGTCTACAATGTGTCCGCTACGGATACGGTAGGCTGTGTCGGCCAGATTGCGGTGACCATTGCGCAGCCGGATTCCGTAGACGCCACCTTGGTAGAAACCCCGGCAAGCTGTGCAGGCGAAGCCTCCGGCCAAGCCGCCCTGAACATCAACAGTGGTTTGCCGCCCTACAGCTTCAATTGGAGCAACGCTTCCACCGATCCCGTGCAGACCAACCTGAGCGCGGGAGCCTATCAGTTAACCTTGGTGGATGGCAACGGCTGTGACTTTGTATACGACGTTGAGATCACCGAACCCGACAGCCTACAAACGGAGGTCACTACCGATTCGGTGCGCTGCAATGGCTTCAACGATGGGTCAGCGGCGGTGGCGGTATCCGGCGGCGCAGCTCCTTACAGTTACAATTTCAGTGGCGGATCCGCTATGGGCGCTACGGTG
>JAAAOU010000205.1 GCA_009908745.1 Bacteroidota bacterium
CAAGTTCATGTACGGCAACATCCGTTATCCGCTCGAGGCCCGGCAGCAAAACTTGGAAGGGCAGGTGGTGGTCAGCTTCGTGGTAGAGAAGGACGGCTCGCTGTCCAACGCAGAAGTCCTCAAAGATATAGGCGGCGGGGCTGGCGTGGAAGTCCTGCGCGTGGTACAAGGTATGAACGACAATAATATCGCCTGGGTGCCCGGCCAGCGCGACGGGCAGCCCGTCCGCTCCAGATTTACGTTGCCCATCCGTTTCAAGCTGGAGGAAGCCAAGCCTTATGCGCTGGCTGGCCGGGACACCATCTACACGCAATACGATACGCCGCTACGCTTCAAAGGGGGGGCGGAAGCCCTGAGTACCTTTTTGGAAGAGGAGCTCAAATACCCTGTTGACTGGTCGGATAGTTGCAAGATTGGCCGCATCGATATACGGCTGCTGGTACGCCCCAACGGTGACGTTAGGGTGCTTGACTTGACAGACTACAACGACCTAGGGTTTGATTTTTGGTACGAGGCCGTCGATGCAACCACTTCCACAGCCGGGCAGTGGGAGCCCGCCGTATACGAAGGCCGCAAGGTAGGCGGGGCATTCGACCTGCAGTTGCCGTTTGTGCCCGAGAGCGAAGCTTGCGCCACGGTAGTCGAGCGGTATCAGCAGGCCAATCAACTGGCCAACGAAGGCGCGGACCTCTTTGACGCGGGCGAAAAAGAAGCGGGTCTGGCTAAAATGGACGAAGCCGTCGCGCTTTTCCCCCGCAACGCCGAGTTTCTGCTCATACGCGGGCAGGCTTACCTCGATATGCAGGAATTTGAAAAAGCCTGCGCCGATTTGCAGCTGGTCCGCTCCATCGCCTTAGTCAACTACTACGACAACGTACTGCCGATCATCTGCAACAAGTAAGCCCAGCCGATGCCGAGGTAGTTGCCGATGGCGTAACCCAGCAGCCCCATGGCGATACCGGAGAAAATGAGTTGCCGGTTGTTGGTAATGCTTGCCATTTGCCCGATGAAGGGCGGGCCGTACAGTGCCGCCACGGAGGTAAACAAGAAGGTATCCCGGTCGATGCGGAACAGGGCCGCAAGGAGCAAGTGCAGCAGGATGGTGCCCACGAAAGCTACCGCTGTAAAGCCCAGAATACCCAGTCCCGCATCGGCCATCTGCCCAAAATCGGCCAGCATACCCAAGGCGACGCAAAACATCAGCAGGAAATACTCGCCGGTCTCGAAGGTATGCTCCCATTGTCTTACCCGGGGCGACAAGGCGGCGATCAGGCTGAGCGTGGTCAGCATCAGGATGAGAAAGGCGACCTCCGAGAGCGTTTCGTACACCAGCCAGGTTGCTCCCAGCGCACTGCCGATAACGGCCAGCGTCAGCAGTATGGCTTTCAGTGCGTCCCGGTAGTTGAAGTTGTTGTAGGGCGATTCGGGCAATGCTTCGTCTGTTTGCCCGTCGGCCGGGAGGAAAGCCGGCAGGATTTTCCCGAACAAGGCGGGCAGGAAAGAGGTAAGCAGCAGCAAGTATACCCCGCCCATCAGTACATCAGCAGCATTCACCACGATAATCCGTTCCTGCGTGGCGGACAGGGCTAGCCCGATCGCTTGCATGTTGGGCGTGCCGCCAGTGTAAATGCCCGTCAGCATGCCCGCTAACTGCCAAGGCGATTCTACCTCGGCCCAAAACACCACCGCAGTCACACTTGTTGCTGCCAAGCCACTCAGTACGCACAAGCCAAAGCTGAGCAGGCTCCCCCGCGCGTACTTCAGCCAGCGGCCCAGGTCCGTAGCGTACAGCAGCAAGGGGATGGCAAATAAAATAGCGGCTTCCGTAGCGGTCGTTGACAGGTTGTCGTCTAGGGGGAAGAGGGCCAAATTGCGGATGAGCATCCCCACGGCGTAACAAAGCACGACCGGGCTGAGCCAAGCGGGTAGCCAACCGTTGTGTGCCATGCGGCGGCTCAGGAAGGGGAAGAAGGCAATGGTAGCGATCTGCAGTATGGGCCAAAGTACCTCGCTCATGTTTGGGGCTTCGTCTTAAAGCGGGCCTGCCGCTGTTCGTCTAAATCGATTTGCAGCCGGCAGTCTTTGACCTTAGGGTGGGCCAGCATCCACTGCGCGGCGGGCATGACGATGTAGTCCTCAATAGCGCGCTGCAGCGGCCGGGCCCCGTAGCGCTCGTCGAACCCGACTTGGGCGATGTGCGCTTGCAAGGCCGGGGTGAATTCCAACTCGATACCGCGCTTGCTGAAACCTTCGCGTTGGTGCAGCTCGCCCAGCTCTTTTTCTGTGATTTGGAGAATGTCCTCGCTATCGAGCGGGCGGAAGAAGACCAGTTCGTCGATGCGGTTGACAAACTCGGGCCGGAAGTGGCGCTCGATAGCGGAGCGGTAGGTGGCCTCCGTGGGCATTTTGCCGCCGAAGCCTACCGATGGCCGGCTGCTTGCCCCCAGGTTGGACGTCATGACGATGATGGTATTGCGGAAGTTCGTCTCCCGCCCGTAGGCGTCGACCATCAAGCCTTCGTCCAGCAAGTTGAGTAGCAAATCGAAAATGACCGGGGAGGCTTTCTCCACTTCGTCCAGCAGCAGTACGGAAAACGGCCGTTCCCGCACGCCCTGCGCTAGCTTGCCGGCTTGCCGCCCCGCGCCGATCAGGCTGGTGATTTGCTCGGGGTGCTGGAATTCGCTCATGTCAATGCGGATGAGCGGCGACTTTTGCTTGCCTTTGCCGAAGAAGTATTCCGAAATGGCTTTGGCGCTGGCGGTCTTGCCCACGCCCGTCGGCCCGGCGAACAGCATGGAGACGATAGGCTTTTTAGGGTTGTTGATGCCCGCTTTGTAAATCTTGACGACGCTGCACATCTTGTCCACGGCATCCGGCTGCCCGATAATACGCTGCTCGAAAAAGCCGCGCAGGGCTTTGGTGTCCAGCTGCATCTCATCCCGCAGAAATAATTCCGGCAGTCCCGTTTGCTGTATAAACTCACTGAGTACAGCCGCTTTGCCAATGGTAGCCGCCGACTGATGGCGGGCCTGGTTGATACACTGGCCGAGAAAGCGCACCGCTTTACCCGGGAAGCTCTCGTAAGGGTAGTAGCGTTTCAGCAGCCGGTACATCAGCTGCCGGGCGTCGTCGGGCACTTCAATGCGCAGTTGCTGGGCCGAGTACTGCGCAAACTGCTCGAGTATTGCCATGATGTCCTGCTCTTTCAGCTCCTCCAGTTTGACTACTTGGAAAGCCTCTGCAAAACCGGGCAGCAAGCCCCGCATGCTCTCCAGTTCCTGCGGGCTGGCCTCGCCAATCATCTGCAATTTGCCCTGCCGCAGGAAGTTCATCATAAAAGCCCCTAGGCTGTCTTCCGGCCCTTCGCCCCCGCTCTGTATCAGCCGGATGATATTTTCTACCCAGGCGATGCCGTTGGCCAGGCTGAGTTCCTGTATCAGGGCTTCGCATTTCTCTTCCCATTCGCCCAAGTATTTGCTGCTGGCGGTGATGCGTTGGGGCAGGATGCGCCAGAAGGTGTAGCCCAGTTGTTGTTTGCGGGACTGGCTGTGGATCTGTTTCATGGCTTGGCGCAGCACGGCACTTTTGCCGCTGCCCGGCGGGCCGACGATCAGCACATTGGCGCGGGTAGTGACGATCTTGTTGACCGCGTCGCTGACGGCTTGCTCGCGTTGCCAGGCGGCATCGGGCAGGGCGCTCATCTGGCGGCGCAGGCTGCGTTGTAGCGGAAAGCGCTCAGCAAGCTGATTGAGCAGCTCGTGCTCTTGCTTGAACTCGAAGTCGTCCCAGTAGTAATCGCGCTCGTAGTTTACCTTCAGGGAAACGGTGTGCAAGCTGGGCTTGGGGTAGCGCAAGATGCGGTAAAGCCGTTCCGGGGTCACTTGGTTAAGCAAATTGAGGGCGGTGTGCTGCACCAGGGCGTCAAACTGTTTTTCGTCGTAGTAGTAAAAGCTGTCGCGAAAGTGGGGGAGGTGGCATTCGTAGTGCCCTTCTTCTACTTGCCCAAAAATCACCGGCAGCTTTACTTTCACCGCCTCCGGCAGCGGGTAGGCGCTGCTGCGAAAACGGTAGGTGGGGCGTACTTTGACCTCAATTTCTTTCAGCCGGGGCTGCTCGATGTCCATAGGGGGGAACTCGTCGAACTTCTTGTACTGCTTTTGCAGATAGGCGTGCAGGGTCTTCTTGAGGCTGGAAAGGTCTTTGGCCATCGCCTCTATGTCGGTACCGACGAGTATGCCGAGGAGCATGTCGTCTTGCAGTTCGTAGCACAGCAGCGGGTAGTTGATTTTTTCCATCACGGTTGTTGTTCCGGTGCGGCTAAGATAAGAACTTGTTTAAAACTAGTTGCCAGTTAATTTTCTGGATTAAGTCGTTGCATTTCTGCGGAAAAATCGCGACATTGTAATCGATATTGAAATGAGTGTTCATTTTACTTTTTTCTCTCTTTAAAACTCAATAAATTATGAAAAGTACTTATGCGTGTGGCTCGCTGTATGCTAGCTCTACACACACACACACACACACAGTGATTAACTCCATAATGTAACACCACCATGGATACCAAAACAATTATAGCGTTACTTATTGGAGCTTCACTTTTCGTAAGTTGCCAGAAAGACATAGAATACCCTCAAGGCCCGATTTATGAACCCGGGCCAC
>JAAAOU010000208.1 GCA_009908745.1 Bacteroidota bacterium
ATAAAACTGAGGCTGGCCAATAGCGCGAAAAAGAGTACTTTTTTCATAGCTTTTTACATTTTTAGTTCGTACACGAAGTTAACACTATTTGGGCAAAAATGGCCTTATAGAAACGTTAAGCGAAAAATCGGCGGTATACTACTACCTGGAATGCTGTTGACCGCCACCTACCCTATGTGCTTTTTCACTTTGCTCCCGTCTATTTTTATACTGAATATGTACGCTTGGCACGACAGCCTGAGCATCTTGGCACTCCTCTTTTGTGGCGGGCTGTGAGCAGGAAGTAAAGCCCCCAAAAGAAAATTTCAAAAAAATAGTCGGCTTGCGGAATTTTTCGTCCACCCTTGCTGTATATACTGTCGACTGCAACGCAAAACAACAATCAAAAATATCGTGCGACGCACAAAAGAAGTACTCCTCCGCTGTCGGAGAACCGGAGCGGCGTTTCTACACAGCGCCCTAGTGTCTGTTCCGCTGGAACAAGATATGCTGTCTTTGGACAGCGGTGCGAATACACTTACCTACTGGTATCGGTGGTTCGAATCCACCTGTCGTCAAGCGGCGGCATAGCTTAGTTGGTAAAGCACAGTACCCCTTTTTTGGGAAAAGGATTTTTTAATCCATTTTGCCATCGGAGGCCAGGCGCTCCGTAGAAAAACGCCTGAAACCGGACATAGCTGCGGGGCTTCCGCCCGACGGCATGCTGCGAGTTGCCTGCAGCTGTAGGCAACAACAGCTACGCCCAACGGCAATTTCGCCTGATGCCCGGCGGCGCAGGATACCGTATGCCAACGGTTTTGTACTCTAGATGTAGCCCACCGACAAGCACTGCCAATGCAGCCCTTGTACGAGACCGCTGTACCCAGACTGCAAAACGGGAGGCTTGCTCAATGCGCCACCCGCTACGGGGGGAATGAAGCCCCGGGGCTGTGTCTTTATTGGAACCATATATTAGTTCACTTATAAACACAACCGCCTTCATGAAACTGATTCGGCTGTACCCACATCAATTAGGCTTGGTCTTCAAGGATCAGCACTACATCGGGCTGCTCACCGAAGGTTGGCACTTGCTTGGCTTTGGCCAGCGGGTGATACGGTACAATCGTGCCGAGCACCTGCACTTGCCATGCAACCTGAGCATACTGCTGGCCGACCGGCACTTCCGCGAACAAGTACACACGGTAGAAGTCCGCGAGCAGGAGCTTTGCCTTGTGTACAAAGACGGCTTGTTCAACCAATTGTTGAAGCCTGGCCGCCACGTCTTCTGGAAGTCTACCGTAACGTACGACTTCGAGATGGTGGACTGCAGCGAGGCTGAGGTCGGCGAGCAGGTAGACCAGCGATTGCTGGACCGTCCCGAATTGCTGCGGGAGATGCGTATCCACTATGTAGATGCCAACGAGGAAGGATTGCTCCTGATCGAGGGCGAATACATACGCAAGCTCAAAGCAGGCACCTACCGCTTCTGGCGCAACGGCCAACAAGTAGAGGTGCTGAAAGCCGATAAGCGGACCCAGCAAATGGAAATCGCGGGCCAAGAAATCCTGACGAAGGACAAAGCAGGCCTGCGTATTAATTTTCACTTGCAGTACCGCATCATTGATGTGGAGCGGGCGCTGTTGCAAAACCGAAATCCGGAAAAGCAACTCTACCTCTTGCTGCAGCTGATGCTACGGGAGTACGTCGGTACTTTGACCCTGGACGAACTGCTGGCGAAAAAAGCCGCTGTGCAGGAGTTCGTGGAAGAGCGGCTGGCTAAAGAGACCGGCGAGCTCGGTATCGTCGTACTGGCTAGCGGTATCCGCGATATCATACTGCCTGGAGAAGTCCGTGAGATCATGAACCAGGTACTCGTGGCCGAAAAGCAGGTACAGGCCAAGGTGATCCTCCGCCGGGAGGAAAACGCCGCTACCCGTAGTCTGCTCAACACCGCCAAGCTACTGGAGGACAACCCTATGCTGCTCCGGCTGAAGGAATTGGAGTACGTCGAGAAAATTGCCGACAAAGTCAATACCATCAGCCTCAGCGGCGGCGGGCAGGTCCTAGAACAACTGCGTACCCTCTTCATTGAAGGGAAAACGTAGGCGTTGAGATACGTGAAGGCAGCTCTCGGGGTGGGGGCTGCCTTTTTACTGCATAATCAATACCTTTTCTGAAAAGACTACACCTTATTGTTCTTTTTTTCCGCGGCCAAGTGCTTGTCCTGCTCATCGGGTGTGGGTGTAGGCTGGGCTTCTTTATGGCGCTGCGCACAGTGTAATTGTATGAATACCGGGAAGTGGTCCGAGCCGATACTGCCGAGGCGCGTAAGCTTGACGAGGCGAAAATGGTTCGAGCAAAAAACATGGTCCAACGGAAACCGCATGAGCGGGTACTTGACCGGGAAGGTATTGAAAAAGCCCCTGCCCTTGCGGGGATCGAGCAAGCGGCTCATCTTCTGAAACAACTCGGTGGTGTAGCTCCAAGCCACATCGTTGAGGTCGCCCGCTACGATGACCGGGGCATCGCAATCAGCCGCTTCCTCCGCAATGAGGAGCAACTCTTGGTCTTTTTCTGTAGTGCGGATGCTTTCGGAAGGGGCAGGCGGCTTAGGATGCAAACCGAATAACTGTACCTTTTGCCCGCTTTTGAGCTTTACCCAGCATTTTATTGAGGGGATTTCGGGCTCGATCAAACGGCGTACTTCCGGGGACTCCAGCGGCAACTGACTGTAGAAGAGCAACCCATAGGTATTCTCCTGCGGCATTTCAATATGGTGGGGATACCGGTGGCGTACCTGTCCCAGTTGCTCCCGCCACCATTCGTCGGTCTCCAGCAGAAAAACGAGATCAGGCTTCAGTCGCTCAATACGATCTATCAGGGACTGAGCGTGGCGGTTGTACTGGTAAACATTAGCGATGAGCAAGCTTAGCTGTTGGGAAGTATCCCCTTTATCAGCAGCAGCTACGGCTTGCATTTCGCGCGGGGCAATGGGCAGGTAGGGGAAAATCAAATAGGAAAGGTACAGCACCGTGGCGATCAAGGCGGCATTTACGCTCCAATAGAGCCAAGCCCCTACCACAGCCACACTACTCCACACGATCAGGGCAATGAGCAGCAGCACCCATTTTTGCAAGCGGGGATATTCAAGCGCCCGGAACGTCCAGTAGTCGGAACGCACCAAGGGGAGCAACGCGCTGAGCAGCATGAAAACCGCGAAGAAGCCACTGGCAATGGTCATAGTCTTTCATTTGTAGCTTTCGGGCCCCACGCTCACGCGAGAGCTTCCCAGCTTACGCCTCTAGTTTGAAGCGAATGTATTTTATCGTTTTCCCCTCCTCCAAGTGCATACGCTCGTAGTAGGTTTTTATCTCCAGCTCGGGCATCGGCAGCGCTTTGGCGTAAATATCGTCATCGTGGTAGAGCAGCTTGGCGTGCGGGAAATCCGCGAGCACCTCCAAGGTATACTCGTACAGCTGCCGCTCATCAGTCTTGAGGTGGATCAGCCCGTCCTGCCGCAGGATTTTCTGGTAGTCCTTCAAAAAGCGGGGAGCCGTTAGCCGGCGGTTGGCTTTGCTTTTGCGCAAAAAGGGATCGGGAAAAGTAATCCAGATTTCGCTGATCTCCTCCGGCGCGAAGAACAAGCCGATTTGCTCGATACGGGTACGCAGGAAAGCCACATTATCCAGCTCTTCTTCCAAGGCGGTGCCCGCCCCTTTCCATATCCGGGCACCTTTCACGTCTACGCCTATGAAATTGCGGTTGGGGCTAGAGCGGGCCATGTCAAGCGTGTATTCCCCCCTGCCGCAAGCAAGTTCTAGCACGACAGGGTTATCGTTACCGAAGTGCTTGCTGCACCACTGCCCCTTCAGGTCTACGGGCACGCCATTGACGCCGTGCAGTTGCGGCGCCTTGGGGTTGAAGTTCTCATAGACATTGGGGAAAGTCAGTAACTCTGCAAATTTTTGCAGCTTGTTCCTTTTGCTCATAGTAGGTTGACCTTGGCTTAGAACTTGTTTTAACAAAGGTACGAATTTGATCAAGGTAATAACAAACGGCGCAGCTGAAAGTGGTACTCGGCAAAAGCGGACAAATTGCGGTGCCCGCCCCCTTCTATCGTGATAAAGTGCGCCGGCGATGGCAGCAACGGCCGCAAACGCAAAGGGAGCCGCAGGGGAATGAGCTTGTCCCGGCTGCCCGCGAATAGGTAAGCCGGACAGCGCGACTCGGCCAGCCAGCGATCATTAGGAAAGACGTGACGGAACAGCTGCTGCGGCACTGGGAAAGGCAGATGGCGTTCTATCACATGGGGCAAACGGTCGTAGGGGGTTTCCAATATCAACAGCTGGGCTTTGTATCTGCTGGCCAGGTAGGAAGCTACCCCACTCCCCAACGAGCGGCCGTACAGCACGATATCTTCCATTTTGTACCGCGAGCGCAGCCACTCCACAGCGGCTTCACCGTCTTGGTACAGCCCCGCCTCGCTGGGAGAGCCACTGCTTTTCCCATAACCCCGGTAGTCGATTACCAGCACCGCGTACCCAAGCTCGGCAAAGGTGCGGTAGGCCGCCCCCCAGCGCTTCAAGTTACCACGGTTGCCGTGAAAGTAAAGCACAACCTTCCCCGTGGATGCGGCGCTGGGCTCAAAAAACAGCCCGTGGATACGCGCCTCGCCAGC
>JAAAOU010000024.1 GCA_009908745.1 Bacteroidota bacterium
GACGCACTAGGCTAAAACTCCGGGCACTTCTCCTTCCGCCGGTTCTTGAGCGGGAGGACTTGGAAGTGGTAGCGTAGGGTGAGGGCGGTGGAGGTAGGGGGAGAACGGAAGAAATAGTCCTGTGTATCCCCGTTGCTGACAATGCTTCTCGTTTTCAAGCCATGATTGTACCTCAATTCGAGCCAAAAGTCTCCGTATTGATAGGCTAAACTGGCACCTGCCCAATAGACCTCCTTGACTTCCTTTGGTAAGTTGTTCTGATCTAGGTAAGAGAATACCTTCATACTACTGTAGGTTCCTCCTAGACCACACTGCACACCCCGCCAAACATCATAATAGCCCCAGAAGCTGTAGTCCCAACGCTGAATACGGCTTTTCCGGTTTGAAATAACGAAACCTAGAAATAACGCATTGAAGTCTTTTGCCGTGTGCATAACCGAGGCACCTACTGACGCCCGGCCAGAGATATTTTGCTGCAATTGACCTCCATAGGTAAATGTAAATCGGTCATCTTGAGGTGTTATATAATGAGATTGATTTGAACCGATCTCAATATGGGACTGAAAGTAGTCAACGCCTATAATTGGAGCAATGGATGTCTGTAACCTTGCTTGCTTGTTCATCAAGCAGTAGAAGACTATCAAAGCTAGTAGATGTTTCATTATGGTATGATTTGTTTAGGAAGATGAGAAAGGTGTAAAAAGACTTCTCCTCCCCTTAAATATTTATTCAACGAAGAATTGCTTTTTGGCGTACAGTAGATTTCCTTGACCATCATAGTACGCTTCAAATAGGAGCTGCCTCCGATAGCGCTCATATAATTGCTCTTGGTTAAGGACACTGCCTTCAAGAGGTATTCAGGTGGCGGCTTAGGAGCCGCTACCTGAATTGAAAATGTTCCCCGCTATCCGTAAGCTTACCCCCCCAAACCAAACGCAACGCTCGTCGTTGCTTGTAGCTACGACGACCTATCGACTGGAACTGCAATTTAGTAGGCTGAGCCTACTCCTGAATCCGCAAGCGTCAGACCGTATGGACTGACGACGCAGACACAGCCTAGGCCGAATAGGGTATTCAGCTGGTGTGGCAAGAGGTATTCAGGTGGCGGCTTAGGAGCCGCTACCTGAATTGAAAATGTTCCCTACCGCAATAGCACCACCTCCCCCTTCACCACCTCCTCGCGGCCATCCGCCCGCAGCAGCACCGCCTGGAAGATATAGACGCCCGCCGGCGCCAGTTCCCCGCGCACGCTGCCGTCCCAGCTCAGGCTGCCGCTGCGGGCCGAGGTAAACACCTGCCCGCCCCAGCGGCCGTAGACCTCCAGCTGCCGCACTTCCTGTATTGAGGCATCTGTGTACAGCCGGAAGCGGTCGTTGCGGCCATCGTCGTTGGGGGAGAAAGCGGTGGGGGCGTACCAGCCTGTTGTCGCTTCCACCTCCACGGTGACGGAGGCGGTGGCCGTGCAGCCGAGGCTGTCGGTGAGGGTGGCTTCGTAGGCCGTGGTCACGACGGGGCTGGCGGTGGGCGCCAAGCAGTCCGCACAGGACAAGCCCTGCGGGGGCTGCCAGCTGACCGCCGCGGCGGCGGCATTCGATTGCAGCGGCAGCAGCACCGACTGCCCAAGGCGGATACTGGTATCGGCGGGCAGGGAGGCTGACAGGGGCGGCGGTATAGCCAAGGTGTAGCTGCGGCTGACGCGGCAGCCCGCCGCGTCTTCTACCGCAAGCAGGTAGGTGCCGGCCGGCAGGCCCGAAAAGCGGCTGCCTGCCTGCAATGCCCCCCCTTCTAGCGCGAATAGATACGGTGGCATACCGCCCCATACGCTGTCCGCTTGCACATAGCCGCCCGCCTCGGCGGGGCAGCCCTCGAAGCCGGCGCTACCTGTAAAGTCTGGTGTGTCTTCGGTAAGCGTCAGGCTGTCCGTGGCGATGCAACCGTTGGCACCGGTGAGGGTGACGCGGTAGGTGCCGGGGGCGGTGACGGGCAGGCTGCTGCCGGTACTGCCGGTGCTCCACGCGAAGGTGCCCTGCCCCGCAGCTTCCAAGGTAGCCGTGCCGCCCGCGCAGAGGCTGCCGCTGCTGCTTAGTTGCAGCGCCGGCGGCTCGTAGTAGGACAACTGCAGGGTGACGATGCTGTCGCAGGCTTGCCCGTCCTGTATCGTATCGCGGTAGGTGCCGGTGGCGGTGAGCTGCTCCCCGCCGAAGGGGTAGGCCTCGCCGGGGCAGAGCTGCACCTGCTGCTCCGATGCCCGGCTGATGAAGGACAACTCTAGGCAATAGGTGGAGTCGCAACCGTACTGGCTGCTGTAGACGAGGCAGAGGCTGGTGTCTGCGGTGAAGCTTCGGCCCTGCCATAGGTAGGGGGTGCCGGCGCAGGGGGTGGCGGTGGTGGTGTTTAGGGAGGTGTCTTTAAAAACCAACGCGGTGCAGTAGGTTGAATCACAACCGGACACCGCCGTATAAGTGTCACAGAAAAGCGTGTCGCTGGTATAGGTTTGCCCTTCATACTCCAAAGACTCACCCGGGCAAGCAATCAAAGTGTCCGTGACTGTAGTATCTAGGCCGCCCGAAATGATATAGGACGCAACAGCCTCGCAACCCAGGCTATCCATAACGGTCAATTCGTATAATCCAGCCCCTACGCCCGAAAGCACGGTATCTCCGGCTTGCCCGTCCCAAAAGAAACTATAAGGGGCTGTGCCCCCTTGCACACTGGCGGTAAGCACCCCGTTTTCGCCGCAGATAAAATCATTTTCCGCCGTGATGGTGAGCTGAATGCTGTCTTGCTCCGGGACAAATACCGTGTCTATGCCTGTGCAGCCTGAGGCGTCCACGAGGTTGATGGGGTAGGCGCCCGGGGACAGGCCGCTGCGGGCGTACCCGCTACCCCCATCCGGCCAGCTTACCGATACTGGGGCCAGCCCGTTTTGTGGGGCGAGCGTGGCGGCGCCGTTGCTTTCTCCAAAGCAGGCAGGCGTGACCGTCTCCCCGGCTTCCAAGAAATTTTCCTCTAAGTTGATGTACGCGTAAGAAGGCTCCCCCTCGTAGTAGGAAGCATGCACCACGATCTCTACCTGCCGTTGCCCGAAGGTAAGGCCGGGCGCGTCGTTCTGGTAGGTGATGCTGCCGAGGGCTTGCTCGAAATCTTCAAAAGTGGCCGTGCCAGAAGTATTTGCCAATACCAATTGCGCACTGCCGCTGCCCGACAGCCCTACGCCGCCGAAACCGCCCCCCTGTAAATACTCCTGCCCACCGTCTGGCGTGGATAACAAGCGCAGGGTGATGGAGTCGATACCGATTTGCCCGAAGACCTCAATATCTGCATCGGCTATGGCAAAACTGCCGCCGCAGCCGAAAGGGGTAGCATAATCCCGCCCCGGCTGCGTACTGTCGTCCCTGTCCAAGTCGGCGTACAACTGGCAGGGCGGCAGCTTGGCCTCATCCCGGTAGGTTACCCCCACATAGTAGCCGGGGTAGGTACAGACGGGCGTCAGGGAATAGTCTTCAAAATCTAGTATGTAGACCTGCGTGCTGTCCCCGCCGGGCAGCCGCCGGCCGGCGAAAGCGTAGGTCACTATGCTGTCGCAAGAATAAGGTACGGTGGCCATGCTCTCGATCTGCGCGATGCTGTCCGGGAAACTGTGCAGCAGCTCGCTCTGAGCCGGGTCGCTGGTATTGAGGCGCAGCAGCTGGTTTTGGGTATTGGCCATGTACAAGTCATCCTCGCGCAGAGTCATCGCCCGCATGGAGCGCACGGCGGGCTGGAAGCCGCCTAGGTAGGCTTCGTCTTCCGTACGCACATTGTAGCGGTAGAGGCCGCGGCCCGCCGCGTAGATCATGGAGTCCCGGCCCGTGCCGATGGCGTGTATCGTGGTGTCTAGGTCGAAGTCGACTAGAAAGCCATTGTAGGAATCTGTAACGTCTGTTCCTAGATCTAAAAACTCTAAGCCCTGAAACTCGCTGTCTGTATCGTAATGTATCGTGAACATGTAAAGAGTGTCATTCATGTGGGTCGTTAGGCTGAACATGTTCCTATTATCTGGATACCCAAACAGTCTGTTATCGCAGTCCCTGACATCCAGAAAATAATAAGCTGAGAGTTGTGGCACCAGCGTATCATACGTTACTCCAAAGAACTCCTGCGCAGCCGCTTTACCCCCCAGCAGCAACAGCAACGGCAGCAACAAGTATCGTACTCTCCCAACCAGCTTATACCTATACCTCATATCCTACTTTACATTTTAAAAATCACCGCTGCAAGATCACTTTTTCCGTAAATTGGTTCTGCTTTTCGTCCGTCACAATCAGGTAGTAGATTCCCGTCTCCCATTGCGGCCCGGCCGTGCTTACTGTCAGCGGGTTGTAGCCCCGGATGAAGGTTTGTTCCTGCAGGTGGACGGTCTGCCCCAGCAAATTTACCATTCTTATGGTGGCTTTCCCATCGTAGGAGGCGGTCAATTTTATGGTCAGCTCGTCTTGGAAGGGGTTGGGGTAGACGGAGGAGACACGGAAGGAAGAAAAGCCCGCCCCTACACCGGACAGCTCCAAGCTTTGTACCCCGGTGGAGGCCCCGCCTTCTTCGTACCACTCAAAGGAGTGAAAGTCGCCGGCCCCTTCAGTGAAGGTGGCGGTGATGCCGCCGT
>JAAAOU010000371.1 GCA_009908745.1 Bacteroidota bacterium
GGTGATGGTTTGCGAAAAATGGATTTTTTAGTGCGTCGTAGGCACAGCCTACGCCGAACAGTGAGCTTGTTGGATGCGATGTATGAGTGGTGATGGTTTGCGAAAAATGGATTTTGTCGTGCGTCGTAGGCACAGCCTACGCCGAACGTGGCTTGATTGAGGTGAGCCTGTTGGATGCGATGTATGAATGGTGATGGTTTGCGAAAAATGGATTTTGTAGTGCGTCGTAGGCACAGCCTACGCCGAACAGTGGGTAAGCCTGTTGGATGCGATGTATGAGTGGTGATGGTTTGCGTAAAATAGATTTTGTAGTGCGTCGTAGGCACAGCCTACGCCGTACAGGCAAGCATTTTGCCGTTTCCCAAACACCTTCCCCCCCACGTTGTTACACCCTAAAACCTAATCATGCGTATCCTACTCACCGGAGCTAACGGCTACATTGGACGGCGCCTGCTGCCCGTGCTAATCGAAGACGGGCACGAGGTCATCTGCTGTGTGCGCAATCCCGCTAGTTTTGAATACCCTGAAGAGTGGGAGGCGCAAATCGAGGTTTTCAAAGTCGATTTTTTGAAGCCGGTCCCGCTCGCTGAAGCGCCCAAAAACTTCGATGCGGCCTACTACCTCATCCACTCGCTATCCGCTGCGATTGACGATTTCAAGTCGCTGGAAGAGCAAGCAGCCGAGCATTTCCGGGACTACGTGGCGCAGACGGACTGCCAGCAGATCATTTACCTCACCGGTATCGTCAATAATGATGCCTTGTCGAAACACTTGGAGTCCCGGCTGCGGGTAGAAGAAGTGCTGGGGGGCGGGCGCGTGCCACTCACGGCGCTGCGGGCCGGTATTATCATCGGCTCCGGGAGTGCTTCCTTTGAAATCATACGCGATTTGGTAGAAAAGCTGCCGCTGTTGATCGGCCCCAAATGGGTGGAAACCCGCTGCCAGCCGCTCGCCGTTCGCAATGTCATACAGTTCTTGACGGGCGTGCTGCTCAAGTCGGAATACTACGGCCGTAACTACGATATTGGCTGCAAAGAGATATTAACGTACCGGGAGATGCTCCTCAAGTACGCGGAGGCCCGGGGGCTGAAGCGGTATTTTATCACGGTGCCGGTCATGACGCCCCGCTTGTCCTCCTACTGGCTCTACTTCGTGACTTCCACCACCTATGAATTGGCGGTTAACCTCGTCAATAGCATGAAGGTGGATGTCATCTGCCGGCCCAATTCCCTGGCGGAGGACCTCGGTATAGAGTTGATCACTTACAAGGAAGCCGTACAGCTCGCCTTTGACAAAATCCAGCAAAATATGGTCCTCTCCAGCTGGAAAGACTCCCTAGTCTCCAGTTCCAGTAAGACCTCCCTCAACCGGTACATAGAAGTGCCGGAATACGGCTGCTTCGAGGACAAAAAGCAGGTGCCTATCCACAATAACAGCCCGGAGCAAGTCTGGGAAAACGTGCGTTCCATCGGCGGAGCGCGAGGCTGGTACTACGGTACGCTGCTGTGGAAATTCCGCGGCTACCTCGACAAACTGGTTGGAGGGATAGGCTTACGCCGTGGGCGGACCAACGCCGACCGTATCAACGCCGGCGACGCCCTCGATTTTTGGCGGGTGCTGGCCATTGATGATGAGGCCAAGCGCCTGTTATTATACGCCGAGATGAAACTGCCGGGAGAGGCTTGGCTACAATTCCATGTTGTGCAGAAAGACAACCGCTGGCTACTGCGGCAAAAGGCGACTTTCCGTCCGTACGGGCTTTGGGGCAGGGTATATTGGTACTTGCTGCTCCCTTTCCATGCCTTTATTTTTAACGGCATGATCCAGAATATCGAGCGTTACCAACCCACGCTGAGTGATACGGCAGAAGAGACGTCGACGGGCAGCGCCAACCGCGAGCGGCAGCAAGTAGAGCGCTACTGATCGTCCTAGTCCAGTTTTGTATACAAACTAACAATTGTCTGAAAAACAGGCCTATGGCTCGGCCTTCGTTTCTCATGCTCGTTTTATTATCGTAAATTCATCATTGAGAGATGCTAAAGTGGGATCTTTAAGAATTCGGATGAAAAATATAAAGCATGAAAGCACTTCGGTCTGTACTCTGTATATTTGGTATACTGCTTCTGAATAGTAACCTCTTCGCCCAGTCTCCCTGTGATTGCGGCAAAGAAACCATCAATATCTGCTATTTATCGGTTGAAGACTACTGTGACGCAGCACCCTCTGCCTTCAGTTGCGAATACGCGATGGATGGTCAGTTCATGAATTTTGCGCTGCGGGCAAAGCTGGAAAATGACGCCAACTTTGGCCCTAACGGCATTTCGACCTGCGGCGTAGAGCTCAAGCGGCTGCCAGTGATCGAAGGTGCGGCTACCCTAGAGGATTGTGACTGCGATATTGTATTCACCGGGCAGTTTCCGGGTAATTTATTTGGCGGGGAAACAGATAATACGGCGACCTCAATCCCGTCTGAAGTCCTAGAAGCCATCCGGGAATGGTCCATGCAGTGCGAGAGCAACTTGGTGATCACATCGCAGGGCGAAACCGAGATTTGGGGCTATGACATTCAACCACAAAATATCAATCCGAATATTCCCGTAGACGGGGTCTCTGTCTCCATATTTGACGGTGTTTTTGGCAGCTTGGCCTCCTTCAGTCAGGGAGGGACCTTCCAAGGCGTATTCACCACTATTCCGGATACTGGCGGCGAGGTACTGGCAGAGGATGGCTTGGGGCGGCCCACTATCATACTCGACGAAGAGACCAATGATATCCTTTTGGCGGATATCGGTATTCTCTGCTCCGGAGGTGCCGGCCAAATATCTCAGGGGGGCGGCGTCGTGAACAACAACGATATACTTGCCTGCAATCTGTTTGCACTGGGCTGCCTGATCGTGGAGGGCGTCGTTTTCGAGGACCAACGCTTTGAGGTTTGCCCCGGCCAAACGGTCGTGCTGCCAGACGGGCAAGAAACAGGGGTGGCAGGGGTTTACGTTGATACCTTGCTCACAGTCAACGAATGTGACTCTATTATCGAAACCACGGTAGATATCGCGGCAACGGATACGGTGCTGCTGGATAATCAGCGGTGTACCGGAGACGGCTTCAGCCTGACGGTAAACGGCAATGTCTACGACGAAAGCAACCCAAAAGGGCAGGAACTGCTACAGACTGAATTGGGGTGCGACTCATTTGTGCTGATTGACTTGGCCTTCAACTTGCCTTCTTTTGACAGTATACAGCTGCAAGGCTGCAATGGGGATGGCCTCAGCGTGGCGGTAGGCGGAACCTTGTACGATGAATCCAACCCGGTCGGCGAGGAAGTGTTGGTCAATCAGTTTGGCTGCGACTCTGTCGTGACCATTGACCTCAGCTTTGAGCCGGTGGATACCACACGCTTGGATTTTACGCGTTGCGAGGGGGATACCGTCCTCGTCAATGGGGTCCCTTATGCGGCAGGCAGTACCACTGTAGAACGTTATCCTACCACCAACAACTGCGACTCGGTGGTAATCGTAGCGGTAGAAGCGGAACCGTTGCCCAGAGCGGGAGTGGACAGCGTAGTAGTCATCGAACAAGGTATGCCCTTTGCCTTCGAGTATGACCTTCCTGCCGATTGGGCGGTAAGCTGGTCCCCGAGCTCGGCTCTGAGTTGTACCACCTGCCCTGATCCCGAGCTGCAGAAAGGGGCCTACCCGCCGCAGTTTGAACTTTCGCTGACGACCGCCGCCGGCTGCCAGAACCAGTATTCCATCTTGGCCCGTTACATTTGCAATCCTTACATCCCCAACGCCTTTTCCCCCAATGATGACGGCCGCAACGACCGTTTCCGCGTCTACAACGTCTGTCCCATCGAGGGCTTTCAGTTGGATATCTTCAACCGCTGGGGCGGCAGGGTATACCAATCGGATGACGTTGCTCAGGGTTGGGATGGTTTCGTGCGGGGCGAACAGGCACCCATCGGGGTCTACACCTACGTCGTGAAGCTGATCGAGAACGGCCAAGAAAAATTCATCAGCGGCGAACTTAGTCTGATTCGCTGATGATTTCTTTCACCCGGCCAACTTCCCCGGTGTCCAGGCGCACTTTGATACCGTGCGGGTGCTGTGGCGACTTGGTGAGTATGCGGGCCACGAAGCCTTCGGTCAGCTCCCCGCTGCGCTGGTCTTGCTTTTGCACAATGCGGACTTCCATGCCTGTTTTGATGTTGGAGCGTTTTCTGCCATCCATAGCTATTCAGTTTGGTCCAAAAATACGTTATTTTGCAGCACTATGATCGAAATTGGAACGTATAACAAATTAACCGCCGTACGGGAGACCGACCACGGCATGATACTGCACGACGCGGAGGAGGATGACGTGCTCCTGCCCAATAAGTTTAAACCGGCTACCTTGCGCGTAGGCGACCCTATCACCGTCTTTGTATATACCGACTCCGAAGACTGGCCGATCGCCACTACGCAGCAGCCCTTGGCGACCCGCAATCAATTCGCCTACCTTACGGTAAAAGAAATATCAGAATTCGGGGCATGGATGGATATTGGACTGGATAAAGACCTGCTGGTGCCGTTCTCCGAGCAAAGCCCCAAGCTGCAAACCGGCGAAAGCTACCCCATCTATGTCTATGTGGACGAGACGA
>JAAAOU010000074.1 GCA_009908745.1 Bacteroidota bacterium
AAGCCAACTGGCTGACCAAGCCAAAGTAGAGCAAGCCACCAACGCCGGCGCCGAAGCCCTGATGCAACTCATTCAGGACGATTACGCCTACAAACTAGTACGGGCGATCAGCGGCCACAGCGAGGAAACCGCCCTAGCGGAATACAACCGTATCATGGAGGCCATTGACGAGCTGCAACAAAAGTACATGAAAGCCCAGATGGAAGTCTTCAGCGAGAAGCGCTTCTACCCGGATGCCAACGGCACCTTGCGGGTCACTTACGGCAAGGTCAAGGGCTACCAGGCCCGAGATGCGGTCTACTACCGGCCGCAAACTTACTTGGAGGGGGTCATGGAAAAGTATGTGCCTGGCGATTACGAATTCGACGTGCCGGAAAAGCTGCGTCAGCTCTACACCGACAAAGACTACGGCCAGTACGCCGAAGATGGCAAGATGCCCGTTTGTTTTATTGGGACCAACCACACTACCGGGGGCAACTCTGGCAGCCCCGCTATCGATGCCCACGGTAACCTCGTCGGCTTGAACTTCGACCGGGTGTGGGAGGGTACGATGAGCGATATTTTCTACGATCCGTCTATCTGCCGCAATATCATGGTGGATGCCCGTTATATTTTGTTCTTGATCGACAAGTACGCGGGTGCGGGCCATCTGGTGGAGGAGATGAAGCTGGTGCGGCCTAAGGGGTAAGCCCTCAATCGGCACGAAGGCGAGTGTGATGTGTATAGGCGCTGGGTCCAGTTTGGTCGTGTCCCTTTGTGGCATTCTTGGCTGCGGTATTTACAAAAACTTGCTTTCGGCAGGGGATAATACCTTCATGCCATTTCTTGCGCCGGGGTGGGGCTTGCCACGAATCACACGAATGTCCACGAAGCCTGCGCGGTGTGTACATGCCAGCGTGGAACGGCCGGTATGGTTCGTGTCCCTTTGTGGCATTCTTGGCTGCGGTATCTACAAAAGCTTGCTTTCGCCAAGACCCTCTAGTGTTTATTTGCAACAACCTATCTAAAAAAAACACTCCCTCCGAAATCCAACCCCACCCCTTCTTCCGTATACATGCCGAAATAACATTCAATCACCCGACGGAAAGTCGGGGCTGTAGCGCCCCGACCCTTTCCACAACACCAAAATGTATGCGATACACCATTCTACTCCTATGCCTCACCCTAAGCTTTCAGGTATTTGCCCACGGCGACGATGACGCCGTCGTTGGTATCCAAGCCAGCCACATCGGCGAGGAAAAAGCCGAACAATTGGACTACCCCATGCCCTACGGCAGCCGCATAGATCGGCTGTACCCCAATGCTGCCGCCCAGCAAGCCAGCTTGCAGGTCATGGACTACATCTACGCCGTGGACGGGAAAACCGTAAGCCGCAGCACCCCACTGAACGAGCTGCTCGACGACTATGCACCTGGCGACCAAGTCGAAATCACCTACCTGCGTCAAGGCCGTACTGCCACCCAACCCCTTACGCTCAGCCGGCGGGGTGACTTAGACATGCCCAAAGTCGAAAAAACCGATGACCCGTTTTTAGGCATTAGCCTGCGGCACGATGAGGTGCCCGAGGGCATCAATGGCACCCCTGTAAGTATTACCGAAAACTCCACCGCCCAGGCCATGGGGCTGAAAGACGGCGATATCATTACTGCTATCGACGGCTTACCGGTCATCGACTGGCACGATATCAATCCCCTCATCGACATGCGCGAAGTGGGTGACGAAATCGAACTGACCGTGTACCGGGAAGGGGAACGCTTCACCCGCCGCCGCCCTATCAAGTCCAACGCGGCTACACACGGCAACCATAGCCGCCCGGACGGCCCACAAATCATTCAGCCGGCGGAGAAAACCGAAGAAGCGATCGAAATGCAAACCCTGCCGCCGGTCGCCCAAGCCGAACTGCAATCTATTGCCCCACAGGAAATCCCCCAACTGTCTTTCTTGGCTACCGATTTCCCGGAAGAGGAAAAGCTTGAAGAGCCTGCCACAGCCAAGCCCGCCCGCTTTGTCCGCAACCTGCAGGTCAAGACGCTTAAGGTCTTCCCTAACCCCAATACCGGTATTTTCGACATCCAATTTGAGCTGCCAGAAAGAGCCGAGACTGCCGTCTACATCTACAATCCAGCCGGGCAGCCCGTGTATTTCAACACCCTCGGTGACTTCTCCGGTACATTCAGCGACCGGATTGATATCGCGAATGGCGTGCGCGGCACCTACTTCCTGGAGTTGCGGCAAGGTCAGCAGCGGCTTACGCGGAAAATTATATTACAGTAAAAATAAAGTACCACTTTAGCCACGGATGCACTAAGGTATGCGTGGCTTCTTTTTACTATTGCCAGACCTGTTTGCTGTTTTTAGAGTTGACTCAAACAGCCCGCAAGTCACCAACTCGCTCATCCCCTTCGCTGCCGCCGCCAGCTCAATACCAAAATGACCATTGCCAACATCGTCAATGAAGGAGCGACAATACGAATCCAGAATCCAAAATCGACCTTGCCGTTGTTGAATACCACGTTAAGAATATTGGCAGCGAGCAGTAAAAAGCAGATTATGATGAGCGCGACACCAACGATTTCTTTGCCGTTTTTATACTTCTTCATTACTCTTTTTTCCTCAAAATAAGCTATCCCCTCAAAATTAGCAAGGGATTGTACCGGTAGATTTGCCGCCCGAGGACGAACACAAGCAGGCAGCCCTTCGTTTCAGCGATCAAAATGGCGAAATGCATAGGGTCAAACTGCCCATTGCCTCGTCATATTTACCCGATTAGTTCATTATAAATCATTCGACATGAAACGCCTTCTATTCACAGCACTCACTGTACTATTCGCCTGCACGGTTTCCCAAGCCCAAATGACCGAGCGCTACGGCGGCGGGGGCAGCTTCAACTTTGGTATCCAAACCATGGACGTTGAGCCGCTGAACGACATCATCAGCCAATACGGATACGAAGAGCTCTCGACTGCCAATATTTCCTTCGGCGGTGGCGGGCAATTCTACCTCGGCAAATGGGTCGTGAGCGGCGAAGGCGGCTTCGTCGGCCAAGACGAGGTCACCAACGATGCGTACACCCTGCGTTTTGGTAGTGGCTACGGCATGTTTTCCGTCGGCTATAATGTAGTAGACCGCAAGCAATTCTTACTCTACCCCAGCGTGGGTGGCGGTTTTTACGGTACGGGGATCAGCCTCAGCGGGCGTATCGACAATAAGGAATTTGAAGACATTTTTGCAGAGCCGCAGGAAAACCAAGATGTCAGCGTATCAGCGGGCGCTTTCACCGGTGCCGGGCAGATTGCCCTGAATGCCGACTGGCTGCTCGAAAGCAATGAAGAAAGTGCCTACGGCCTGCTTATCGGCTTGAGCGCGGGTTACCGCTTTGCCGGTACGGCAGATTTTGAAAATATCGCCGGCTCTGAATTGGCTAACAGCCCCGACTTCAACCCAGGCGGCGCCTTTTTGACGCTACGTATCGGCGGCGGCTTCAGAGGGCCTAAGGGAGCCCGGCAGTAAATAGCACTCTCATGGGCAGCCCGGATGGTCTGGGCTGCCCCTCTTCATATTTTGCTCGACCGAGCGAAATTCCCGCCCACGGGAACCAATTTTCGATCGCTGTAGTTTGCTTTTTTTGAAAAAGCCCTTACCTTTGCAATCGCTTTAGAAAAATCAACCGGAGGAGTGGCAGAGCGGTTGATTGCACCGGTCTTGAAAACCGGCATGGGTTCATAGCCCATCGGGGGTTCGAATCCCTCCTCCTCCGCCTCCGCCCGACGAAGCCCCCTAAGGGCGTAGTCGGGCATTACCGCTACCCAAAATTTTTCCGCCCTACTGATTGTTGCTACGCATGTCGGGCTACGGCGGACGGCGTCCGCCCGACGTAGCTTTACGCGAAGTCGGGCATCTTAGCTTTATACCAAGCTAATCGATCGATTCTTTCTTTACTCTATTCTTTAGGTCGGGCTACGGCGGACAGCGTCCGCAGCCATCCGGTCACAACGTGCTACCAATGTCCCCTAAACCCCAATTCATCGTCTATACCCTTCGCTGCAGTGACAACACTTATTACGTCGGCAGAACAAAAGACCTTCAAGACCGCTTGGAGCGACACAATAAAAAACAAGTCGCCTACACCGCCATACGGCTACCCTTTGAACTTATCACCTACCGGGTTTTCTTCAATGAATACAAAGCGGTGTGTTTTGAAAAGTATTTGAAAACCGGCTCCGGCAGGGCTTTCGCCAAACGGCATTTTTATTAGGGCACGCAGTGCTTTCCACTTCAGCTTTTGCAGCCCCCACCATAGGGAAGGGCAAAGCCAATCCCTTCTCCTCCGCCTCCGCCCGACGAAGCTTTACGCGTAGTCGGGCATTGCCGATACCCAAAGTTTTCCCGCCCTACTGATTGTCGCTACGCATGCCGGGCTACGGCGGACAGTGTCCGCCCGACGAAGCTTTACGCGTAGTCGGGCATTGCCGATACCCAAAGTTTTCCCGCCCTACTGATTGTCGCTACGCATGCCGGGCTACGGCGGACAGTGTCCGCCCGACGAAGCTTTACGCGTAGTCGGGCATTGCCGATACCCAAAGTTTTCCCGCCCTACTGATTGTCGCTACGCATGCCGGGCTACGGCGGACAGTGT
>JAAAOU010000477.1 GCA_009908745.1 Bacteroidota bacterium
AGCTGCTTCATCAGCCCAAAAAGGGCCCCGAAGCGCTTCAATTTACTATCCTCCACCCTCAGCAGCTGTGCAACAAGCGATACCACCCCTTCATATAGCGCGGCATTAGTCAAGAATATTCGCTGCCAGTACCGACGCAAGAAAAGGTGCTTCTCCGGGTCAAAGAACCGTGCTGAAATATCCATCATCCGGTCTGTACAGTAGGTATCCACTCTCCGCTCTACCAGCTGCTGTAGGGTATTGCTCATTTCTTGGGTATTTTTCCAGTGAATGTACTGGCAGCAATTCCACTCCATCTGCTGTCCAGTGTCCACGGCATCATAAATACTGTTAATGGCCATGCGCAGTTTCGAGGTATATGGGGCTGGTACAGCATATTCGATATAGCGCTCCAAAAAAGAGCGCAGCATGTTCGCCCAGAGCATACACCTAAGGGCTTCCTCAGAATCACGCACTCCACATTTAAAGTCAAGGGCATGGTTCTGATAATACTGCATACTAATCAGTACCTCTGTAACATAAGGTAGCTGCTGAGTGAAAAACCGGCGTTGCGCTACTTTCAATTTAAGCGGACTCTGATTTTCCAGGTATTGGTAAACCACCAGAGTAAAAAAAGAACGAAGCGTAGGCTCACCTTCGAATAGCCGCTTGCGCAGCAGCCAATCATAGCTCTGGGAAGAGCAACCTCCCACCAAATATTTTTCGGCCCGGGTATGCTCTTCTTTTATCTTGGCTTGCATACGCAGCATTTCCAAATAGCGGTATTTGTCCATAATGTGAAGGGGTATTTGTGCAGACCCTAAAATACACAAACTGCATTGTTGCCGCAATACTAAAGCCAAAATACTTATATTAAACGCGAATATTTAACATACCCTTAACATTGCTTGTCATAAAACGGCTCTCTAGAACAGCCTTTTTACGAAATCTAACAACCGGAGTTTTGGTTTGTATTCAGCGAGACGCTCTAACTGCAAAATAAATCCTGAGATTTCAATTCACCTTTTTTCGCTCTTTCGCGAAATGGGTACGAAGTCACTTTGCCTATCTTCAGCAGTCTCAAAATTATGTAGCTATGATGGACAAAGCTTTCGATCATTATACAAATTACCGTGCCATAAAAAAACCAACACCTCAACACTTTGATTATCAATAATTTATAAACAATTCCACAATAAAATGGATTTTATGCCCGTAAAAATTTCGTCTCTATCCGAATATTTTCCGGATAAATCCGAAAAAACACCCCCTGCCCAAATACACAGGGGGCACCGTTTTCTCACAGTATCCTCTTCACAGCCTAATGATGAGGCTCATCCTCCCCCCCACTAGTCACCTTAGCCCACCACAGACGGCGACGGCGCGCCGATTTGCGGATTTGCTTGCGAAACTGATAAACGTATACGTTGAATTTGCGTACCGTGCGGGAGCGGCTAGCGACCTCTGAATAAGACATCTCGGTTTGTGGCTCGGAAAAACTGATTAAAGTCTTCATTTTCTGAAATTTTGATTATCAAATATACCAGACAGATTACTAAGGTCATGCCAATCCTTTAATTCATTGATAACCAAAACTTTAAGACATCAACCTGCGGGCAGCGACCCCAAATTTTTCAGAAACACCCGAAATTTTCCCGTTTCTTACCAAAAAGCGGGTTGCGGTAAGCCACACTTTTTCTATTTTCCCACCCCAAACCAAAACCATCAGCGATTATGGCCAACTCCACCACCAAACCCCACCTAACCTTCTGGCAAATCTGGAACATGAGCTTCGGCTTCCTAGGCATTCAATTCGGGTTTGCCCTGCAGAATGCCAACACCAGCCGCATCTTCGAGACGCTGGGGGCCGATGTCGAGCAAATCCCCATCCTGTGGATTGCCGCGCCGCTCACCGGCCTGTTGGTACAGCCCGTGGTTGGGTATTTTAGCGACCGGACTTGGCACCCGAAGCTGGGCAGGCGCCGGCCCTATTTCCTCGTGGGCGCTATCCTTGCCTCTATCTCCCTGTGCCTCATGCCCAACTCCCCTACCCTGTGGGTGGCGGCGGGGATGCTGTGGATCATGGACGCCTCCATCAACATCAGCATGGAGCCGTTCCGGGCGTTTGTGGGGGACAACCTGCCGGCCGAGCAGCGCACCATGGGCTTTGCCATGCAGAGCTTTTTCATCGGCACCGGGGCGGTGATTGCTTCCATGCTGCCGTGGATGCTGAATAACTGGTTCGGGGTAGCGAATACCGCGGCGGAAGGGAACATCGCGGACGCCGTGAAGTGGTCGTACTACCTCGGGGCTATCGTTTTCTTGCTGGCTGTACTTTGGACCGTCCTCCGCTCTCACGAGTACCCGCCGGAGCAGCTGCAGCAATTTGCCGATACCGGCGAGGACGAGGTGCCCATAGAAGAGCTCACCAAAGCACAGTATACCGCCCGCAGCAAGGGCTTGCGGCAGGCCGGTGCGGTGGCGGGTGGCATCGGTTTGCTCGGTATCTTGGCGTTAGCGCAGGCGGAGCTGGACAAAGAGTTGTACATACTGGCGGGCATGCTGTTCATTGTGGGAGTACTTTGGGTGAGCGCCAGTGCCCTGATGAAGAACGGCCGCTACAAAAACGGGTTCGTCACCATCATGAGCGACCTGCTGCGGATGCCCAAGACCATGCAGCAACTCGCCATCGTGCAGTTTTTCTCCTGGTTTGCGCTGTTTTCGATGTGGATTTATACCACCTCGGCGGTGACCAAGCACATTTACGGCACTACCGACACCACCTCTCTGGCGTATAACGAAGGGGCAGACTGGGTAGGCTTGCTCTTCGCGATATACAACGGCATAGCCGCGGTCGTTGCTTTCGGCCTGCCTTACTTGGCCAAGCGTACGAGCCGCCGGTTTACCCACATGGTCTGCTTGGTACTCGGCGGCCTGGGCCTAATCGCCATCTACTTCATTGGCGACCCCAACCTGCTCTTGCTGCCCATGCTGGGTATCGGCATTGCCTGGGCGAGTATTTTGTCTATGCCCTACGCCATGCTGGCCGGTGCGCTGCCGCCCGACAAAATGGGGTATTACATGGGCGTCTTCAACTTTTTCATCGTCATCCCGCAGATCGTGGCAGCCACCATACTGGGCTTTATCGTGGGCCAATTCTTCGGCGGGGAGGCGGTTTTCGCGCTCATCGTAGGGGGAGGGTGTATGATACTAGCGGGATTGCTCTCGCTCCGGGTGGATGATGACGAATAAGCGACACTTATGAGTATGAACTTTTCCTGCGGTTTTTTGTAATTTTATCCGTATAAAAATTGGTAGTAACGATGGAAGCTTTTCTTTCCTTTTTCGAGACCATGCCCGCCTGGCAGAAGCTAGCCTGGGTTTTCGCTTGTCTTTCCGTAAGCTGGGTGCTGGAAGCCGCAGTCCCCCTCATAACACTAGACTACAAAAAGTGGAAGCACGCTGGCGTTAACCTCATTTTCCTCAGCACCTCTTTGGTAATCAACCTGCTGTTTACCATAGCCACTGCCGGGGTGTTCATCTGGGCAGCCGAATATAATATCGGGCTGCTGTACTGGATCGAGCTGCCGGTATGGGCAGAACTGCTGCTGGCTGTCATGCTGCTCGACTTCCTGGCGCAATGGGTGGCCCACTACCTGCTGCACAAAGTCAAGTGGATGTGGAAGTTCCACCTGGTGCACCACAGTGATACCAAGGTAGATGCCACCACCGGCACCCGCCACCACCCTGGCGACTATGTGATACGAGAAGTCTTCGCGCTGCTTGGGGTCATACTGTTTGGCATACCGCTGGCGTTCTACATCTTCTACCGCATCGCGACCATTCTCTTCACCTATGTGACCCACGCCAATATCACCGTGCCAATGTGGATCGACCGGCCGTTGAGCTACATCTTTATCACGCCCAACATCCACAAATTCCACCACCACTTTGAGCGGCCGTGGACGGACTCCAACTACGGCAATATTTTCTCCATCTGGGACCGCCTGTTCGGCACTTTGGTGTACGACGATCCTAGGAAAGTGCGCTACGGCGTGGATGTGCTCAGCGACGAATTGGATGAGAATATCGCCTATCAGTTCAAGGTACCCTTTGACAAGACGGTGAAGACCGATTACTAACAGCGGCCAGCCGGGCAAACAAACGCCCTTGCTCGCAGTTAGTATAGATATGAAAACACTGACTTTTACCAAGAACGACGAAATGCCCATCATCGGACTGGGCACCTGGAAGTCCAAACCAGGCGAAGTACGCGATGCGGTCACTACCGCTATAGAAGCCGGCTACCGCCACATCGACTGCGCGCCCATTTACGACAACGAAGCAGAAGTGGGGGAAGGCATCGCTCAAGCTGTCAACGCGGGCCACGCCAAGCGCGAAGACCTGTGGGTAACCTCCAAGCTTTGGAACAACGCCCACCGCGCCGAAGACGTCATACCGGCGCTCAAAAAGACACTGTCTGACCTGCAGCTCGACTACCTCGACCTGTTTCTTATCCACTGGCCGGTAGCGCTCAAGAAAGAAGCGAGTTTCCCCAAACGGCCAGACGATTTCCTGCCACTCGACAAGGTACCGATTACAGAAACCTGGCAAGCGATGGAAGAGGC
>JAAAOU010000005.1 GCA_009908745.1 Bacteroidota bacterium
GCCCGATGACAGGGTCGGTCCCTGCGACCCAAAGCGTATGTTGAACACCCCCAAAGGTAATGTTGCCTTCAAAAGTCAGCCCATTATTCGCACCATTGAAAAGATAGGAGACGTTGGAGGCAGCATGGTTGGTATTTGAGCAAACGGTCAAGTTCTGAAAATTCCTTGCAAACAGTCCCGTGCTATAATAGGGCGGAGTCGCCAGAAAGTCATTATCTGCCACCTCATTTCCTGTACCGTCAGAGCCTCTTAAATATACTCCTGTGGCACTTCCTGAGAAATCGTTGCCATAAACATGCACATTGTATTTGTTGCCAAAATTGGCGTAAACCGACCTATTGCCCCCTTGGTTTGAAGGGTTCGTCGCCACGTTGAATACATTATTGAATACCTCAATACCGCTCGATGGGGGGATATTTCCTGAAATATCTACACATCTTGTATTGCTACCGTTGTTGAAAATATCAAAAGTGCACCCGTACAATAGTCCGTGGCGAAAATGGCGAATAGCCCATAAAAAAGGGGAAAGTTGTAATTTGGGAGTTCCTACACACTCAAACCAACTTTGCCCCTATGAGCGTCAAAACACTCACGGAACAAATATTACGAAAAATTTCTACAAATAACCGTTGGCAATACCGTTTCATGCTGCATTTGTTCCCATTATGGCTAGCCTTGCGAGGCCGGTACAACTTCACCAACCTTTCGCGCTGGGGCGAATATGGGGAAGATACCTACCGTCAGAACTTCGCCCGCCCCTTTGGCTGGCTGGAGTTTAATGCTGAACTGGCTTCGCAGCAGCTTGGGCAACACCTGGCTATTGCGTTTGACCCTTGCTTCGTGCCAAAGAGCGGCAAGCATACAGCGGGCATAGGGTACTTTTACTCTGGCTGCGCAGGCCGCGAGCTGCGCGGCTTGGAGTTTTCGGGTATAGCTGCTGTAGACTTGGCAGACAAAGCTGCCCTGCACCTAGAAGCCGTCCAAACAGATGGCTTGAAGGAAGGAGAGTCGCTGCTTGCCTTCTATGCACGTATCCTTTGCGAGCGTAAAGAAGCCTTGCTGAAGCTTTCCAGGTATGTTGCGGCAGATGCCTATTTTGCCCGGCAGCCTTTCGTGGACACGCTACTCGGCGAGGGGTTCCAATTGGTTACTCGCTTGCGTAAGGATGCCAGGCTGCGCTACCTTTACAACGGGCCAAGGCTGAAAAGGAGAAGGGGGCGCCCTAAGACATATGACGGCCGGATTAACCCTTACGCTTTACGCGAAGACCATTTCACGCGGTGCGCACAAGCAGAGGACGGATCTTGGGTCGCCTACCAGTCCACTGTAAATGTACAGTCTTGGAAGCGCAACGCTAAGGTCGTCATTGTACACCACCTGGACGGGCAGGGGCGGGTCAAATCTGCCAAGATTTACGCCTGCACCGACACGGGCATGGATGGCGCAGAAGTACTGCACGCTTACCAGTGCCGCTTTCAGATTGAGTTCCTGTACAGGGATGGCAAGCAGCATGCGGGGCTGGCACACTGCCAGGCACGCAGCCCGGAAAAGCTGCACTTCCATCTCAATACGGCGCTCACGGCCGTGTCGCTTGCAAAAGCAGCATACTATCTCAGCGCACCGCCGCAGGAACGCAAAGCGTTTTCTATGGCGGACGTTAAAACCCAGTATGCCAACGATTTACTGCTCGACCGATTTATTGCCACGTTTGGCATCGGCCCACAGATTTCAAAAATTAATTCCATCCGCGAGCGCTTTAGGGCTATCGGCAAAATTGCCGCCTGATTCGCCACGGACTATTGCCCGTAAACATTGGCTGAAATCCCCGAAGTACCGTTTGTACTAAGGTGTATGCCCCATTGTACCCAGTTGTCAAGTATACCTTCGCTATAGAAATAATTTCCATCGCTGATGTTTATGGAGTTACCCGGAAGCGGGTTTTCCACCTGCACCATGTACCTGTATATTAGTTCCGCTCCTGTTTCACGGATATAAAAATTATTGTTTGATAGCTCCAAAACTTGAGCTTCGTGGAAGTGTATGCCGTGCCGTTGGATATGCTCAAATGTGCAGTCCACTGCCTGAAGGCTCCTCCCCTCAAAGTCGATGCCCTTGTCCCTGACCCCAAAAAATTCATAGTCGTAAATATTAAGGTCAGTGGACTTACCTTCGGCAGTAATGCCATTCTGTATATTGCGGAAAAGGTTGTTGTTGCTGTTCGGGTTATCGAAGAATGCGCTGTACACATTTTTTATCTGTACCCCTACTTCCGTGATTTCATCGACAGTCCCGCTCAGAGGTGCATCGCACTCGAAAGTGTTGTCCCTGAAAACAAAAACTGCCGGGCTGTGCGGTGAGATTCCGGCATTCTCCAACCGGATGCCAATTCTATCTCTATTGAAAGTAGTATTTTCAACTTCGAGGAAAGTGTAAGCCTTGTCAATTGATTGTATAGCGGCCTCGGCGTCCTCAATTTCGGTGTTGTTCCTTGTGCGTACGGTCGTGAAATCGCTCATCACAATTCCGTTCCACATCCCAGTGCATGCAAAGAGCTTCGAGTTGTCGATGGTCAGTGTGGCGTTCGCATCCATGAGTATGGATACGCCCGGGTCGATATTGACCACCGCAAGGTCGAGCAGGAAATTGTTGTCAATGGTGAAGTCGCCAACAATTCGGATTTGCTTCGACGGCAACGGGCTGATTTGCGACGAGTGGGTGATGGGTGTCCCTACGCCGATGAACAGGTCGTAGGTTATGTCTCCGAGTTCCTCGCACAGGGTGGTTTCCGGGACGCCTGTGAACGGGAATTCATTCTCTTTGCAAGGGCCGTCTGTTTCTGCCTGTCCTTGCAAGTTTCCACTGAGAAACATTCCCAGCACAAATAAGAAGATTGGAAAGCTAACAACTGACTTGACCGTTCGGGAAAAATTTGAAGTTGTTTTCATGATAAAAGCTTAAAATTGTTAAAAAATAGTTTGGTATTTTGGATCGCCAGCGTTTGGATTGTTTTTTTGCTGGCGCTGAACGTGTAGGCTAGCCGCAGTATGGAGCGCAGCGGAATATTGCCGGCTAGCCAATGTTAGCCATAGTGACTCTACTGTTCCAATCCCAATCCCTAAGCTATTTACTCTACGATTTATTTTTTTTCAACTCGGAACTGCCCACATTGGATATGCATGGAATCCGGGGCGTGCGTCACAAAACTATTGACATCTCTTTTCGGGAATCGCAGTTGAAACCGGCCCTCCACTACGCTGGTGTCGGCGTTGAAATAGTCGATCAGCATATAGTCATCATAGGTTAGTGGCGTGCCAATTTCAAAGTTGAATCTTCCTGCTATGGAAGTCCCCTCCCAGTATATATAAGTCGCAGCAGCGGAGTTCAAAGAAGAACCGTTCCATGGCTTCCCGAGCCATATCGTATCTTGCAGGTCAGTCATCTTTTTATCGATATAAAATATGAGTTCGCCACGAATACCATTTATTGCCGGTTCACTAAAGATGATTGTTACGTATCCTTCAGACAGCGGGCTAATGCCTATGAAAGGAGGTACCCAACACGCTCCATTGAGCAAACCTACGCTGTAAAACTCCCCATCAACCGTACAGCCAGTATCCTCACAATCTACTTCATTTGGCATGGGTTCGATACCTTCCTTTTTATTGCAGGCAATTGTTAAAATTAGAAGTATGTATAAAACCTGATATTTCATTACCTAACGATTAAAATTGGTGAATAAAGCTTCTTGTCTTTCTCCTCTATTATTGCAACATAAAAACCAGGAGGTATATGGCTCACATCATAGGATTTACCAAAACTTGTTAAGTTATACGATACTCCTTGTGCAGATAGCAGGCTGACCCCAGAATCAGTTGTAATTTGTGCATCAACATTCAAGTACAAATGGTCGCTTGTTGGATTGGGGTACACCAAATTATCCTTATGGTGAAGGGTGCTTATTTCGGTACCCTGCAGACTAGTCACACCACCACCGTTGAGAAGGCTAGCGGCTTGTTCTTCAAAAGCAGGAGTTTTATCTGGGGCTTCTACCAAGTAATACGCACTCCAGTTTTTCAACTCAATGAAACTGATACTCGTGTCGGGCTCTTCTGAACAAATGGCAGTGAGCCTAATATACCCTACAGGCATAAAGGGATGTACATCGCTGCGATTTAACACGGCATCTTCATCCTCAGACAAGGGGTTATAGTTTTCTCCGTAATCCCAACTAATTTCCCAGCAATAGCTGACCTCCCCATCCAAACACCCCCAATAGTAGGATGAATATAAATATGATCCCTCTGTATCATGATATACGTTTGTCGGGCCGCTGGCAAAAGCATTAAAAGGGGGGTCCTCAAAATCACCTTCAACTCTACCTCCAAATAAGCTAACTTTACACGCGGACAAGGAGATAGCCCGAGCATTATTATGGACCGCAGACCCCGTGACTTGACCATTATAATACCCCTCCGGATTAGAAAACCTTAATATTCTTGGCGCCACCTCTATACTATCGGCATCCCTATTCATGATAGTACTTTTTTTTGCTCCAGCTGCACAGTAAGTCTGACCCTGAATTGTAAGTGGCGAAGTACA
>JAAAOU010000073.1 GCA_009908745.1 Bacteroidota bacterium
CAGCGGCAAGTCGTTGCGAATTGCTTCCTCTGCATCGTAGAAAGCACCGATTGGGTGCGTCTGACGAGCTAGGTAGAAGCTGTCCAGTATATTGTTGGTGTGCAGTGCCGTATTATCCGCCAACTGACGGTACAAATGACGCTCGGCTACCCATTGTGCGCCGGCTACACTGGTGTAGTATTCGCCTTGAGCCACGCCTTCTGCGAAGACAATGCCGCCGCCGGAACCTCCATTAAGGCAATCGCTTTCGCAGTCGCAGAAGTCGCCAGCTTCATTATCAAACCAACTGGCTGGTCCAAATATCTTTTGAGGATAATAAGGAGTGCTTGTAGTATGGGTAATAAATTCAGACGCAAATGCACTTGCAGCCGACCCCAAAAACGTAGCATCATGTCTATTAGCTGGGTCGGTAGCCGTCACCCCATACCACTCATTCCCGGTACGTTCCTGCTGGCTGACCATGGCGTTGCGCAATAGCAGCCCCTGGTAGTTTTCCCCATTGCCGGGTGCGTAGAGGCGGTTGCCGATGATCTCGGTGCAAGTGGAGGGATCCATGATGTCGGTACAGCCGCAGTCGAGGGAAAAGGACAGGGGCTGGGATACGTTGCGGACTTCGTTGCAGCTTGCTTTTACATTTGGTGAGGCGACGATATTGACTCCATTACCATACAGCCAATCGGCGCTGCCACCTTCCAAGTAATTATCAGCAATGATCGTATTAGAGCTTGAGCTTATATATATGTAAGGGTTATCGGTAATGTTTGATACCACTTGGTTTCGAGCAATCTCTGTACCGGGAAGGGACAACATGGTTATCCCACCTACGCTCAAGTAATCTGCTGAAATATTGTTATCCACTATGAAGCGGTTGAGGTTTGGGGCATCCTCAGTGATGCCATCGCCAGTGACAAAGATACCACGAAGGCTTTGTGCATCAGATGCGCCCGATAGAATATTCCTACTCACATCAAAGTTGTTCTCCACATAAGTCGCTACGATTCCGTCTGAAGTGAAATCGGTTATGCTGTTATCCAGCACTTCGATATTTCTGGCACTTTCACAAAATAACAGATAGACACTCAGACTAGCTCCATCGATGCTGTTTCCATTAACCTCTGTGTTCCCTGCTAGCTGACGGCTAAAGACACCATATGCACCGCAGTTAGTCATATTGTTGTCGTACACTTCCAAACGTGCCTCCGAACCATATACACCCGCTCCCTTTATGTCATCAAAGGTGCTGTTTTCCACACGCACGCTGGTAAACGTACTGTTGTGTACATGCCCGTGCATGAGATTGCGAAAGGTATTGGGGCTGATAGTAGCGTTCGTAGCCCCAAGATCGTTGGTCAATATACCTACATATCCAATTTCCTGTACATCCGGATAGCCAGCAACCTCCGATACAGGAGGACCTACTTCACTTTGAGGAGGCAAAGGGTTGGCCGGCGGAAGGAGACTGCCCGATACCGAATAATCGGTCTCGAAGACACAACCGCTTATATTCAGATTGGGGAGATGAAAAGGGAAGAAGCCCGCATTATTAGGCGGCAAGTAAACCCCAATATGATTGCGGTTGAATGTGGTCGCCGAGATGTCAACGTTAATTTGTTGAAAATTTGCAGCAGGCTCGACCTGTACGGCTTTCGCGGCATCCTCGACTTGGCAGTTGGCCATGTCCAGTGAGCCTAACACCCTGATGGTGTGCCACATTTGCTCGCAACCGTGTATCCCTCGGTTTTGGTTGACCCCCTGTAGTGTCAGCTGGCTGTTCGGTGTAATTACGATCTCAGCACCGGGCTGCATCCGGATTTGACCACCTGCAATGCTATAGTTACCGTCCACGATAAGCCTTCCGGCTATTGCCAGGCAAGTGTTATTGAGTTGACCGGCTGGCAGCTCATTATTAGCCACAAGACTGGAGAGCGTTGTCCCAAGAGGGTTGGTTTGTATGTTGATCGTCCCCTCTCCCTCACAAGGGCAAGCCAGTTCAGTCGGCACGCCTTCGCAATTAGTGACTTCAAGACGGATAAAGTCCAGCTCTTGCTCTTTATCCATGCAATAAACTCCTGAGGTGCTGACCGTCACGGGCAGCATGGTTTTGGCGGCATATAGTTTAGGAGTAGAAACAGCTTCCATAACAATGGAGAGGTTTTGGCAATTGCCCGGCGAAAGAGACGCAGAAGCTTGGCCATGTTGATTGAAATCGCCGGAGACTACGCTGATATCACTGGGCAGGTCTACCTCGACATCAATTTGCTGTGTCGAAGATTGAGTACTTTGCAGACAAACTTCTACGCTAGTAGAAATCTGCCCCCCCCCCGCACACTTGCAGGGCGTTACTGACTGTCTCAATGCTTATTGTGGTTGGACAAACATTTGGTGTCAACTCTGCCGGAGCAGGATGAAATGCAGTCCATAGGAATGCGCTAAGTGCAAGCAGTACAGCTACACTTGCTTGCCCAATCGGGCAGTTTGATATTGCGCGTCGTAAAGCATACGAAGCGCGGAGAATAGAAAATCGGTTCATCATTGCTTTATTTTAGATGAATAAATTAAATGCCAATTTGTCATTCTCCTACTTGAGCGGTCAATGAAGGGCGCGCTCGGTTGTTGTTCTGCATTAAATATAAATAGACTATCAGCAAATTCAAAATTTAGAGCTTATTGCTGTTGTTTAGAAGTCAAAAAGGGCAAACATCCACACCCCACACCCTAGGGTGTTCAGTCTGGCATATAATACGCCCTACGGATTTTGTCATCAGGTGTTACCCGTTATTCTTTGTAAGGCTGTGGAGCTGCTGTGCGTTGCTTTTCCGCCCCACCTGTAGGCTGGCTTAGAGCCAGTCTACAGATAGGGCGGGCTGCAGGGTGTTGCTACGTTACACGAAAATGCAATGACGAGGAGCTTAAATCCGTAGGGCGAGAACCTCATCAGACTGAACAGCCTACCCCACACCCCACCGAACAGCAGCCCCCCAAACACGTTAAAACAGTGTTAGTGAACTAAAATTCTTCTTAGACCACTTCTCTCACGAGGCTCGACCGAGTAAATCCCGTGGTCAGGTCGAAAAGGGAAGCAAAAGCAACCAACGGGAGCGTTGATTTCCTTTTTGGCTTGACTCTAAATCACGAGATTTATCTAAGAACTACTAAAATCAATGTATGAACACCGACAAATTAGTCAAACTTGTCCCCCTAACTTTTTTAAGTATCGCCGCTTTCGGGCTGAATAACCTCTTCCAAATCCCGGAGTGGTACGACGAGCTGCAGCAGCAAGCCTGGACGCTCACCTTCCAGCAGGTCGACATCGCCGAAATTGCGCTGTACGCCATCTCCGGTTTCGCTTTCTGGCTGATCTGGAAAGACCGCTCGCTCAACGAGATCACCTGGACGGCTTTTGCCTACTTCAGCATCGTGCTGTTCAGCTCGGTATGGTCGCTGCTCTTCTTTGGCCTGGCCTCCCCGCTCGCCGCTTTTTTCGACATGGTCGCACTAGCCGCCGCCATCGCCATTGCCGCCAGCCAGTTCTTCCGGTATAACCGTATAGCCGGCTACATGCTCATCCCACTGATTGCCGGGGCACTGTTCTTCGCCGTGAACAACTTTCAACTTTACCAAGTCTATAGAGACATCATCAACGCCTAATGACATAGCACCGCCGGAGTTATTTACTCAGGGGGCAGAACCAAGTCAGCGGGCATGTTGTTTATCTTTCAATAATTATTGAAACAAACGAAAATAGTTATGAAAAGTGTCATCACCTGCGATATGGAGGGCCGCATAGAGACCTTCAATAAAGGAGCGGAGCAGATGTTCGGGTACAGCGCGGAAGAAGTTATCGGCAAAGAGCGGGTATCCGTCTTTTCGCCGGGCGAAATCGTGCTGCAGAACGTGCCGAAGTGGCTCGATGAAGCGAGCGAGGAAGGCAAGCACGTATCCAAGACCAAGTTTGTCCGCAAAGACGGTACGCCATTCAACGCCAAAATCCGCATCACCCCCACCTTCGCCAATGGCAAGGACAAGGGGCAAACCGGCTACTGCGGCGTGACAGAAGTTATAGAAGAAGATGTCAATCCCCCTATCCACTTCTCCACCAAGCTGATCAAGTACCTGGCCATCATGCGCCTGCCCTTTATCTCGGCAGTGCTGATGCCAGCCTTTATCGGGGGCGCGTATGCTTACCACTATTTGCTGAGCGACCCGCAAGTCAGCTTCAACTGGCCGGTCTTCTTGCTTACGGTACTGGGCGTCGCCCTGCTGCACCTGGGCAGCAACGTCATGAACGACTACTTCGACGTGAAGGACGGCACCGACGGGCTGAACAACGATTACTTCCTGCAGTTCTCCGGCGGCAGCCGGGCTATAGAGCTGGGGCTGATCTCGCTGGAAGGTACCAAGCGGCTTGGGCTAGCCCTCATCGCTGCCGCCACCCTGATCGGCGTTTTCCTTACCGCCATAACGGGCTGGCCGACGCTCATCATCGGGCTTTCCGGGCTGGCGATAGGCTACTTATACACCGCCCCTCCCGTCCGTTTAGTTGCCAGAAAAGGATTGGGAGAGCTGGGCATCGCCCTGGCTTTCGGCCCGCTAGTCACC
>JAAAOU010000421.1 GCA_009908745.1 Bacteroidota bacterium
ACAATAAAGTAAAGCCTAATGTAAGGACCGCTACTTCCCATATCCGAAGCGGAGCCATACCGTACCGCCACCGCCGTTCCCACTCGAGCAAGCCAAGCAAAATGGGCATAGCCAGAAAAGGGTCGAGATAGGCGTGCAGAAAGGGAAGGTGGATGCCAAAGCCCTTTTGCAGGAGTTGGTGCATAGTGAAGAGCAACAGGCAGAACCAGAAGAACTGCCGCTTCGTCATAGTGCCGCCATCATGGCAAATATCAAACCAATAAGCAAAAAGGGGGAGAGCGCAATCATCACGATAATCAGCAGGATACGCAGGATGACCTTGCCCACTAGCAGGAACACGCTGTCCCCTTCCTGCAACTTTAGCTTCTCGTCGATTGACTGGTAGCCCTCCTTCATTTGACCGAGGGATTTGTCCATGACTTTTTCTTCTTCCGGGTTTGAATCCTGCTCCATTTCCTTGACTTTAGAACAAATGTACTAATTATTTGTAATCTAGAACAACCGTTCTAAGGATTCGTTCTCAAGATGATTAGTTTTATGCCTATGGCCACCAAAGACCGCATACTGCAAGCAGCACTCCGCCAATTCAACCAACTTGGTACCGACCAGACTACGGTGCGGAGTATTTCCGAGGAGGTGGGTATTAGCCATGGCAACCTTTGCTACCATTACAAAAACACCGATGAACTTATTAAGGCGCTATATCTGCAGCTGGTAGGCCGAATAACGCCTCATGCAGAAGGGGCATTCCAACAGAACCTCAGTTTGGAGGATGTTTGGGAACAATCATGGTCGACTTTCACGCTGATGTACGAATACCGTTTCCTACTGCTTGATTTTGCGCGTATCATACGGCGTATAGACAGCATGCGGCAAAATTTCCGCCAGCTCATGGTGTTGAGACGGCATCAGTTTCAGCATGGCATACAGCAGCTAGTTGCCAACGGATGGATGCTGCCTGAACCTTTAACCGGGCAGTATGATCACCTTATCACGCACCTCCTCGTCATTGGCAACCATTGGATTACAGAATCGACTATACAGTCTGAAGAGGAAGAGGAGGAAGAGGAGCGCATTCGGTATTATCACCGGGCGATGGTGAGTTTACTCTTCCCCTACTTGACGGAACGAGGCAAGCAGTCCTACGAGCGGCTATTGGCTGAGAAAGCTTAACCCCTTCATGTCGCCTCCGGCAATTCCCCCCAGCGCGTCGTATAACGCGGGCTGCGCCATTGCTCCTTGCGCGACCAACTGTGCTGCGTACCGCAGGAAGCGATAAAGACCGTGTTGCGCCCCATGCGGCGGTTGATGGCGTCTACTTCTTCCATCAGCTTTTTGTGGCGCAGGACTTTTTCGTGGTTTAGAAATAAGTGCGTCTGCAGGCTGCTTTCCGGCTGCAGGGCCGAGGCCATCACCCCCGCCTTCTTGTAGTTGGTGCCTTTTTCGTAGAGGGATTCCAAAAGCGGCAGGCAAAAGGCGATCAGTTCGTTCGTATTGGAGGTGGCAAAGGGCAGCAGGCCCCCCTGCGAAAAGTAGCGTCTGCCGTCCGGGCGCCGGTTGCGGAAGGGATTGACCGACAGGAAAACACTGACGTAGCCGGCTACCTGCCCGTACTGTCGCAGCTTTTCGGCCAAACGGGTGGCGTATACCGAGACGGCTTCCCGCAGCTCTTCCAATCGGTATACATCGCGGCGGAAAGAGCGGGAAACGACCCCATTCTTGCGCTGCTTTACCGGCGGCTCCAAGTCGTAGCAGGGCATGCCCCGCAGTTCCTTGTGCAGGCGCTCCCCGACTACGCCAAACTCTTGCTTGACCCAAACCTCAGACAGCTGCTGCAATTGCCGGACGGTCGTCACCCCGGCTTTCGCCAAACGGCGCTCGTAACCGCTTGATACGCCCCAGACGGCGGTCACGGGCAGCTCTTCCAGCAGTTTGTCATCGGGCGTGAGCAGGTATACGCCTTGGGTGGTCCGCTTTTTTGCAATGTGGTTGGCCAGCTTGCAAAACGTTTTGGTGGGGCCAATGCCTACACAAGTGGGTAGGTGGGTCCAACGTAGGATTTTTTGCCGCAAACCCAGGCCGTATTGCCGGGCGTATTCCGGGGAACTGTCCCAAAAGTCCAGCCGCAGAAAGGCCTCGTCTATGGAATACACCTCTACCTCCGGCGCCGATTGGTGCAGCAGCCCCATCACCCGGCGGCTCATGCTGCCGTAAAGCGGGTAGTTGGAGGAAAACACTTGGACGCCTTTGGTACGGACCAGCTTTTTGACTTCCCAGTACGGGATACCCATAGGAATACCGAGGGCCTTCGCCTGTTTGGAACGGGCAATCACACAGCCGTCGTTGTTGGACAGCACCACGACCGGCCGGTTCTGCAAAGCCGGCTGAAACGCCTGCTCGCAACTCGCGTAAAACGAATTGCAGTCGACTAAGGCAAACCACCGCTTCATAACGCATAGGGTTTATGGATGACGTGGCTCACTACGCCCCATACCCGGAAGTCCACCCCTTCTCGCAACTCGATGGGGGCGTAGCGTGGGTTCTCCGGCCAGAGGTAGTAGCGCCCCTGCCGCTGCACGAAGCGCTTGACGGTAAATTCCCCGTCCAGAATAGCGACGACCACATCGTTGTGCTTGGCCTCCAATGCACAGTCGACGATCAAGATATCGCCTTCGTAAATACCGGCTTGCACCATAGAATCGCCCGCTACGCGCACAAAGAAGGTGGCTTCCGGGTGCCGGATGAGGTAGGTATTGAGGTCTAATTCTTCTTCCAGGTAATCGTCGGCCGGCGAGGGGAAGCCCGCCGAGATGCTAGCATAGAGCGGCAAGGCAATGTCGAGTTTAGTCAAAGGGATGACCTTGACTATGGTGGGATTATGTTTCATAGTTGTTCTCAAAGTATGTTTAGGGGCGCAATATAACACGATATGTTTTAAACAAAACATTCACGCAACTTCTTTTTGCAGATAGGTTTAACGTATACGATGGAAAAATAGGCTGGCATTTGCTGTTTCCTGCTTTTTTAGCGTATCGCCCACAGCGCAATTAAATTAAAATAATTATTATATATGTAAATTATATTTAACTATAAAAACAATGCCTGTGTAAAAGTTTTGTATATTTGGCATTGTGGAGAAGGCAGTGCAATTTGTAGCAGGGAAGTAGGTGAGCCCCACGGTGCCGCTGACAGCAATAGAAGAGCTGCCTCCGCCGCATTGATCGACTCGACATTGCCTCTCTGCCAAGAAAGGCAAAACGGTCCCTCCCCACTTAAAAACCAAACGAATACGACTATGCAAAAACTACTACTTTTTTCCTTACTCCTGCTATGCCCGATCGCAGGGCAAGCTCAAATTACTTGGGATGGCGGCGGCGGCACCTCCGACTGGGGGACAGCTGCGAACTGGAATCCGGATGGTGTGCCTGGCGTAGGTGATAAAATACTACTAGACAACAATGTAACCATTACTGGTGTCTCTTCTTCGTTCAATCCCCCGGCGCAAATTAGCGTGGCAGGAGGAGCTACGGTCACTTTTGACATGTCACTGCTTGTCGTGGGAGATGGAACCACGGCAGAGCACAGTATAGTAGTTAACGCCAATAGCTCCGTGGTTTTCGCTTCTGGTCCTGTAGCTTTAGCTCCACCCACTACACGACAAGCGATTACCATAGAAAGTGGTGCCGACAATGCTTCCATTCAAGTTAATAGCGGAGTAGGCCTTATTATCCAGCAAGCCAATACGGGGATTAACATCGACAACGGTACCGCTTCTTTTTCCAATGCAGGAACAATTGAAATCACTGCCCTTAGTGAAAACGGCATTGACAACAGCGGTATGTTCGAGAACAATGGTACGATCAATATCTCTGGGTCAAGTAACCGTGGTATTTTCAACCGGACAGGCAGCTTTGAGAACAACGGGTCTATAACGATCACTGACGCCAGTTCCGTCGGCATCCGCGATCAAACCGGGGCGTTTACTAATAACGATGAGATTACGATCACTGGCACGACGAATAATGGTATCGTTACAAATGGGAATTTCACCAATTCCAGCGGAGGAAGCATAACAGTGGAGGAGGCCAGTACTGATGGTATAGCCATATCTAGTGGTACACTAACGAATGATGGCTCTCTAGACGTTACATCGCCGATTGGGGCTTCTGGTGGAAACGACGGTATCTCTATTGGCTCAGCCGCAACGTTAGATAATAATGGTACAGTAACTATTGATGGACCGGGCACGTCAACCCGGCTTGTTAGGGTCGACGGCACTTTGTCCAATTCAGGTACAATGATGCTGTCTGGAGGCAGTGTCAATGGACGGATGCTGGTTTCTGGAAGTGTGGCCAATGAAACAGGAGGAGAATTGAACGTGGGCAATGGCCGGATAGATTTGAATGACGGTAGCCTTACTAACGATGGACTAATCAGCTCTTCTAATACTTTAGCCGGCGTGTTTTTAAATACAGGTAGCCCTGTAGCGACAAACAATGGCTTCTTCGATTACACAAACGGCAATCTGTTTACGAGAGGGAATGTGGGGTCTAGCACCGACAACGGCATAGACCTCAACGACCCCACCGAAACC
>JAAAOU010000246.1 GCA_009908745.1 Bacteroidota bacterium
ACATATCAAGTCCGGCACTCCTGATTCTAGGGGTGCCGGACTCAATACCTACTATGGTCCAAAAAAAAGGCTATGCCAGGAAGCATAGCCAAACAACATTTATAGGGCTACAGTATAGGACAATTCATGTAAATGGGTGCTGCTGCTGCCGCTCTTTCCCATCACTCCTTACTTCCTCTGGCCACAGCTTTAAAAACTAGCCAGCGTCGCGCCGGGCGGCACGACACTGACCGGAAAAAAGCGACTTTAAATTGCAGGAAAGATTAGCATCATTAAGATGACAGCAAGAATTCATCTACAATAGCAAATATCCCATTTTGGCCTTAACTGAAGGTGAATTCGGCGTTAACTTCCGCTTAATTTTATTCCTCCATGCCCAATAGGCGTTTTACGGTAGGCAAGACTTTCCGGGCACGCTGCTGGTCGAACGCGGTGGTAGGGCGTGTAGTGTTGTGCGAAGCGCTTTTCCCGGCACCAAAGCGGACCTGCCGCATCATCTTTTCCCGTTCCGGGCCAGAAAAATCAGCGAATGCCCGGCGTATAATGGGCAGTGTGGACTGAAAAACGCTGTCTGGCATTTCCGTGATCCATTCTTCCAGCAGCTGCCATAGTTCGGGCAGGTTGAGGAGCAACAGGCCGCTGCCGTAGAGGAAGCCCTCTAGCCACAATGCGCCCTGTTCGGCCTCCTGCTGGCTGGATAGCGCAAAACGCATCTGCTGAGCCGTTTGCGAGGTGCTGTATTCCCCTTTGTCATACAGGAAACGGCAGCTCAGGCCCTGCAAGGTAGGGTGGGCGAGCTGCGCGGTAGCCACTTGTTTCAGGCTACGGTTCCACAGTTGGTGAAAGGCCGCTTCGTTGAGCAAGCTGATTGCGCGGTTGTTCTGCACGATCTGTTGTTTCCATCCTTGGGCTACTTCTTCTTCAATGTGCAGTACGGCGGGTGGCAGGCCAATAGCGATACGCGGCACCAATTGCTGAATCAGCTGGCTAACAGACTCGACATCGGTCTGCCGGGTATCACCGTAGCGTTGAATATCGGTGAGGGCCGGCAGGGCTTGCATGAGGCTGTAAACGTCTTCCGTAACGGCGGCGGCATCGCCCAGCCGTTCCGTGAGTGGCTCGAAGGCTTCGGTGATGCCAGCGAGCAGGGCTTCTTTCGCCAAGCCGACCAATTCGGAGAGCAGTTCCGTCTCCGCCGCCTGCTTCAAGACGTACTGGCTGGCGGCTGCGTAGACGGTATTACCCCACATCCCTGCCTGTATCAGCCGGATGATAAACTCCGGTTGCCAGTGGAGGTGCCAAGTCTCGCTAAAGCTGCCTAGACGCCCTTCGTCTTGCTCCTGCACCCTACCCCAAGGGACGTTGAGCAAGCGCAGCTGGTGCAACAGGTGGCTAGCGTCCAGATGGGTAGGTTTTCGCAAATCCAGCGCTTTATCGTCGGCATAGCCTGTTTGGTAGTATTTTTTGAGGCGGGCGGACTTGATGCGGCTTTCGAGGTCTTCCTGTAGCGGGATTTGCGGGATGTCTTCGGGGACTTGCCCTACTTTCTGGCCGATGACCAGACGTTGTTCGATCAATTCCATAGGCGTACTGCTGCCGTGGCCAAAGACAGACTGGGCAGCCTCCCTCATTTCTTCAATACCGGCGATTGGAAGTTGCCGCAAGCTGGCCAGCGTGCGTGCCAGCTGACTGGCGTCCACCGCTTGGGCGGCACTGGCGTCAATACCTTCCTCGCGCAGCAGGCTGGCCACATGCGCCATCCAATGCTGCACGGTGTCCTCCCGCTGATCGAATAGCAGTTCGTAATACGCCGGGGAAACCAAGCCCGCCCGGTAGCCGCTTTGGAAAGCCAAGCGGGGGTAAGACCAAGGAATCCAGGTTGCTGCCACCTTCCGCTTCTTTTTCCCTTTAAGCAGAGCGTTGTCATTCTTCTGGGTGAACCGGTCTAGGTAGTGTAAAGCCGGGGCGTGCCAGGCCCCGCAAACCACAGCTATGTTCTTGAAGCCATCCTTGATCGCCTTGCGCAGCGTCTTGCGCATAAAAGCTTCCCGCAGCCGGTTCATCGGCCGCTCCTCTCGTTTCAGCTCGTCCCGCAGTGCTGTATTGAGGCTCAGAATGGTATCAAAAATATCGATCTCGTGCTCGGGCTGCTCGAAGGTTGCTTCCCACCACCGCTCGCTGTCGGCGTAGCCGGCCAGCTTGGCGATATAGCCCATGGGGTCCCGCACGGCCGGCGGCTCCTGTTCGGCGGCGGGCAAAGCGATTTTCAACTGTTCCTCCTCCCGCTCGTCCAGTTTAAACTGCAGGCTCATGGGCAAATCCATGAAGCGCAGCTCCAGGCCACTGGCTAAGCCGAATTGCGCGGTTTGCCATTCCGGGGAAAAGGAAGCAAAGGGCAGGTAGGAAGCGTACCGCGGGTCTTTTTTGTCGTACAGCAATACGGCAACAGGAGGCTCCAGCTCGGGATGCAGCATATATTCCAGCACGCCCTCAGCATCCTGAGGCGCCTCGATAAGCAGGCAGTCTGGGTTTTGTGCTTCCAAGGCACGAAGGAGGCTGCGCGTGGAGCCTGGGCCATGGTGACGGATACCGTATACTTTGAACATAGGCACTAGAGTATCGCCCGGCTGGCTTCGTATAAATCTTGCCACTCCTTGCGCTCTTTGACCACCGTTTCCAAGTACTCCTCCCAGATATTACGGTCTTGTACGGGGTCTTTCACAATGGCGCCGAGCAACCCACCGGCAATATCCGAGGCGTTTATAGCCCCACTGCCAAAATGGACGGCTAAGGCTTGCCCGCTGTTGACTACGGAGATGGCTTCCGCGGTGCTCAGGGTGCTGCTGGGGCTCTTGAGCTTGCGGCGGCCATCCTGGGTTTTGCCGCTGCGCAGTTCGCGGAAAATGGTCACCAGCCTTTGGATTTCTTCCACCGGGGCGGCCTGCGGGGGCAACTCCAGGGAATCCCCGATTTGCGCGACCCGTTGTTTGACGATTTCCACTTCTTCCTCTAGGCTAGCGGGTAGTGGCATAGCCACGGTGTTGAAGCGGCGGCGCAGGGCACTCGACAATTCATTGACCCCTTTGTCGCGGTCGTTGGCCGTAGCAATGAGGTTGAAGCCACGCACGGCGCGCACTTCGGTATTCAACTCCGGCACGGGCAGGGCTTTTTCCGAGAGGATGGTAATCAGGGCGTCTTGTACATCGCTAGGGATACGGGTCAATTCCTCTACCCTGGCGATACTTCCCTTTTGCATGGCGGTCATGACGGGGCTGGGCACCATCGCTTTCTCGCTGGGCCCCTCTGCCAGTAGGCGCGCGTAGTTCCAGCCGTAGCGCAGCGCCTCTTCCGCCATGCCTGCCGTACCCTGCACCAAGCGTTTAGAGTTGCCGCTGATGGCGGCAGCCAGGTGCTCAGAGACCCAAGTTTTGGCTGTACCCGGTATGCCGGTCAGGAGCAGCGCCCGGTCGGTGGCGAGTGTGGCCACCGCTACTTCGATAATGCGCCGGTTGCCGTAGTATTTGGGGGTGATCTCCGTTCCGTCTTCTAGCTCTCCCCCCATAATATAGGTGACGACCGCCCAGGGAGAAAGCTGCCAGTTGGTTGGGCAAGGGTGCTCGTCGGCCGCTCGGAGGGCCTCCAATTCTGCCCGGTAAGCGTCTTCCGCCTGGGCGCGTATAGGGGTAGGAGTGCTCATGCTTTTGCTGCTAGTTGACGTAGTTCTGCAAATCTGGGAATATACTCAGGTGCTTATGGGCTAGTTGCTGATTGGCGCGCCGGCCGTAGATGTAAGCCACGACTAGGGCGGAATCAAATGGGCCGCTCAGCAATTTTTGCCGGAAGGCTTCAGCGGCTGCGTAGGTCTCAAAAGCGCCAAGGGTATAACGGTAGTAAGGAAAGCCAAGCGTAGTTTCTGCCATTGGGTTTTCGTAAGCGTCGATTCGGCTGCTGTTGTACGGCCCTTTCAAAGCACCCACTTGGACTTTATACAGCAAGGGTTTATTCAAGGTATGCTGCGGCATGGCTAACCCACCGGCAGGCTCCTGCAAGTTTGGCAGGGTAGCCGGCACTCCTTTTGGCTTGTAGAAAGCCAAGTCTACTTGGTGCTCCGCTGAGGGCTCCTTTTGGTGTGCCAAGCTGGCGCGGAGAAACAACCGGTCTTCTTCAATGCCTTTACTTTCTAGGTATTCCGCCACTTTTTCCGCTTGGCGCATAGCGCTGAATAATTGCTGGCCGATGGGGCGCTTCTCCGTGCCGTAGGCGGTGACTACGAGCCCGAGGGCAGGGTCGCTTTGCAGAGCCGATACGGCCTGTTGCAAGCTGCGTTTGTGCGATTCGCTAAGGGCCGCGGCAGATTTGTGGAAAGCGAGCGGTGAGAAAATGGGTTTTGTCTCGCTCGGGCTGTGGTTTGTTTTTACGCGCTCCACTACGCGCGTCGGTTCGCTTAGTGTTGGGGGCTCTTGAGCAGGAGAGCCGGTGGCCAGGTCTTTTGCCGGCGGGCTCATATCGGGCTGAACCGTCTGTGCGGGGCCGGGCGATAGTTGTACGTTGGCCATAGGGAGTTCCATTTCGGGTAAGA
>JAAAOU010000117.1 GCA_009908745.1 Bacteroidota bacterium
TATTGCGCTGGCCATTGAGGTTTGGGTCGCCCGTTATGCCGGGGCCGGAAATGAGGAAAGCAAAGATATCATTGAAGTCGTCGTTGACGTACTCCGGGTATTCGTCGGAACCGAAAATGTATTCGAAAGTCAGCTCATTGGCTGTCACAAACACGTCCAGCTCTATGACGCAGGCGTTCTGAGAAGGCAGGCCGTTGCCGAATTCTTCGGAGAGGTAATCCAGATCAGGATCGCCGCCCGCGCCATTATCGCCGAATGGGTTACTGCCAGGCAATTGGTTGGGGCCAATCGCGTTAACCGCCCGCCCAGTGGTCAATAGCAAGCCATTTTCAACGCCCAAATCCGTAGGGTCCGCTTCAAAAGTGCCGTAAGAAACCTGCGGGCAGTTGATGTCCGCAATCTCAGCGGTGGTAATAGGCGTGGCTACAAAATCGATAATCTCTTGGTTGTCAATGTCCGTATTGACGGTGATCGGGTCGGTATCCTCGCATTCTTCCGAGCATTCCCAGCGGCCGGAAAAGCCCTGAAAGGTGTTGGTTCCGTCGGATGTAAACCGCAGGGTCATGCAGCCGCTCTCGGCTTTGACCTGATAGCAAACCGCTCCGCCGCCTTCGTCCGAAAAGTCAATACCGTCTAAGGAGGTGATCAGGTTGCCGTCGCTTGCCGTTTCCCCATCGTAAAAGGACAAAGTTTCGCCCACGCCGAAAATGTCGACGCTTTCTATGAAGTAGCTGTCTAGCGTAAAAATCAAGCACTCTGGCGGATTATCGGGGCAGATCGTAAAAGTGTGATCCTCGTCGTTGCTGTAGTCACCTTCTTCGCCGCCACTGTCAAATAGGATGCCGCTGCATTCGGTGGAGCCCCCCTCGTCTATAGTCATGGCTGGCGGCGTCTCGTCTACGCAGAGTTCAAAAGCGCCCCAGTTGGGTGTACCGGTAGCGCTATAGTCGCTGATGCGGATGAAGTAGGTCACATCCGGCGTCAGGCCTTCGATTTCCAGTTCTACGCTATTGCTGCCCGGCGGGGAGGAAGCACAAGCAAGTTCTGCCAGGCCATCAAAGGTGCAGTCCCCACGGTAGAGCGCAATCTGCGGGTTGCTAATAGCATCATTGCCACCAGCTGCGATACCGTCGAGGGTGATGGTGTAGTCTAGTATGGTGTCGCTGGAGACGAACGAAAACCATACGTCGTTGCCCACGGCACCACCTTGGAAACAACTCGGGATGTTGCCAAAACCAATATCACTGGGTGTTGCGTCAATATTGGTGAAGAAGGTGTCGGGGCAGGCGGGAGCTACGCCAAGCGCTATCAAACCGGAGCAATCGTCGTTTTCAGGGGCCTGAGCCAGCAGGAGCAAGGGCAGCATACATGATGCTAGGAGCGTAATTGTTTTCTTCATAAGTTGTTGAACTGGTATCTGCGTTTCAAGTTTCGCCCCGGCAAAAGATTGGTTGCCAATAGGTTACAGCCGGACGAAGCGAAAACATCCAAGGATGCAAACCCTAAATTAGTAATTCCGGAGGTAATACAAGGGATGGAGCGGAATTTTATATTTGGGAAGTCAGCAGATATACAAAAAGCAAAGGGCACCAATTTTACTGTGCGCTGCCCACGGGGGCATCACATTGCTCAAGTGCGGCTTTAACTTCATCGTATTTGGCTAGGCCGTAGTCATTGCCCCAAGCGTGGTTGATATAATTGATGACGTTGGTGATCTCAAAAGCGGATAGTTCCGGCACGCCCGGCATAACGTTGTTGTAAGTCTCGCCGTTTACCATAACTTCCCCGACCATGCCGTAGCGCGTGATGCAAGCGAGCTTGTCTTGATCCGTTTTGAGGTAATCGGCATTAGCCAGCGGGGGGATATTGCCTTGCAGGCCCGTACCGTCGTCCATGTGACAACTAGCGCAGTAGTTGGTATAAAGGATTTCACCCTGTTTGTAAGGGTTATCTTGGCAATCGCTAAACAAAAGCGCGAACAGCACACTAGCTGCCAGCAGGCTCGGAATTTTCCATTTCATGAAGTAGGCGTTGAATATCTTTGATAAATTGTTGTACTTCTTCATCGTTGGTGCCGTTGCAATAAGCGCGGATGTGCCCTGCTGTGTCGATCAAAACCAGCCGGCCGCTATGGTCGTAGCCGCCGGGCAGGGTAGGGTCTTCGACGACCACATTGAAGTAATCATCGGCTATCGCGTAGAGGCTGTCTTTCTGGCCGGTGACAAAGTGCCACTTGCCGGAGGAGACCCCAATGTTTTCGGCGTAGCGGTGGAGTTGCCCCACGCTGTCGCGGCCAGGGTCGATGGTGTGGGACAAGAGCAACAAGCGTTCCTCCTCTTCAAACTGCCGGTATATTTTCAGCATATTGCGGGTCATGATGGGGCAGATGGTCGGGCAGGAGGTGAAGAAGAAGTCGGCGACGTAGGCTTTGCCGGCAAAGGTCTCCCGGGTCACGAGTTGGCTGTCTTGGTTGATAAAGGTGAACTCGGGGATGCGTTGCGGTTGCATTTGACCTTCCACCTCCACGCGCTTGTTGAGCACGGGCAGTGGCTCGGGGTCAGAATCACAGGCAGCAACCCCCACAATAAGCAGCGTAAAAGCAATAAGGGTGTCGGCAATCCAGCGCATCTAGTACGTTTTAGTCATTTTGTCATTCACCACCAAAGTGAAATCCGCTTTGCCCTGATGGTCTTCCTCCAATGCATTCAGCTCGCTCTGCTCAACCGTGGTGATGGTCAGCACCCGGGCGTCCGGAGCGTATTCTTCCAGCAGATACCAGATGATCCCTTCTTTGTCGTCGGAGTGGTAAGAGCCGTTGATATGCAGGAATACGCCTTCACCCGGCAAGTTTTGACTAATAAAATAAGCCATAGTAGCATCCTTGATCGCTTGGGCTTTAGGCAAATTATCAGAACCGCCGCCGTGGCTGCCCATCATCTCGGTCATTTTCTTGTAGCCGGGCAATTCGGGGTCGTAGGCCACGGGTAGGGGCGCGGTATAAACCTTTGCCACGTCGCTTAGCTCTTCCAGCCCCCCGAAGCCACTGCGGAAGACCAAATTGGCATACCGCCTGGGGATATTGGTCGCTACGAACGGTATTTCATTTTCTTTAGCGAAGCTAAGCAGCGGCTTATAGTCCGTTTGGTAATTCGGCCACACCCGGGCTTCGTCTTCAAACACCTTTTCACTGATCTGCCCCTTGAGGTATTCATTGAGCAACAACTGATTGTCCGACTCGAACATCTCGGCGCCGAGCACCAATTCGCCGCCCTTGGCATCATACAGGGCTTGGGTGAGTTCCAGCTGCAGCCAGTGGGCGATAGGGTTGTTGTGTAGTTCGCCGAAAAAGACCACGTCAGCTTCAGCACTGGCTTTTGCCATTTCCTGAAAGTCAACGGGTTGACCCTCGCTGTTAAAAAGCTGGTAGGCTGGCAAGTCCTGTGCGGGAAGCGTGCTCAATAAGCTGAAGCAGCAGCAAAAGGCAATCAAATAGCGCATAAACATCATTGTATTAAAGGATTCAAAGCACAAATGTATCAAAAATTACCACTCCACTTTGCCGCGCAGCGCCTTCTTTTCAGCGTGCTTTTTCTTGTCGCGCAGCCGTTTGGCAGGATTGGCTTTAAGTGGTTTGGGCCCTTTGCGCCGGGGGCGGCGCCGGAGGGCTTTCTTCAGCAGGCGGTAAAATTTCTTGACAGCCTCCTTTTTATTGAGGACTTGGGAACGGCGGTTGCTGCTAGCCACAGTTAGGATACCCGCTTGGCTAATGCGGTTGCCCAGCGCCTTGCGGATACGCCGCTGCTCGGAGTTCGTCAGCCCGCCTGATGCATCGAGGTCGAAGCGCAGCTCTACACGGGTCTCGGTTTTATTGACGTGCTGCCCGCCGCTGCCAGAGCTCCGCGAGGTCTTGAATGTCAGTTCTTTATCTAAAATTGAAGGTTCCATAATAGTGGTAATTCAGCTTGTCCAACGCAAGCCTTGGGGGATAAGTTCAATGTGGCAGAGTAGGGGAGGATAAGTCTGTTTTTCGCAACCATTATAGCCGGCTGTTGTTCTGACAGTGAATTTCAAAAAAGCAGTACCTATGTACACTAAGCGCGGCATAATGTGGTTTCGGCAGGACTTAAGGCTGCACGACAATGAGGCGCTGACCGAAGCGCTGCAGTACACCGACGAGGTTATCCCTGTATATGTTTTCGATGAACGGTTTTTCAAAGGCGAGACGACTGACTTCGGCTTTCCGAAGACGGGCAAGTACCGCGCACAGTTTATCATCGAGAGCATCATTGACCTGCGGGATTCGCTGCGCCGTATGGGCAGCGATCTGATCGTGCGCATCGGCAAACCCGAGGAAGAGGTCTTCGAAATTGCCCGCAAAGCCAAATCGAGCTGGGTGTTCTGCAACCGGGAGCGCACGCCAGACGAAGTGTACGTGCAAGATTCGCTGGAGCGCAATCTCTGGTCGGTCGGACAAGAAATCCGGTACTCCAGGGGCAAAATGCTGTACTACACCGCTGACCTGCCTTTCCCCATTACCCATACGCCAGACACTTTTTCGCAGTTCAAGAAAGAAGTGGAG
>JAAAOU010000530.1 GCA_009908745.1 Bacteroidota bacterium
CCGGGAGAAGCCGGCAATTGCTCCGGCCGCTCCATCAGATCGCGGGTGTAGGTAGTGATTTCTAGCTCTAGGCGTTGCTTTTCGCCACTGCGCATGGGTAATGATTGGGCCCGTTCGGCGGTTTGCAGCAACTGGGTGGCTTGCTGGTTTTGCAATTCCAGTGCTTGCATCAATTGACGCAGCAGGTGGTGCCGTTCCGACAATATTACTTCTACCGTGCTTAAGGACTGCTCGGCCTGATGCTGCAGCCGGATAAGGCGATTGTGGGCGCTGGCAAAAACCAATGCGCAAACGATGAATAGTCCAAGTAGGTAAGAAAGGGCGACTAGCATGGCAATTACGTTGAGTTATTCAGGGCTATAATATAACAAAGAATAGGACTTTCCACCTTTTATCGACCTACGGTTTACCTATTTCGGCGAATTAAGGTTTGGTCCATACCCGGTCGTTCAAGCCTAGGGCATCGATCACCCGGCCAATCAGCTCCCAGCGGTAACGGATATTGCGGGTGACATAGTTGGGGTGTATCTTATGGTCTAAACTCAGGTCGAACCCCGTAACCTCATCAACCTGTACATAGACCCGCCCCCGGTCGAAGGCGACCCGGAAATCCCGGTTAATGGAACGCTGTAGGGCCACCAAGCGCTGCATGACATCCGGCGTGAGCAAATAGCGGGCCTCCACCTGATCCTGCGCGTAAACATCGAATAACTGCTTGAAGGTGATGTCTTCCAAGTGTACGGCTTGCAGACCTTGGTAATTCAGCTGCTGTACTTTGGCACTTGCCCACTCCCCCACGCGGCCCCTCCACAGCTTGGAGACCACGACCGTCCGCCTTCTGAAGTGCTTGTTGCTGTCGGCAATCAACAGCAGATTAGGTGCGGATTCTGATTGGCCCTGCCGATTTACGGTGTAGACCATAGAAGAAACGAAAGAAGTAGCACCGTGTTTGCCTTTCAGGAGGTCTTGCCCCACATAGTCTTCGTACCCGCCCAGCCAGCCAAAAGAGCGGAAAGTGCTGGGCGAGAGCGAGCGCTTTGGGTCGTATTCTACCGTATGCCCCAAGCTACGCAAGACAGGCGCGACAAGCTGCCGCTTGATGTTATTTTGAGCAAGCTCAGCACTGTGCCAGTAGTTGATCCTACCCAGTATGCCAAGCATAAGGCCGCCGAGGCCGATCAACCAAGAGGCGGTTACAGGCACCCAAGCCATATTTCCCGCAACGATAGCCATTACGATGATGATAAAGCTCGCTCCGATACTGACCTTATAACGCGTTTGGGCCTGCATGTAAACCTGCCGCTCTCGCTCGGCTGCAGCTATATCTACAGAAGCCGGATGTCTATTATTCAATAAGAGTCAAGTTTTTGAAATCGTTTTTACCTAGGCTGAGGAAAAGCAGCCTTCATTTGTATACTGTAAGATTTAAAAAATTCGGCAATTTCCGGCAATTGATACAGACAAACGATCAAAACGGCCAGGAGAATGGCGTACACAGCGGCAGTTTGCCACTGCAGGATTTGCGTTGGTGTGATTTGCTTTTTCATACTGCTGCTTTTTGTTTGGTTGCTCAATAGCACCTTAAATATACTATTTATTTTGAAAAAATAAAGCAACACCACCCTTTGTACTGCCAAAACCCGCGAACGCAAGCAATCCCATAAACCCACTTGGGCCGCTGCGAACAAAGCCAGCAAGAAACCGCTTTAAAAGATGAAGGGGTCATTAAAATAACAGGCCAAGACTTCGTTTTTAAGCCCCCACTACACTTGGAAAATCAGCCCTTTTTACCTATTTTTTGGAAAACATTATCTTAAACACATGTCCAGACTCGTCATCATTTCCAACCGTTTGCCCGTAACGATCAAAAAGAAAAAAGGGGACTTGATCTACCACCCTAGCGCGGGCGGGCTTGCTACGGGGCTCAACTCGCTAGACGAAACCTTTGACAAAATATGGATCGGCTGGCCGGGCCAGGAAATTACGGATGAGTGGGAACGGGAGACGGTGCGCCAAGACCTGAAAAAGGACGGTTTGTTCCCAGTTTTCCTCAGCGAAGAACAGATCAAGCTGTACTACGAAGGCTACAGCAACAAGACCGTATGGCCCCACTTCCACTACTTCACGCAGTATACCATCTACCGGGACAAGTACTGGGAAGCATATCAAGAAGTCAACCGCCGTTTTGCCGAAGAGGTGATCCCGTTGATCCGGGAAGACGACATGGTCTGGGTACACGACTACCAGTTGATGCTGCTGCCCGCTATGATACGGGAAGCCTACCCGGAAGTCTCCATTGGTTTTTTCCTCCACATTCCTTTCCCTTCTTATGAAGTCTTCCGCATTCTGCCTTGGCGCCGTCAATTGCTTATGGGCATGTTGGGTGCGGACCAGATTGGCTTTCACACTTTCGGCTATATGCGGCACTTCCTCAGCGCAGTCTACCGTATTTGCGGGTACGAGCACCATTTCGGCATGCTCACGGTGGGCAACCGGCTGGTCAACGTGGATGTATTCCCGATGGGGATCGATTACGACAAGTACGCGCACCCGGAAGCAGTAGAGGGCACCGAAGCCTCAGACCAAATCCGTGAATTGGCTGAAAAGCAGAAAATCGTCATCTCCATCGACCGCCTCGATTACTCCAAGGGCATCCCACAGCGGTTGAATGCATTTGCCAACTTCCTGAAGCAGCACCCGGAGTACCTCGGTGAAGTCACCCTCGTCATGATTGTCGTGCCTTCCCGAGCCAATGTCCCGCAGTACAAAGCCCTGAAGGATGAACTTGACACCTTGGTGGGTAAGATCAACGGCAAGTACAGCACCTTCGACTGGGTGCCTATTCAGTACTACTACCGGGGGCTAGATTTTGGTGACTTGACCACCCTCTACCAAGTGGCCGATATCGCCCTTATCACCGCTCTGCGCGATGGCATGAACCTCATTGCCAAGGAATTTGTCGCCAGCAAAGAAGACAGCAAAAAAGGCGTCCTCATCCTAAGCGAAATGGCCGGAGCCGCCAACGAGCTGACCGAAGCTATCATCGTCAACCCGCAAGACCGGCAGGATATCACCGATGCGCTCGTCAACGCCATGCAAATGGACGAAACAGAGCAGGCTCACCGCTTGGAGGGCATGCAGAATAAGCTCAAAAAGTATGATGTCCGCAACTGGGCTTCCAACTTCATCACCGAGCAAAAGAAGCTGCGCGAGTCCCAAAAAGAAAAAATCGCCAAGCGCCTGACCCCAAAACTGCGCCACAGCCTCGTGGAAGCATACAAGCAGGCCAAACAACGGCTGGTTGTACTCGACTACGACGGCACCCTTATGCCTTTCCACAAAGACCCGCGGTCGGTTGTGCCTGACGAAGAGGCGCTAGAACTCCTCCAATCCCTCTCGCAGCAGCAAGGCACACAGCTTGTGCTTAACAGCGGCCGCGACAAAGACACCTTGGAAAAATGGCTCGGCCACTTGGGCATCGATATGGCGGCCGAACACGGCGTATGGACCAAGCAAAACGGCGAGTGGAAAAACAACTCCAGCATGTCCAATAACTGGAAGCCCCGCATCCGCCAGGTATTGGAGTATATGGTGGAACGTACGCCAGGCTCTTTCATAGAAGAGAAAGACTACTCTATTGCTTGGCACTACCGCCGTATTGACCGCGATCTGGGGGAAAAACGGGTGCGTGAATTCCGGGATGTGCTGCTCTACCTTACCGCCAATGACGACTTGCAGGTACTCGAAGGTAATAAAGTCGTGGAAATCAAAAACGCTGGCGTCAGCAAAGGCAAAGCCATCAGAAACTGGCTGGGCCAAAACGAGTGGAGCTTTATCTTGGCGCTGGGGGACGACAACACGGACGAGGATACCTTCAAAGAGCTACCGGAAACCGCACACACCATCAAAGTCGGGTTGGACAAGTCTATCGCACGCTATAACATGCTGTCGATGGAAGAGGTACGGACAATGCTAAGAGAACTAGCAGAATAAAACAACCTTCGACAGCTTAGGTTTTCCCCTTGCAACAGCACCGCAGCTTCTATCTAGGCAAGCAAAAGCAGTGCTTCGCTGCGGCTGCTCTTTACCGGCTTAGGTTTTTAATCGCTAGGCTGTTGGGCGCTATAGCTGCGGCAAAACGAACCGCCCCTCCTGCCCGACGATCAGACGGGCTCCCAGTAAATCCGGTGTTCCGGATATTCCTTATGGAACTCGTAACGCAGCACGTCGAGTGACGTTACTATGCCGATGAGGTCCCGGTCTTCCGTCACGATGGGGATGCCGTGAAAAAGATTTTCGAGGAAAATTTGGGCGGCTGCCCCGATCTTTTCGTGGGGCTCCAAAGTGGCGACGCGCTTGGTCATGACCTCCTTTACCCGTATGTGCCGGTACTCGTCTTGGCACTTGCCGAGCTTGACCAAGTCATAAGAAGTAATAATACCGACAAGCTTGCGGCCTTCTACCACCGGGATGTGATGGACATGCTTGAAGAAGAGAATGTCTTTGACGGCCTCCAAGGTATCTTCAGGACGGACAGTGACCACTTTGGTGGTCATAATGGTGGAAATGGGTTCGTTCATCATAGTAGTAGGGTTTTGCGGTCCAACTGCCCTTTAAGATAAGGATTAATTCTGAACAGCCAACCTTACGCCGCACAAAATTTTACACCGCACGCAAAACCCATACTATTTCGTTTGCTACACTTCTTCTTTCACGCTATCGACGAACTTGTAGCCAACGCCGCGTACCGACAGGAAATACTGTGGGTTTTTCGGGTCCTGCTCAAAGTACTTGCGAAAAGACAGGATAAAATTGTCAATAGTCCGCGTAGAAGGATAAACATCATAGCCCCATACTGACTGCAAGATTTGCTGCCGGGAAACGACCTCGCCTTCGCGGTCGATGAGCAGTTTCAGCAGCATGGCTTCTTTCTTGGTGAGGGTGAATTTTCCAGGGTTACCTTCGGCTTCGTAGGTGGCAAAGTTGACCCAATTGCCCCCAAAGCGGTACTCATCGGGTGTATTGGAAGGGTCTTTGCTTGTGCGGCGAATCAGATTATCCACGCGCAGTAGCAATTCCTCTAAATTAAACGGCTTGGTCAGATAATCGTCAGCTCCCTTCTTTAGGCCCATGACGCGGTCCTGTGCGGCATCTTTTGCCGTAAGGAAGATAATCGGCACTTCGCGGTTGGTCAGGCGTACCTGCTCACAAATCTGGTACCCATCTACTTCGGGCAGCATGACATCAAGTATCAGCAAGTCAAAATGTTGCTCTTTGGCGTACTTCAAGGCATCTTTGCCGTTATCGGTGGCGACCACTTCGTAGTCTTCCATCTCAAGGTTGAGCTTAATGACGTCCTGAATATTTTCTTCGTCCTCTACAAGCAATATGCGCATATAGCGTTGGATATGGTTTGGAAATTAATTGGTGGCAGCCTGCTCCGGTGTCACCTGCGCCGGCTCTGTACGGCTGATCGGCAATTTGATCCGAAACAGCGTGCCCTTTGGCAGGTTGTCTTCGACCGAAATCGTGCCGCCGTGTGCCTGCACGATCTGCTGCACAATGTATAAACCTAAACCAGTGCCTTTTGTTTTGCGCGTGTCTTCGTTGCCAACCCGGTAGAACTTGTCGAATACCCGAGCCTTCTCTTTTTCCGGGATACCATACCCTTGATCCCCCACTTCTATTAGCAAGTATTCTTGTTTCTGCGCGATGGTGGCTTCAATCTCGGCCGGCGTAGAAGAATACTTCACCGCATTTTCCAGAAGGTTGAGAATAACGGAAGTCATGCCGGTCCTGTCGCCAACAAAGCAGTCGACCGCCGTCTCTTTCCTAAAATGGAACCGCACTTCGGGGTATTTGCCTTCCAGTGTGCCAATCAGGTCTTCCATCATCTGCGGTAAATCGAGTGCTTCCTGATGGGGCTGATAGGCTGCTTCTAACTTGGCAGAAAGCAGCAAGTCGCTTACCAACCCGTTGAGCCGCTCCGTTTCCAACAGGGCACTGCGGGTGAGTTTGTCTTTTTTCTCTATCGGCAGATTCCGCCGCCGCTGAAAGGTTTCCAACACGAGGCGTATGGAAGCAATAGGGGATTTGAGCTCATGCGTGATAGACAGCAAGAAGTTCCGCTGCTGACGGGCAGCCATCATTTCTTTGTTGTAGGAACGGTTGATCAGCCACATGCCGATCAACAAACTAATGATGATGACGCCGGCCTCTCCAAGTATCATGTACTCCTGCCGCTTATATTGGTCACGCAACTGCTGATAAGGCGCTGATTCCAGGAATTCTTCATTGGAACTTACACGCCCCTCCGCGACCATGATCAGCCGCATTTTATCCCGTTTGGCTGCAAAGGCGTCGTTGTTTTTGGTATACAACAATACCGACCACCAAGCGAAAGCCAGCATCATGTAGGCGATGACCGCGTAGGACAGCAGCCGTAGTTGTATGTTGCGTTTGGAATCCATGGCTTAGCTTGCGCTGAAGACAATATCAAGGCACTCTTCCATCAGCCCGGCTGCTTCGTCTAAATCCGCATCGGTATGGGCCGCTGAGACAAAACCGACTTCATAGCCAGAAGGCCCCAGATAAACACCTCTTTGCAACAACTCGTGGTGGAGTTTTTTGAAATGCTCCATGCTGCCCGCGTCGATCTGATCAGAACGCTGCAAGCGGTGATCAGCAAACGCCAGCCAAAAGATGGAAGCGACCTGCTGCACACGCAAGGTATAGCCTTTTTGGTCGGCGTAGGCCTGCAAGCGTTCTGCCAGGCGTTGCGTTTTAGCTTCCAGCTTATCGTAAAAGCCAGGCTCCAAAAGCTGCTGCAGCGTAGCGTAGCCCGCGGCCATCGCTACCGGGTTGGCAGAAAGCGTACCAGCTTGGTATACCGGCCCATCCGGAGAAATATGGCGCATCACCTCCTGGCTGCCGCCATAAGCCCCCACTGGCATGCCGCCACCAATGATCTTGCCGTAAGTGATAATGTCCGGTTGGATACCGTAGTGCCCCGCTGCTCCTTCAAAGCCTACGCGAAAACCGGAAATCACTTCGTCAAAAATCAATAAGACGCCATATTTATAGCACTTCAGCCGCAAGCATTCTAGAAAAGAACGGTCCTGCAGCAGCAAGCCGTTATTAGCCGGGACAGGCTCCACGATGATACAGGCAATATCCTCGTGGTGCTCCTGCAAGGTCTTGTCTAACAACTTGCGGTCATCAAGCGGCAGCACGATGGTCTCGTGGGCAAAGGACTCAGGGATACCCGCCGAAGTGCTCTCCCCGAATGTCGCCAAACCGGAGCCCGCTTTTACAAGCAAGGAATCGACATGGCCATGGTAGCAGCCTTCAAACTTGATGACTTTGCTCTTGCCGGTAATGCCGCGCGCTAAGCGCAAAGCCGACATGACCGCCTCCGTGCCTGAACTTACAAAGCGGATTTTGTCAATATACTTATTATTGCTCGTGATGAGCTTGCCCAGCTCGTTGCCCAGGCGGGTCGGCGTACCAAACGAAGTGCCCTTTGCTACCGTCTCCGTCACCAACTCGCGTACTTGCCTGTTGTTGTGGCCAAGGATCAAAGGCCCCCAAGAGCAACAAAAATCGATAAAGGTATTGCCATCTTCGTCTTTGATGCGGCACCCCTCCCCTTCTGTGATGAAGAGCGGCGGGCCGGATACCGATTTAAAGGCCCGGACCGGAGAGTTGACACCTCCCGGGAAATACTGTTTGGCTTCTTCGTAAAGTGCCGCTGAGCGGCTACGGTTCATCGTTTTCGTTGCTTCCATGGTCTCTATTTACGATAGTATTTACGCGTTTCAAAATCTATACGCACCGTTTCAATAAACGATTTCGAGCGTTGAGCAGTTGTCAGGCCGTAGTAAACAAAACAGCCCTCTTTGCAAAAAGGCAAGGAGGGCTGTTTTGTTCGCACCTACCAAAGGCACTCGTCCTACCGGATAATCGTAATGTCCCCGCGGATGATGTTGCCGCTGCCAACCTCCAGCCGCAGGATGTAGTAATAGGTACCATCGGGCAGTGGCGACCCGTCAGCATTCACACCATTCCAATCGTTGTTGTACGGCTGGGCTTCGAAGACGATATCCCCCCAACGGTTGAAAACAATCAAGCTGTTATCGGGGTACTTGTCTGGTGCGAGCAACAGATCGTCAAAGATCAGCTGGTCGTTGACGCCGTCGCCGTTTGGCGTAATGCCGTTAGCCACTTCGATGTCTACCGTGGTATCGCGTACCACTTCGATCTCTACCGCGGCCTCATCGCAGAGCGTAGGGCAGTTGGCGTTGCACAAGCGGTAAGTAAAACCATCTACGGCGGGAGCAAACAGCGGCACGTTCAACGTATAGCCAAACTGCCCCGTGCCATTGTCTACCAAACCACCGATGGACGGGTCTTCTGTGATCTCAATGGTGAAATCGCTCACCCCAGTAAGGTCATCATTATCAAGCAGGTCAATGGTGACGCTGTTGGAGCCTTCGTCTATAGTAGCGGCATCGTCCTGTGCGACCGGTGCTTGCTCGGGGACTACCGTTATGCTGGTGCTGCTGAAGTCGGGGCAGCCGTCCTGCGACAAGGTCCAAGTCAATTCGTTAGGCCCCGCCGCCAAGTTGGTCGCGGTTGTCGTATTGGCCATGGGGTCAGTGATGGTAGCCGTGCCGAGCGACTCCCAGCGGCCGGTGTTGCCTGCCGGCAAATTGGCACTGATGAAAGCCGTACCGTCACAGCTCACACTATCAACTTGTGCGGTGGCTTCCGGCAGGTCATCGTCCTGCACAATAGTTACGACCTCAGAGGTATCGGCACACCCTGTCTCCATATTGGTGACGACAAAGACATAATCGCCGGTCTCCATGGTGGTAGCGGTGAATGGCGTCTCCGGCACCGGCGGCACCCCACCGTTGAGAGCAATCCACTCGTAGTCGTAAACATCGCCCTCGGAAGAGCCTGTCCCGTCCAGCGTAAGGGTCTCACCGCAGCCCAGCATATTGTCAGGGGCAGCGCCAACGGCTTCCGGCACATTCGGGTCCTGCTGCACGGTGACGGTGGCATTAGCTTCGCAGCCGTTTTGCAGGCTGGTCACCAACAGGTCGTAGGTGCCAGCTGCGTCGACGTCTACCAGCAGGGAGCCCGTAGCCGGTAAAACATTACCGCCGTCCGTGGTGCTCCATTCGATCTCAAAGTCGCCGTTGTTGCCAAACGAGCTTGCATCGAGTGTTACGGTTTGGCCAGGGCACCCCAGCACTTCCGGCTCGGCAATCATCCCCATCGGCGCCACGGTGTCCGCCATGACTTCAAATACCACGGAGGTGTCACAACCATTAATGTTGCTGGTCAAGGTAAGCAGGTATGAACCAGAGCCGTCTACATTTGCGGTAAGCGTACCGGGATTTGGTGTGACGTTGCTACCCGTAGGCAGTGCTTCCCAAACTAAGTCAAAGTCCGCTGCATCACCCGTAGGCGCTGCACTCAGCAGCAGGCTTTCCGTATCGCATTGGAAAGGCTCGGGCGTTTCTGTCACGGCCATTGGGGTGGCGACATCCAGGCCGACCTGTATAGTGTCTTCCGCCGTACAGCCATTCAGGGTGTTTTCCACAACCAAAGTATAACTGCCCGGCGTAACGGCCAGCAGGGTGTCGGCATTGCCAATAGCAGCGCTGTTGTCAAAAAGCCACTCGTAGGCGATAGTATCCCCCTGCGTGGAAGCCGATCCGTCGAGGACCAAAGAGGACTGCTCGCAGTTGATCGTCATGCTGTCTTGCGCAATAGCCGCGTTGGGGAATGCTCGAATATCCTCAATGACCACTTCGTTTTCACCCACGCACCCCGAGGTCGTATCCGTTACGACCAAGGAAAGTACGCCTGCCTCATCGACGCCGGTCAAGCTAACGTTAAAGGGGTCCATGCCGTCTGTAACCACCTCCGCATCGCCACTCCACTCGAAGGTCAAGTCTGCGGTTTGGAAAAGACTGTCGTTCGCCAGGTTAAAGCTGAGCGGAATGGTATCTGGGGTAGTACAATCTAGCTCGATCACCCCAATATCTGTGGGCTCCCCGAAGACAATCTGCGGAGGCACCCCACCTTCTTGCAGCACTTGCGTCTGCAAGCTCGTACCGAAGCAACCGTTGGCCTCATTGAATACCCGGAGTTGGTAAACCCCCGGCGTGCTGACATCCACGGTTAAAGCATCAGGGCCCATCGCGATAGTGTCGGCTATCGTGCCGCCGGCGAGCAACTGCCAGACGTAAACGATATCATCCCCCGTGGCAGAGCCGGTACCGTCAAGGGTGACCACGTTACTGGCGCAGCTAAGTGAAAGGTTCAAGTTGTTGGCTAGCGTAGCCGTTGGCGGATCAGTATCCCCGATGACTACCGCCGTATCGCGGACCGTACAATTGGACACCACATCGGTGATCGCCAATTCGAAGATGCCGCCTTCTTCTACTTCCAGTTCGTTCTCATTGAACGGCGGTACGGCTGTGCCTTCCAATGCCGTCCACTGGTAGCTTACCGTATTGAAGGTGTCGCTTTGCGTGGATGCCGTAGCATCTATGACCAAGCTGTTGTCGTAGCAGTTGATGAACAGTTCATCCTCTGCCAGTACGATTTCGGGGAAGAACTTAACGCTGTTGATCTGACGGCTGGCGGTATCCACACAGCCATTGAGCTCGTTCGTTACGGTTACCGTGTAAGTCCCGGGCTGGTCAAAACGGGCAACGGTGTCGCCCTCGATTTCTGCGACCGGCGCGTCGCCTTCCCAGGAAGCGGAGAACTGGCCTGGCATTAAGCCTTCCACGCTGACAGCCACCGGCACCGTATCTTGATCACAGGTGATGTTTTCGCCTGGCCCAAGATTAATGACAGGCAGCAGGGTATCCGCCATTACCATGACGGTATCTGTGCTGGAACACCCCGTAGTCGTATCCCGTACCGTAAGTACGTAGTTACCTCCGCTGCCCACCGGCAAGGCAGCAGCCTCGCCGACCACCGTATTAAATTGCAAGCTGAACCAGCTGTAGGTGATATCGGGGCCGCTAGCGGAAGCCGAGCCATCTAAGGTTACCGTTTCGTTGTTGCAATCAATTTGCCCCACCACTTCGGCAGAGACGGGTAATGGCAAGGTGTCAAAAACGACTTCAACGACATCGGAGGCCGTACAGCCGGTCGCATTTTCCGTAATGGTTATCGTGTAAGTACCCGCGGTAGTCGCTTCTGGCGACAGCAAGTTTTCCGTTCCTGGGGTGAGCGCACCGCCGTTGTCGACGGCCCACTCTACGGTTACGCCGTTGGGATTGGTATTCTCTACGGTGGTGGTTAGTTCCACGGGGTCAAAGTTGCAGTTGATAACCGGCGGGGGATCGGCCTGTATATTGACCGCCGGCAAGGAGGCTTCTGGGGAGACAATAACCGAATCGATATTGGTACAACCGGTAGTGGTGTCTGTCGCCTCGAAGAAGTACTGGCCTGGGATATTCGTCATGTACTCCAGTTGGTCGGTAAGTACTGTACCCGCTTCGTCCAGCCAACGTACGCTAAAGTTGCTGATGAAACCGCCATCGACCAGCCCAACTAGGGTCGCTTCGTCATTGCATCCCAAATCTAGGGTGTCTACGCCAGGGTTCGCCAAAACGTTTGGCGGTAAGGTATCAATATCTACCCGGATAGAATCCGTAGCGCTGCACTGCGTATCGGTAAAGGTAAGCGTGACCGTGTAGGAGCCAGAGTCCTGCGCCATGACAGTAGGCGTAGTAGCGGCAAAGCCGTTTGGCCCTGCCCACTCGTAGGTGACGTCGGTTAGTTCTTGCACGCCGAGGTCTACGGCATCGCGTACGCAGGTCAAGGTATCGGGCGTGTCATTCACAAACGCGATATCGGGCAAAGTCGGCGGCGTCAGCACAATGGTATCTAACGCGGTACAGCCGTTGCTGTCCTGCACCTCGACGGTAAAAGTGCCTGGCCCACCGAGCAATCCAATACGTTCCGTCGGGTTGCTAAATATCTGCCCGCCGCCAGAGGAGGTCCACTGGTAATTCAAATTAGGCTCGCTTAACGGAGAGACCGTCGGGCTTATGAAGTTGGGGTCTATTGCGGTGTTGCAATTCGCCACTTGATCCGGCCCGGCATCAATCGAAAGGTCAACGCCAGCGGTGGGGACGAAAATCGTATCTGTAACGGACAAGCCGATGCCGTCGAATACGGTTACCACGACCTCGCCGGATGGCAAATTGACCGCCGGGTTGCTGACCCTTGACGGGTTTTCCCAACTGAAGCCATAGCCATCGAGAATTTGGGGGTTGCCGCCGGATACGATGAGCCGCACAGTACCGTCCATGATACCGGGGCACGTCTCCGGTGTGATAATCACGCTGTCGATGAATATTTTGTTGTTGATGCAGACTTCGCCGGGTACGTCTAGCAAGCTGCCTGCACCAGCAACCGTATTGACTACCGCCCCATCGTCTACCGTCAAAGCATAGCAGGTGTCGGCCGGGCCAATCAATTCAAAACACATTTCAAAAATCTCCGTAGAATCCATCAGCGACAGCCCGGCTGCATCGGCAACCGAGAAATCGAAAGTGGCAGCCCCTACCGGAGAGCCTCCTAGGTTGATGCCCAAGCCCGGGATATTGCCCGAATCAACGATTTCCGTCAACTCTAGGTTGGCAGGCGGCCAGTTTACCGTAAAGTTGGCGTCCGCAATACTGTCCAACTCCCCCACTTTAAAAGGTACGCAGATGGTATCCCGCAGGTCGCCCGCTACTTGGTCGGGTACCAACCAAAAGCCATCCGGGCTGATGACACAGAAGTTGCCGTTGATGCCGGTCAGGCCAATATCCTCACCGTTGGAGCTGGCGGAAACCGCCTCGGCGGTCAGCGGGTCATCCGTTACAAGGACTTGGTCACAGGTGCCGGGTTCTGCATCCTCCGGCACCACAAAGCAGAGGGTAAACAGCACCTCGCCATCGTCTAGGGTGACTGGCGTGTTTCCGGACGCCGGCCATTCAAAAGGGATGAAGCCATTTGGCCAGCCCAGCGTACCAAAGTTGGCGAGAGTGACACCGGCATCGGCGTTGAGGTTCTGAAAACCGGATGGGAACAGAAACTCTAAGTTGGTAGGTTCCCAGTTGATGGAAAAGGACAAATCGGTTATTTCATCAAAGTTGGACACTGCAAAGTCAAAGCACAGTGTGTCTCCGGGGCGCCCTTCTAACCCATCGGTGATATCAATCACCACCCCATCGGGCTGCTCGATGGTGACCTCACAGTTAGATGGGTTGATGCCGATATTATTCTCTGTATCGCCGTTTATATAGGCTACGTCATTATCATTATTGATGAAGCGGAAAGGGCTGTTGCCGCCCAAGCCTTCTACATCGAAACAGACTTCGAAGAGCACGTCGCCCTCGGAGAGCGTTTCGTTGCCCCCATCCCAATTGACCCCCAGGATGCCGTTGGCGGTGTTCGCTTCATTAAAGTCGCCAGCGTTCAGGCCAGCTAGCGCAAAGCCCTGCACGTTGGCATATTGCAACAAATTCGGGTTCCATTCCATGAGGAACTGCAACTCGTTGACATTTTGGAAGTTGTCGCCGGCAGTGACCTGCACACAGGTTTGATCGTTCAACATTACAGGCGGTCCGCAATCCGCTACGATTTTAACACCTTCCGGATCGCAGTCCCCTACGCTCACTTCGCCGGGGTCATGGCCAACCGCGATTTCTCCAAAACCGTCTTGGCCAACCGACTGATCATCGTTGCTCGCTAGGGGTATGAAGAACGGCTGCCCCGGTTGCTGATCAGCGACAACGACCTCGAAATCGCGCCCGCAAGCCCCCTCTTTCAAACGCAAGCAAAGCTGAAAGAGCAAAGTGGAGTCGGGTATTGTCGCCACATTGGTCGGTGGGGGGCCATTCCAAGCAACAGTAACGCTGCCTTCCTGCACCCCTGCCGCTTGCCCCGGCACACCAAAGTCGTTTGCTGACAAGTTGGGCAGGTTATCCGCAACGATGACATTTTCAAAGGTGGCCAAGGTGGAGTCCCAGGCAATAGGAAACTGAAAGCTCGTCAATGCGTCAATACCAGAACCGTAAAAGTCGAGGCAGACCAAGTCGCCTTCGTTGCCCTGCGAGTCGGAAATGTCTAACAAGAACGGCCGCACGCAGGTAGAAACGGTAGCAGGTTTGGGAATGAGGAATACGTTGTTGCAACCGCTGAAATCTTTGGCTGCATAAGGTGCTGGGGTTTCCGCCACCGTAATATCCGTAGCTTCCCCATAGTTGGACAAGGCACGGAAGCAAAGCGTAAATATTGTGGGCCGGCACTCGCCGCCACAATCGTCAAGCGTCACGATGTTACCCGAGGCGGGGTCGTCACAAACGTTTTCCTGCCAGTTGACATTCAAAGTCCCGTTATTCACTTGCGTGAACATGGCGCCTGAAAGCTCAGTAATGACGTTCTCTACACCAACGAACTCGACGACCGTAGAGTCCCACACAATATTGAAGCGGGTCTCCAAGATATTGGTGAAATCCTCTACCGTCAAATCGATACAGAACTCATCGTCGGTACACGGCAGGGAGTCCGGTTGCTCAAAGTAGAGGGAGTAAGCGGCATTCTGTGCCGTCAGCGTGCCGGTACCCAGCCAAAACAGCAGTAGTAAGAGGGAAAAACTTCTCTTGCTCATATTGATGTTGAATTTGGGAAGTATGATCGGAGTGTGCATGGGAATAGCATCTTTTTTAGGTCTGTCTTATTTTCCATAATAGGACCAAGACGAAATGGATTGTATACTATGTTGTGGTCACTTGTCTGTACCATTAGCGGAACATGGAGTAGCCCAAGCTAATTTCGTGCGTAGCACCCGCGCTCGGCCCAAAAGAAGAAAACGAATAGCCATAACCGTAAGAAACACTGAAGGTGTTATCAAAGCCTACCGTATCCCCGAGCAGGAAACCGGCTTCCAGATGCGCGGTAGCCGCCGATGAAGCACCAGCCCCGATCCAAAAATTGACCGGTAAGTAGTAGCGCAGGTTAAAGTCCGTATTGACTGGCGCGCCATCCACGTATTTCACCCACAACGATGGCTCTAGAAAACTGCCGTTGTCGAAGAAGAAATAGTACCCTAGCATACCGTAGTAGTGCTGCAGGCGCTGCACCTCGTAGTCGCCGTCTTGATCCTGGAAAGCCAAGTCCAGGCCAAATACTTGCGGGACGGAAAGCCCCATGTAGAACATGTTGTCGTTGCTGCCCGTCATACGGTAGTAATACAGGCCGACGCCCACATCGGGGAAAAACTGAGATTGGTCCATAGTACCAACGAGGTCGCCCTGTTCGCGCAAGCGGATGCCGGAAGCATCCACGCGGAAGTTGACGGCACCGGCGCTCAGCCCTACCACAAAACCGCTTTCTTCGGGGTCAGAGGAAACAATACCGGCTATACGGCCGTAAAAACCGGTAAAACCTGTAGGCCCGGTTTGGTCATTCATCAGGTAGCCGCCCGCCATGAAGGTAACGCCACTGCCCGCCGTGTGCATATAGGAACCGCGTAAGGTTTGCGTGGTGGGCGCATTATCCAAGCCTACCCACTGCGCACGGTAAGAGCCGCCGAAGGAGATGTTCTGGCCAAAAGCGAGGAAATCGCTTTCTACGGCAGCAGGGTTGATTATGGTAGCGTTTTCCCGGTATTGGGTAAACAAGGAAAGCTGTTGGGCATGGGAGAACGTAGTCGCTAAAATGAGCAACAGGCAAGGGAGTATGGTAAATCGTGTCATGGGATAAGTTTTTGAGATGCGCAAATTTATAAATTTCCAGCGCTCAGAAAAACATCGTTTGATTAACAAATCAGGTTTCGGACAAATGACGCCAAGAGCTAGCGAGCAGGAAACCCTGAACACGACACCACAAGCAAAGAACAGGAAAGGGAGCTTAAGAAGCGGACACAATAGCGTAGCCCCACAGCATGGAACCACGCAGTGTTAGCAATCCCCAATCTCCTGTTTTGTGTAGATATGTGTACCTCTCAAAGCTCTTGGTGGACAGCACTGTTGCCAGAGCTGCCACGGCGCTATTGGGTGGGGGCTTCAACAAAAGCCCCTCTACCGCAAAAGCGAGACCAAATTTAGGGCTTTGGTTTCAAATTAGCCTATTTTATGTATGATATTTTTTTTGGTGTGTACAAAACAGCCGCATCACCATAGCCGCCTCCCCGCCGGCACCCCAAGAGAACTACCACGCAATAACCTGTCCAACAAGTGCTTATATAGTGACTGATCACTCATCTAAAAACACATGCGTATTTATTGTTGAATGTTAAATTCAAAAGCAGGATGCTACAAAAAATATTTTGACGGCTGAATGTCCGACTTGTCTTGAAGGTGGCGGGTGTACATAAACCCATTTTGCAAGCTGTAAGCCCCTACTTGGCCCGCCGTGTTCAAGGCGAGAAAGCCGACTTGAAATTTCTTGTGGCCGGGCTGTTTGCTTACGATACGCTTAATGGCCTCCCGGCAGGCAGCAGTGGGGCTCCACCCCTGCCGCATCAGCTCTACAACCAAGAAGCTGCCGCAGGTTTTTACCACGGCTTCCCCCAAGCCGGTCGCTACCGCTGCCCCTGCCTCATTATCGACGTAAAGCCCCGACCCGATAATTGGAGAATCCCCAACCCTGCCGCTAAACTTATAGGCTAGGCCGGAAGTGGTGCAGGCACCCGACAAATTGCCGAAGGTGTCTATGGCGAGCATACCGATCGTGTCGTGGTTTTCGATATTGATGGTAGGTTCATAATTGGCGTTCTTCTTCCAGGCTTTCCATTCCCGCTCAGAGGCTTTTGTCAGTAAATCTTTGGATTCAAACCCTTGCGCCAGAGCAAAAGCTTCAGCACCCTGCCCGGCAAGCATGACGTGGGGCGTTTCTTCCATGACTTTTCGAGCAACCGACACCGGGTGCATGATATTTTGCAGGAAGCATACCGAGCCACAGTTGCCATGCTCATCCATAATGGACGCATCGAGCGTGACCTTCCCGTCGCGGTCTGGCCGGCCACCGTAGCCTACAGAGCGGTCTTTAGGGTCCGCTTCTACCACGCGAACGCCTTGTTCTACTGCATCCAGAGCCCTTCCACCTTGCTGCAGGGTTTCTATGGCCGCTTGATTGGCTGCTTTGTTTTGCCAAGTTGAAACGACGAGCGGATAAACGGGACGTTGAGGATTGCTGGCTTTAAGCCACGGCGCAGCGCTAAGGCTTACAATGCCCGCCAGAGAGCGGCGGACGAATGATCTTCTAGAATTCATAGTGTTGTTGAATGTGTTTAGCGATATAAAACCGCTATAAATGTTTGGACCTGACAAAATAATGAAATTATCATTGGACCAACTCAGATAAGCGGCTAGAAATTGAACCCAGCCTCTTGTTCTTCTTCCGGTACGGCAGGCTGCATGCCCTCAGTAGCCTCTGGGTTGCCGCCTTTTACGTTTTCCAATACACCGAACCAGCGTTCAAGCTGTGAAGCAAGGGAAGCACTAACCACCCGCGGCTGCATGATACAGACAACCGCCTCGTCTTCTAGGTCGCCATCAGCATCCGTATCCAGTACTGGGCAGCCACCGCGCCAGCTGGGGCCGGGCAGCGCCGGGCATTCATCTAGATGGTCGGCAATTTGGTCCAAGTCCCGGTCGGGGCAGCCTTTTGTGACCAAAGTCCCTGCCTTGTACGGGCAGCTATCCTCACGGTCCGCGACACCATCTTTATCGGTATCCGGGCAGCCGTTGAGCTTTACGCTGCCGGCTTGCTCCGGGCAGAGGTCCTCCAGGTCTTCCACCCCGTCCAAGTCTTGGTCTGGGCACCCCCGTGCAGACCAGACCCCTTTGATCTGTGGGCAAGCGTCCTCTTCATCGGCTATGCCGTCCCGGTCGGTGTCTTTAGGCAAAAAGCGGACAGACAATACCAAAGAGGCGCCCGGCAGCCAGTCGTCGGCAGTGGGATTGCCCGCTTGGCTGATGCCATCTAGGTAGTCCGAGAATGCCGTCATGGTCGTCAATTCTACACCAATAACGGCCCTGCGGCTAAGGTCCGCTTTCAAGCCGGCCCCGAAAGGCAGCATCAAGCTTTGCTGTGGATAAGGGTGGGCTTGGTCGGCTTTTATGCTGGCCTGATGGCCGTTCGTCCCCTCCATATCAAACCTGGCGCTAGACTCGTACTGTACCCAGCCAAGCCCCGCGAAGAAGTAAGGAGTGATACGCTTCTGGAAAGTGCGTGGTTCCGGGTATCTTTTTTTGCCCCAAGGGCCGTACTCTACAACCAAGCTGCTTTGCAAGTAGGTGGACTCGAAGGAAAAGTTCCGGTTTTCATAAGCAGCCAAGTCGGAACCGCTCAATTCGCTGTAATTGGCATTGAGCCGCAAGCTCCAAACCGGCGAAAGGTGCCGCCGCAGCAACAGACCATAACTGCCGCCTATTTCATCAAGCTCGGGGCCAATACCGCGGGACAGTTCGCCTTGATAGCCTCTAGCTCCTACGGTGACCCCGCCCTCCCAGCTGGCTTGCTGTGCTGCTAAGCCCATTGGCAGCAGCAGCATGATGTTGATCATGGTGATTAGCCTCATCAAATTTGCAGTTTTTGCGCCGGCCTGTCTATATCCGGCACGTTCGTCATAGTATTCTTACAGGGAGCTTACCCGCTCCTCGCTGTAAGGGTAGTAGGTGTGGTGCAGTTGGATGTATGTGCCAGGATTGACGATAGTCGAAGGGGCAGGTAGTGGGGGGATTCGATACAGCCTGCCTGCTTGGAACGGACAAGATAAGGCGAATCGAAAGGATAGGCAAAAAATATATGGGAAAAGTAAGCGGGGTGACTTACCCCCGCTTGATGTTTATTGGCTAACTCCAAAGTTGAGCTGAAAATAAAAGCCTTCGGTCGGCACCAGGTTATCCCCTAGGTTGCTTGCGCCTTCCACCCGCCAATCTGCCGAAGTGAGGTTAACCCGGTAGCCGCCTTCTAAACCAATGAACAACCAGTCTGCGGAAGGCGACAAGCGGAAGTAGTGGCGTACTCCCAGCCCCAGCTCGGTGGGCAGCTCAAAACGGCTCGCAGACCTGACTTCAGTACCAAGCATTTGATTGAGCGTACCAGAGCCCATAGTGGCGTCATATTCTGACAAGCTGAAACGGGCGTATTGAAAATACGAGGCCAAAACGGGCCCCAGCACCCACCGCTCGCTCTTCACTAGGTCGTAAGTGGTACGCGCTGCGATTTGCCAGTGCCGGTAGCGGGTCTCCCGGCCGGACATTCCCCCTTCGTCTTCATCCAGCAAGGCAAAGCTGAAGCCTAGGCTGAATACGCCCCGTTCCTTCCGGCGCTCCAGTGCTACGCATAATTCATTGAGGCCAGGCTCAAGTCCTGGGTAACCGGCTTCAGCAAGATTGCTGTTGAGGCCGTCAAGCTCAACCATGAGGCGCTGCCATTGTATGCTTAAGCCAAAGCCGCCTTTGGTAGACAGAGAATCCGACTGGGAAAAGAGCGGAGAAAGCAGGCATACAGATAGCGCGCAGAGCAGTAAGTTTTTGTAATTTACCATAAGCAATGTATTTTAATGAATTGGTGGAGAGAACATAAAATAAATATGGATGTCATGCCAAATTTTAACATAACCCCGGCAGGGATTAACAACTCCTTAACTTCTTAACATTTGACCACCATGGCCTGTTAACAGCCTTTTCTCAAGCTAAAACAGCCGCTTGCGCTGGAAGTACCAAGTCACCAACAAACTCCCCACAATGGATACGGTGATAATGACGTAAATAGCGTACCCCTCCCGCTCCAACGGCAATGGTACATTCATGCCATAAAAGCTCGCCACTAGCGTAGGCACCATGAGGATGATGGTAATAAGGGTGAGCCGGCGGATGGTGATGTTTAGGTTGTTGGAAATGATGGAGCCATAGGCATCCATAGTGCCATTGAGGATATTGGTATAGATATTGGACATCTCCAACGCCTGACTGTTGTCGATGATGATGTCTTCAAACAAATCTGACTTGTCCTCGTCGTCCCGGATATTGAGAAAGTCCGTGCGTTTCATTTTCATTTTGAGCAGCTCGTTGGCACTCAGGGAATTGACGAAGTAGACGAGGCTTTTTTCGATGCTGAGCAATTGCTTAAGCTCTTTATTACGGCTAGAGTCGTAGAGCTCTTTCTCAATCAGGTTGCGCTTCAGATTCAGCTTTTTCAGGCAGGTGAGGTACCGGTAGACCGTCTGCTCCATGATCTGCAGCACAAAGGCGCTTTCGTCCGAAGGGTCGAAGTTCCGCACCTTGCCGTCCAAGAAGAGCTGCAAGACCGGGCTGCCGTAAGCCGTGATGGTAATGATGTGGTCGATGGTGAGGATAATGCCAATGGGTACGGTAACGTAGATGGCGTCATTCTCTTCCTCCGCTTCGTTCAGAATGGGGGTGTTGATAACGATGAGGCGGACATCATCCTCTCGTTCGTAACGGGAGCGCTCGTCAATATCCAGCGAGTCGGTGAAAAAATCGAGCGGCACATCAAATTGCTGGGCAATCTCCTCTAGCTCCTCGTGGCTGAACGGCGGCGAGATGTTGATCCAGCACCCCAACTGCGGCTCCTCGAGTTCCTTTAGCTTTCTATCCACTTTTGCGTAGTACCGGATCATGGTTGTGTCTGCTCGTCTGTAATTACGCGCAAACTTACGATTTTTCCGTCCCTTATTTAAACCGTATGGCTTTCACCGGGCTAATGCTAGTCACCAGGTAGGACGGTACAATCAAAAATAAAAGCGTGATCAGCAGCGTCCCCAGATTGATCAGCAATATAGGCAAGGCATTCAGCTCGATGGGGGCGGTAGACAGATAGTAGTTCTCCTCTGAAAGCCTTATAAATTCCAGCTGATCTTGCAGCACGCACAGCCCAATGCCAAACACATTGCCCCACAGCAATCCCAGGGCGATAATGTAAGCCGCGTAGTAAAGGAAAACCTTGCGGATACTCCAATTCGTCCCGCCCAGGGCCTTAAGCACACCGATCATATTAGCGCGTTCCAAGATGAGGATCATAAGCGCCGTTACCATATTGATGATAGCGACGATGACCATGAGGGTGAGAATGACGACCTCATTGATATCTTGCAAGTCCAGCCAATCGAATATCTCGGGCAATTTGTCCCGGATGGTCTCTGCATACAACTCGGTCGGCAGCTCCTCGAAATAAATATACTCCGACAGCGGCACCAGGTCGTCGATGTCATCTATGAAGACCTCAAAGCCGCTGACCTGATTTTCATCCCATCCCAGCAGGCGCTGTATTTGCCGGATGTCTACCAGCGCAAATTTTTCGTCGTATTCTTCCAAGCCCGTACGGTAAACGCCGCTGATGCGGAACCGCCGTCGCAGCTGCTCCCCCTTTTCGACAAAGTGGACGATAAAAGTGTCCCCGGTGTCCACCCGCAAGCGTTTAGCCGTCTGGTCTGAAATCAGAATCTCCCGTGACATCGCCGAATCGGGCAGCGCCAGCCGCCGCCCCCGCTTGATGTACTGCTGCATAAACGCCCAGTCGAAGTCCGAACCAATGCCTTTTAAGATGATCCCCTCGATGTCTTTATCCCCGCGCTCCCCGGCCTCGATGATGCCCGGTTTTATGGCGAACACCTGTATTTGCCGTACGCCGCCCCTAGTGGTCTTGCGTCGTTCCACCTCGGTCAGCCCGCCCAGCCAAGTTTCCCGGGCGATGTACTCCACCTGCTGCAGGTCTTCCAATTGCGGGTAAAAATCTTGGTTTTTGTCGATGGGGTAGGCTTCGAGCAAAGAGCGGTTGATGTCCGTATCCGTGATGTGGATGTGCCCCCAGAAGCCGAAAATCTTGCTGCTGATTTCGGTTTTGAAGCCCGCGATCAGCGCGTTGGCACAGATCATCACTGTGACGCTTAGCGCAATCGCCGCAATCGCAATGCGTATGATGAGACGCGAAAAAGACTGCTGTCCCGAAGCGGCGACTTTCTTGGCTATGAAGTATTCGAAGTTCATCGGCAGCAAAGATAGGATTTGCTGTGGATTATTGAAACCTTGGCTTGGTCGGAGGATATTCGTGCCCGTAGGGCCCTGACAAGCGCAGCTTCGTCAGGCAGGGGCTACAATTCGCTGGCAAGCGCGGTGTAAAATTAGCCACCAAGGACACGAAGGGGCACGAAGCCGTTTTGGCTTTGCCAAAACCTACACACGACACGCTCGCATTCGTGCCCCTTCGTGAAATTCGTGCCCGTAGGGCCC
>JAAAOU010000072.1 GCA_009908745.1 Bacteroidota bacterium
ACCCGAGACCGTCAAGCGGTACCCACGCCGCCCGCCTTCCACCAAGCCCTCCCGCTTCAGCCGCCGCAGCCCTTGTTCCAATGCGCCAGCCTGAAACGGCCGTAGCGCTTTGATCTTTTCCAGGGTGAAATACGCCGACCGCTTGTCTTCCACCGACTGCCCCGCCATAGCGAGTTGAAAAAACGCCTTCAAAATATTCTCCCGCAGCATCTTCCGTGCATTCGCCTGTTGCAAACGCACGCGTGCCCAGATACCCCGCTCCGGCGCTGCCACTAACGAAAATACCGCCACTACCGACAACAGCATGACAATCCAAGGGCCGGTGGGCATAGCCGGGGCGGTATAGGACACCCAGGCACCAAACAAACCGGCGAGCATGCCAAAGACCGCCGCTAAGGCTACCATTTTCACAATATTATCGGTCCAAAAACGAGCTGCCGCCGCCGGGGTAATCAGCAGCGCCGCCATCAGCACCACCCCTACCGCTTGTATGCCCGTGGCCACCGACAAGACCGTGATCGTCGCCAGCACAAACTCTAGTCGGCGGACCGGCAGGCCGATGGTGCGAGCAAAGTCGGGGTCGAAAGCCACCAGCTTGAATTCTTTGAAAAAGGCTAGCACGACCAGCAGCAAGACCAGCGCCACCCCGCCAAACACCCACACATCCCGCGCTGTCATCGAGGCCGCCTTGCCAAACAGGAATTGGTCCAGGCCCGACTGATTGCCGCTGCCCGAATGCTGTATGGCGGTCAGCAACAGTATCCCCAAACCAAAGAACACGCTCAACACTGCCCCGATCGCTGTATCGGTCTTCAGTTTGCTATGGTTGGTCATAAAGTCCATCGCCAGCAGCGAGACCCAGCCCGCTACCACCGCCCCTAGCAGCAGGCCCGCCGGGTGCTTCTCCCCGGTCCATATAAATGCTAGGCATACCCCCGGCAGGATGGCGTGGGCAATCGCATCCCCTACCAGCGCCCGCTTCCGCAAAAAGGTGAAGCTGCCGACAGTAGCCGCGCTGAGCCCCAGCAGCATGGCACCCAAGGTGACCATTCTGACGTTGGGGTCGCTGAAAGTGAAGAAGTCCATTTTGTACTTGTTTTTTTTCGTTTTGAAGGCTGCCCGCAACAGGGTAAATTGAACCAATACGCCCCACGCCGCCTTTAATATCCGACGTAGCGCTCTCCAAGCAATATGGCAGACTGCGAAGCCGGAAGCTTCTGACCCCAGCGAGGCCACACACAGACATGGCAACAACAATCAACCTTCCTCGGAAGCAATATGCCAAGCAGCAAAATCAAAAGCCGCCGACCTCGGAGAGGTCACACATTTGTAACCCCCGCAAATACGAAGCGCCGCCGACCTCAGCGAGGTCGCACATTATCAACCTCAAACATTATTGTGTCTATAAACCAACACACCACAAGCAACCGTTGCCTCACGGCTCATCCCGAAACCCCTTTTCCCGCAGCGGAAAATCCCGCTCCTTCACCATATCCGCTACACGCGAGAGTATGGTCAGCTGGCCGCCATACGCCGACCGCAGGCGCTCTTCCGTAAACACCTCATCAGTAGGGCCAGCCGCAACCAGCCGCGTATTCAGCAACACCAGCCAGTCGAAGTACTGCTGCGCCGTCTGCAAGTCGTGGTGTACGATCAGCACCGTCTTGCCCGCTTGCTTCATCTCGCCCAGCAGCTTCAGGATGGCTTCCTCCGAGGCGGCGTCGACCCCGGCGAAGGGCTCGTCCATCAAGTACAAATCAGCTTGCTGCGCCAAGGAGCGCGCCACGAACACCCGCTGCTGCTGCCCGCCCGACAACTGCGCGATCTGCCGTTTGGCGAAAGCCGTCATCCCTACCCGCTCCAGCGCCTCGTCGGCCAGCCGGTGGTCCTCCCTGCTCAGCCGCCGCAGTAGCTTGCCTTTGCGGTAACGCCCCATCAGCACCACCTCCCGCACGCTCACGGGGAAATCCCAGTCTACGCTCTCCCGCTGCGGCACGTAGCTGATGCGCGAACGTACTGCCTCCAGACTGTCGTCAAACAAGCGGACGTACCCGCTGCTCGGCTCTACCAGCCCCATGATGCTTTTCAATAGCGTGGTCTTGCCCGAGCCGTTAGGGCCGAGGACGCCAATGAGCTGCCCCCGCGGGAGGGTGAAGTCGATGTCCCACAGCACTGGGCGGCGGTTGTAGGCTACGGTTAGGTTGTGTACTTCTATGGATGGTTTCATGAATTGTTGTTTTGTTTGGGGGATTACGCAACTTAATGGTTCACGCTACGGCGCTAAGCAGCGGCGTGAGGCAACGTTGGGGTCCACGCTGCGGCGCTAAGCAGCGGCGTGAGGCAACGTTGGGGTCCACGCTGCGGCGCTAAGCAGCGGCGTGAGGCAACGTTGGGGGCCACGCTGCGGCGCTAAGCAGCGGCGTCAGGCAACGTTGGGGTCCACGCTGCGGCGCTAAGCAGCGGCGTGAGGCAACGTTGGGGGCCACGCTGCGGCGCTAAGCAGCGGCGTCAGGCAACGTTGGGGTCCACGCTGCGGCGCTAAGCAGCGGCGTGAGGCAACGTTGGGGTCCACGCTGCGGCGCTAAGCAGCGGCGTCAGGCAACGTTGGGGTGCTAAGCTTTCAACACCCACTACAAGCAACGTACCACTTTTAAATTCTACATTTTTCCCGCTTTCGCCATGAGGCTACAGCGGGTGCTTACATCCTGATATTTACGCAGTATATCGTCGTGGGCAACGCATTTTATGTTTCACGGTTCCCAAGCCCCTCCACAATCACCGCCACATTCTCCCGTACCATGCCCGTGTAGGTCCCAGCCGGGGTTCCTTCTGCGCCCATCGCGTCCGAGTAGAGCGTGCCGCCGATGCGGACCTCGTGGCCCCGTTGCGCGCAGCCTTCGACGACCGCTTCCAAGGCTTTGGTGGGGACCGAGCTTTCTACGAACACCGCGCGGATTTGGCGGGCCGTGATGAAGTCTACCAATTGGCTGACGTCCTTCAGGCCGTATTCCGAGATCGTGGAAATACCCTGCAGGCCCCGGACTTCGATATCGTACGCCCGCCCAAAGTAGGCAAACGCATCGTGGGCGGTGATCAGTACGCGCTGCGCCTCCGGAATCTCGCTGATCTTTTGCCGGACCTCTTCGTGCAGGGTTGCCAGCTCTTTTTGGAAAGCGGCGGTGTTAGACTGGTAGTAGGCGGCATTTTCGGCATCCAAGCGCGCCATATTCTTGCCGGCCATAGCTACCACTTCCGACCATAGGGATACATCGAACCACACATGCGGGTCGTACGCGCCGGCGTAATCAGTGGAATTCATCAGTTTTGATGTCGGCAGGCTGTCTGCCAAAGCGACCACCGGCTTGAGCCGCCCGAGCTTGTCCAGCACTTCCCCCATTTTGCCTTCTAGGTGCAGGCCGTTGTAAAACACCACATCCGCCGAGCGCAGCAGTTTCAGGTCGCCCTGCGTGGCTTTGTACAGGTGCGGGTCTACGCCTGGCCCCATCAGGCTTTCCACCTCGGCGCTGTCGCCTACGATCTTTTGCAGCGCATCCGCAATCATGCCAGTGGTGCAGACCACTTTTAGCGGCTCGCCGGTTTCCCGGCCAGCATCTTCCGCAGGGCTGCAAGCCCATACGCCTAGGGCGGTTAATAGGGCAAATATTGTTTTTTTCATACACTTGGTTTGCTACAGTACAATACGCAAAGCTAGATGTTTTAGGGGAGCCTAAAAATATTTTTTGCCTTAGCCTTGGCCGTGGAAGCTAATCCAGCAACTTGCCAAAGCGGCTTAGCCGTGCAATTTGTTATACACACCACCGCAGGTTCCTTCCCTTGCGTTCAACTATTCCTCTTCCTATTCTGTACTTTTGCAAAAAACCGCACCACAATATGAAATACCGCCGCCTGACCGAGGCTGAACTTGACGAGGTAGAACCACAATTCGTCCGCTTTCTCGCCAGCAACCAAATTACTGCCGACGATTGGGAAAAGCTGAAGGCCGAATCGCCAGATAAAGTAGAGCGCTTGATTGAAATCTTTAGCGATATCGTCTTTGACAAAGTGCTGGAGGATGTCAATTACCTGGAGTTCAAAACCCCACATGACCTCAAAGCTTTCCACTTCTTGGAAGACAAAGCGGTGATGAATGGGTTGAAAATCGAAGGCGAAACGGAAGTCGACCTCACCGAGCAGATGAACCCCAAGCAGCTGTCTCAGCAATTGCAGCTCACCGGTGCCAAACTCAAGCTATACACCGCCGAGAAGGAATACAAGGAATCCCGCAAAATGGAAATCTTCAACCTGATGGAAGGGGGTGCCCTGATTTCCCGCTCCGGTACGCTGTTCAAGTCATTGGAAAAGATGAAATAAGCTAAAAAAACACGAACAAAACCGCCGCCAAAGCGAAGCCCGTCAGCCCCAGCCACACCGTCATCAGCGTCCATGAGCGGAAGGTCTGCCGCTCGTCCATGCCCAAGTATTCCTTGACCAGCCAAAAACCGCTGTCGTTGACATGGGACAGGGTGGTAGCACCGGCGGCAATAGCGATCACAACCGCTGCCAATTGCCC
>JAAAOU010000487.1 GCA_009908745.1 Bacteroidota bacterium
GGACGAACAGCCGGTCACCTTGACGGTAAAGGAGTACGAGCTGCTGCTTTTTTTCATTACCAACAAGAACCGGGTGCTGACCAAGCAGGCCATCGCCGAGCACCTGTGGGGGGATGATGTGGACTTGCTGGATTCCTTCGACTTCGTTTACCAGCACATCAAAAACCTGCGCAAGAAAATAGCGGTGGGCGAACGGGAAGATTACATCAAGACCATCTATGGCCTGGGCTACAAATTCAGTAACCGATGAACCTCATTGCCAAAACCACGCTTTTTTACCTCTTGGTGTCCGTGCTGGTCTTCGGGGCAGGGGGCTTTTTGACTTACCACTTGGTCAAGCAGGAAGTTACCAAAGAGACCGACTTTGCACTCTACGATCAGGTTGATGATGTAGCCGAGGACGTCCGCAACGGCGTGCCGCTGGAATTGCTGCGGCGGGGCAAAATTGATATACAGTATTTAGGCGACAGCCTAGGCATAGACACCTCCTACCGGTTTTCTGACACCTTGGGAGCACACCCTTACCGCGACGGAGAGCTGGAAAATTACCGCAAGATCGAGCGGGTGAAGGCGATCGACAGCTCGTATTACCGCATCAGCATCACCGATGTTTTCATCGAATCTGACGATATCTACGAGGTGGTGGTGGAGATCATGTGGCGCTTGTTCCTCATCCTGGGCGTGAGCATGCTGGTGGCTAGTTTCCTGCTGACGCGCTGGCTATTGGCCCCTTTTCAGCGCATTTTGAACGGCATACGCCGGTTTGACCTTCGGCAGCAGCCCTCCATCTCCTTGCCCAAGACCACCACCAAAGAATTCCGGCAGCTTAATGCCTTCGTCACCGCTATGGCGGAAAAAGCGCGGCGTGATTTCGCTTCCGTCAAGGAGTTTAGCGAAAACGCCTCCCACGAGATGCAAACCCCCTTGTCCGTCGCCCGCGGCAAACTGGAACTGCTGACCGAAACCGAGCCGCTCAACGAAGAACAACTGCGCCTGATCAACGACACCCAACAATCCCTGCGCCGGCTGTCCAAATTGGGTAACGCCCTGCTGCTGCTGACTAAAATCGAAAACCAGGAGTTCCAGCCCCGGGAGCCTATCGATTTCTCCAAGGTCGTCAATCAGTGCCTAGATAACTTTGAGGAGCTGGCCATGCTGCGGGGGCTGCCGCTGAAACGCGGTATCAAGCCCGGCGTGCAGCTTTCCATAGAGCCGGCCCTGGCGGATGTGCTAGTGTCCAATTTGGTGCGCAACGCTATACGCCACAATATTGAAGACGGGCAGATCGAAGTGGCGCTGGATGACCGTCAGCTGTGCATCCGCAATACCGGCGATCCCCCCTCCGTGCCGCCCCAAGAGCTGTTCGAGCGTTTCCAAAAAAGCCAGCAATCGGAGCAATCCCTAGGCTTGGGGCTGGCCATTGTACAGAAAGTATGCGAAGCGAACCAGTTCGGGGTAAGCTACCGGTATGAGGCCGGTTGGCACGAAATAAGTGTAATTTTTTCGAAAAATGTTTAAACTTCAAATTTGCTTCAGCATTACTACAGACGTGCTACAGGGTTACCCCCTATCTTTGTCATAAAAATAAAAATAAAACACACCGATGAAACTGCACCTGACTATTGCACTACTTTTCTTCTTTGGCAGCTTATTGCCGTTAGCCGCTGACCCCGGCGATGATGCCTCTGGCTTGGTCAAAGGGCAGATTGTGGATGAGGCTACCGGCGAGCCCCTAGAGTACGCCACGATTTCCGTTCACGCTTTGCCCGACAGCAACCTCGTTACCGGGGGCGTGACCGATCAGAACGGCGTTTTCTCCATTGAGCTCAAGAGAGGGCGGTATTACCTGAGCATCGCCTTTATCTCTTACGAAAGCACAACGACCAACCCCTTTGAAATTGCCCGCGGCCGCATGACCGCTGATTTGGGCGAGGTTGCCCTGAAAGCCAACGCGCAGACCTTGCAGGAAGTGGAAGTCCGCGCCGAGCGCAGCCGCATGCAGTTGTCACTCGACAAGCGGGTGTTCAATGTGGGTAAGGACTTGGCTAATGCCGGTGGTTCTGCTTCTGATGTACTCGACAACGTGCCTTCCGTGACGGTGGATGTGGAAGGCAATGTCAGCCTACGGGGCAGCGGCGGTGTGCGTATCCTCATCAACGGCCGTCCTTCTGGCTTGGTAGGCACAGGGGATACCGATGGCTTACGCCAAATTCCAGCCAACCTCATTGAGCGCGTGGAGGTCATCACCAACCCTTCTGCCCGCTACGAAGCGGAAGGCATGGCAGGTATCATCAACATCATACTGAAGAAAGACAAGCGCAAAGGGCTCAACGGCTCGGTAGACCTCACGGCGGGCTACCCGGACCGCTACGGCGTCACCCTGAATAGCAACTACCGCACCGGCAAGTGGAACTTCTTCGCCAATTACGGCCTGACTTACCGCGACAGCCCCGGCGAGGGCTCGCTCTACCAGGAGGTTTACGATAGAAATGACAATGAGCCGGATACCACTTTTATCCAAACCCAAGACCGGGACCGCAGACGTGGGGGCTGGGACAATACCGTACGCGCTGGGCTGGACTATAGCTTTAGCGAGACGGCTACCCTGACCAGCAACTTTACTTACAGTTACGAAGACAACGAGAACACCTCCGACTTGACCTACCGGGACTACCTGTTCAACCTAGACAACCCGACCAGCATTACTACCCGCCTAGATTTGGAGGACGAAATCGAGAACAACTTCGAATATGTACTCCGGTATCAGAAGAACCTACCCGGCAAGGGGCACAAGTTTACCATTGACGGCCGCTACCAAAACAACGACGAGACGGAAACTTCCGAAATTCAAGAAGAGTACTTTACGCCGGAATTCATAGAAGCGGGTGTCCCTATGTTGCAGCAGCGTTCCACCAACCGCGAGCAGTCCATACAGACGATACTGCAAGCCGATTACGTACGGCCGTTTGGCGAAGAAGGCCAGTTTGAAGCCGGTCTGCGGGCGGGCTTGCGGGATATCAACACCGACTTTCTGGTCGAGGAATTTGGCAATGGCGAATGGACGCCGCTTACGGGGTTCACCAACGAATTTATCTACAACGAGGATGTCTACGCCGCCTACTCCAGCTACGGCAACAAGTTTGGCCCTATTTCCGTGCAAGCGGGGCTGCGCCTAGAGTATACCGACATCCTCACGGAACTGGTACAAACCAACGAAGTCAACCCCCGGGATTACCTCAATCTCTTCCCGAGTGTGTTTGCAGGCTATGAGTGGGCAGGCGAAAATACGCTTCAGGCCAGCTACAGCCGCCGCATCAACCGGCCAAACTTCTGGAGGCTGAACCCTTTCTTCAATTTCAGCGACTCGCGCAATATCTACACCGGTAACCCAAATTTGGACCCCGAATTCACCAACTCTTTCGAGCTGACTTACCTGAAGCGTTGGGGCAAGAGCACCATGAGCTCCGCTGTGTACTACCGCCATACCGAAGGCGTGGTGCAGCGCATCCGCCGCATCAATGAGGAAGGCGTGACCTTCACGCAGCCCGAAAACCTGGCGGAAGAAGATGCTTATGGCTTAGACGTTACTTTTTCCACCTCACCGGCAGAGTGGATAGACCTAGACGGTAACTTCAACTTCTACCGTTCTCTGATCAGTGGAGCATACCAAGGGCGGGACCTAAGTGCGGACGCTTTGACCTGGTTTACCCGCCTGACTTCCAAAATTGCTATCACCGATGAGCTGGACGGCCAGATTCGCGCCAACTACCGGGCACCGCGCAATACGCCGCAGGGCCGCGTCAAGTCGTTCTACATGATAGACCTGTCGCTCAGCCGCGACGTGCTCAACGGCAAAGGCACCATCACAGCCTCCGTACGGGACCTGCTCAATTCCCGCCGCCGCCGCTATGTATTCGAAGACGAAGGCTTCTACAGCGAAGGCGACTTTCAGTGGCGGGCCCGGCAGTTCCTGGTGACCTTCAGCTACCGCATCAACCAGCAGAAGAAACGTCGTGGCGGTTATGGCCGCGGCGGTTACAGTGGCGGCGGCGGTGGCTACTAAAAAGAATCATACACTGCTTTGTGAAAGAAGCAAATAGTTAGATGAAGTGGCTGGCTGCCCCGTTGGGGTAGCTGGCTTTTTTTATGGGGCTTGCTCAAGTTGATGTATACCCCCTTTTCGGCGCGTGCTGTGCCTGCGCCGTCAGTCCATAAAGTCTGACGCTTGCGGGTTCCCCCGCGTCAGAAGTAGGCTCAGCCTGCTAAATGGCAGTTCCAGTCGATAGGGCGTGCGTTGGTCGTCAGGCCGGTATTCCCCACAACGGCCCAACTTGTACGTTGGTCGTCAGGCATATATTTCCCATAACGACCTAACTTGTACTAGAACCACTCTACTACCATCGTCCAGTTTCCACTGTACGTCAAGCTCCACCCCAACCCACCGCCAGGCGGAAAGCCCGGCCACCGAGGCAAGCGCCCCGCCACCAAGGCAGCTGATGTTAAAACACTGAGACCGTGTTGGGATTTTGGTCTTCTAGTCGAAAACTAGCAATTTTTTG
>JAAAOU010000199.1 GCA_009908745.1 Bacteroidota bacterium
TTTTGCAGTTGGATAAAAATCCGGTCGAACTCCCGCAGTTGCTGGGTGTTGCCCTCCGGCTGTATGGGAATATTTTCGTCGGTAATCGCCGCCAAAATTTCGATACCATCCCCCAGCTCGCCCGCCAGCTGCAGGTTGAAGCTAGAGTTGAGCACCAGGTCCTGATTGTTGCCAAAGGAGATGCCGCGGGTGAAGTTGCCGTTATAGTTCAGCCCCTTAAAGCTGAGCGCAGCTTCTTCCTGCGCGTAGGGGTCGTACGCAATGCCAATGACACCATCCTCCAACGGTTTGCTCTGAGCGGTGTCCAAATGGCGGTAACGCTTGGACAAATTGTAGGGCAAAACACGGTAGCGGATGATGATACTGTCGTACTGCAAAAGGCTGGAATCTAGGCGTATACTGCGGCCGTCCGCCGACAGCAAGCTGGCATCGAGCGGGGCATCCGCCTGGCCGCCTAGGCTTTCCGGCACTACGGTCAGGGAGTCCTCCAACACCAGCGACTGATTGGGGTAAGCCACCCGGTAGCGGGCATTGCTCACAGGCTGGGCCGCTGCTTGCCACGCAAACAGGAACAAAAGGCTAATATGTAGCCAGGCTGCTTTCAATGGTGCTATGTTTGTACGATCCCGCTTTTTAACGCAGATTGTACAATCAGCTTGCCCTAAAGGTTACGGGCTTGCCGACAAAAACAGCGAACTTGTGCCGAAGGGACGGAAAAAATGAGGTTCTTAGACAAAAATGAAAGGGCGGCACGAAGCCAGCCCTTTCTTCAGAAATCACCCGACTGTTGTATGACAAGCCCTCGAAAGCGCCTGCCATAACAGTATTTATTCTTTGGACACCGCATGCAGGGTATTGTAACTTCCTTAAGTCTAATTTAAATAGAATTTAACTTCCATGCCGTTTTTTTTTGGCTGTGCCACCTGATTTTTTCGGCTTGCAGATATTTTTCGGTCAATTTAGTGGCAAAAACCATATCGAAGGCTAGCAATTAACAATTCGATTTATTAGATTTGCATCGACATCCATCTGCCCCCCTGCTTTTTTGAGAGGAAAATGTAACTTTCTGTCTGTTTTTTCGTCTGCATACCAAAATGTTTCTTTACTTATAATGCCAAAGTAAATACCCGCTGGTACACTTTGTATTCTAACGAAGCTACTACGGTTACCGCTTGGCAATAATTATACATTGAATCCTGATCCACACGTTCAAGCCTGCGTCTGCTAAGCGCAATCGGGCAAAGTTGTTATATTTACGTTTGGATCTTTTGGTTTTCACCCATGAACTAATTCTGTGCATTATGCAAAGACGACCTTTACTCTTGATCTTTTTTCTGATTGCTACGTTGAGCCTGTCCGCCCAAGATTTGGACGTTCAGCTTTACCGCACTTATGATGGCTCCCTCAATAACATGGAGCATCCCGAATGGGGACAAGCCCATACGAACCTGCGACTGTCGGGGGCTACCATAATTTGATTGACGAGCCAGCAGGGCCTGAGCGTCCCAATCCACGACGGGTTAGCAATTCCCTGTTTGCACAGGACAGCCCCCTCTCCGACCCTTTGCAACTCAGCGATTTCACTTGGGCCTTTGGCCAGTTTATCGACCACGACCTTGGCCTGACGCCAGACGGCGATGAGCCGATGGATATTCAGGTGCCGCAGGGCGACCCCATGTTCGACCCTTTCAATACGGGGCAAACGGCCATCCATATGGTGCGCAACGTATTCGACCCCAGTACCGGCACCAACTTGAGCAACCCCCGCCGCCACCCCAACGAAATCACCGCTTACCTTGATGGCTCTGCCGTCTACGGCTCCAGCGAGCTGCGGGCCAATTGGCTACGCACATTCGAGGGCGGCAAGCTGAAGACCTCCGCCGGCAACCTGCCTCCATTCAATACCTTCAACGGGGAATACGACGCACCGATAGACCCCAACGCGCCGCACCTCGACAACCCCGTAGGTGCTACCGAAAAGCTGTTTGTATGCGGTGATCCCCGTGCGGTCGAAAACCCGCTGCTGTTTGCCTTTCACACCCTTTTCCTGCGGGAGCACAACCGCTTGTGCGACGAATTAGCCGCCGAGCACCCCGATTGGAACGACGAGCAGCTCTACCAACATGCCCGCAAACTTGTAGGCGGCCTGCTTCAGTCGATTACTTACGATGAATGGCTGCCGGCTATGGGTATCGATTTGCCCGCTTACGAAGGGTATGACCCCGAAGTCAATGCCCAATTGTTTAATGTGTTTACCGCCGCCGCCTTCCGGGTCGGCCATACGTTGCTCAACGGGCAGTTGTTACGCGTAGACGAGAACGGCGAAACCATTCCGGAAGGGCACATGCTCCTTCGGGATGCCTTCTTCAACCCATACCCCATAATGGACCTTGGCTTAGAGCCGTTCTTTAAAGGCATGGCTGTACAGATGCAGCAAACGTTCGACGCTAAAGTGGTGGATGATGTACGCAATTTCCTCTTCGGCCCTCCGGGTGCCGGCGGCCTGGATTTGGTCTCCATCAACATCCAACGGGGCCGGGAGCGCGGCCTGCCCGACTACAACAGTGTACGAGAAAACTTCGGGCTCGACCGCGTTACTTTTTTCCAGCAGATCAATGGCGACCCGGGTATCTACCTTAAGCTCATCGGCCTGTATGGAGATGTGCACGACATTGACCCCTGGGTTGGCATGCTGGCCGAAGAACGAATGCCGGGCTCTATCTTCGGCGAAACCATCGACCGTATCCTAACGGTGCAATTTACCAACCTGCGCGACGGCGACCGCTTCTACTACGAAAACGACCCGGTACTGAGCGAAGCTGAAAAAGATTGGATTAAGAATACCACTATGCACGACGTGCTGATGAAAAACACCAGCATCAAGCTCATGCAGGATCAAGTATTCAAAGCCATGCCCCACGAAGAAATCTGCAACAACATGACCTCCGATATTTTTGGCGAAGTGCATACGCCGGATGGCGAAGCCGTGGCACAGGTTATGGTTAACGTGATCAACGAAGGAGCACCTATGCAATTGCTGACGAGCCCGCAGGGTGAATTCTACTTCGTGGATGTGCCGGCCTGCGATGTCAACATGGTCGGCATGGAGCGCGACAACGATGTGCCCAATGGGGTCTCCACCGCCGACCTTATCCGCTTGCAACGGCATATACTTGGTGTCGTACCTTTCGACTCCCCCTATCAGTACATAGCAGCCGACGTGGACCGAAGCGGCAATATCTCTGTCCTAGACATGATTAACATCCGGAAGGTGATCTTGGGCATTTCCGACTTCTTCCCCAACAACTTCTCTTGGCGCTTCGTGGATGCCAAGTACGAATTCCAAACGGACAACCCGCTGGCAGAGGACTTCCCGGAAATCATAGCTGTGGATGATGTGCTCTCAGAGGATATGGCACTGGAGTTTGTCGGTGTCAAAGTTGGCGACCTGACGGGCGATGCCGACCCGGACCCGCTCACCGAAGACGAGCCGACAACAGAGAACCGCAGCAGCCTAGCCTTTGAGCTTCAAAATATGGAGCTCCAGGCCGGCCAAGTATACGACATCCCGGTCACCGCGCCTCAGTTGGAGGGTATGGCTGGATTTCAGTTGGGCTTGAACTATAATAACGAACTACTTAGCTACGAAGGTATCAAACCGGGGTCGCTGAGGGAGTGGACAGCTGATAATGTAGGCGTATTCCCCGAAGATGGCCAGCTGACCGCAAGCTGGGTCAAGCCGCAAGGCAGCCAAATTGATGGCGAATCCCCCTTGTTCTACCTGACTTTCAAAGCACTAGGTAACGTAGAACTAAGCCGCGCCCTGTCCTTGAGCGAGCGGCGGTTGGCTGCGGAAGCTTACAATAACGAATTTGACGCCTCTGCCATCAACCTCGTCTTTGAACAAGCTGCCGGCACCGACGGCAATGCCTTCGCCCTATATCAAAACACTCCCAACCCTTTCCGCAGCGAGACGATGATCGCATTCCGTATGCCGGAAGAAGGCTGGGCCCGCCTCACCGTCAGCGATGCCAACGGCCGGGTGCTCTTCACGCAGGAGGGCGACTTCCCCGCCGGCAACAACCAATGGCAGCTGACCAAAGCGCAACTGCCCAACAGCGGCTTGTTGTACTACACCGTAGAAACGGCGGACGACAAAGCTACGCAACGCATGATACTGGTGGAATAATAAAGACTATAATAGCAACTATCAAAACGAGCGGGTGGGCCTAAGGGCTGACCCGCTTTTTTTTTGCCGGGCCTTGCCAAACAGGTACGGCCTTTGAATTTGGTGCGTTTGTCTCAGGAGCAAACACTTTCCAGCGAATTTTCGCAAAAAATGCCTACCTTATAGCCCATAAAAAAACCACGCTATGCACGCCAATTACCCAAACCTGCTGGCTCCACTCGATTTGGGTTTCACGACCCTCAAGAATCGCGTCCTCATGGGCTCTATGCATACGGGCCTGGAAGAAGAAAAAAATGGATTTGAGAAAATGGCCGCCTATTTCGCCGAACGGGCACGCGGCGGCGTTGGGCTGATGGTGA
>JAAAOU010000364.1 GCA_009908745.1 Bacteroidota bacterium
GGTAAGGGCTTTTGATAAAGCGGCCGTTGACGAAGAAATACTGCTCGCCCCGGGCTTTTTTGGCGAAAGCCGGCTTGCCCACGTAACCTTTGAGCTTGAGCACCTCGGTAGCCTCCTCCACCGGCACCAGCTTCTTATTGGCGTTCTGCCCAAATAGCCCGATCAGCCGCTGCCGCAGCTTGCCGGCTGGCAGGTGGAACATCTCCGAGTCGTTGTGGTGCAACGAGAAAAAGATATCCGAGTGCGCGATGGCGATCCGCTGAAACTCATCCACGATATGCCGCATTTCCACCGCATTGGACTTGAGGAAGTTGCGGCGGGCGGGCACGTTGAAAAAGAGGTTTTTCACCGAAAAGGTAGTGCCCCGGGCACATTGGCAGGCTTCTTGGTTTTTGACCTCCGAGCCTTCCAGTACCAGGCGGCTACCCAGTTCGTCGGAGTGGCGGCGGGTACGCAGCTCTACGTGCGCTATGGCCGCTATGGAGGCTAGTGCCTCTCCACGGAACCCCATGGTGCGTATGGAGAATAGATCGTTGGCCTGGCGGATTTTGGAGGTGGCGTGGCGCTCGAAAGCCATGCGGGCGTCCGTTTCGGACATGCCGCAGCCGTCGTCGATAACTTGGATGAGGGCTTTGCCAGCGTCTTTGACGACCAGCCGGATGTTGCTCGCGCCAGCGTCAATGGCATTTTCCATCAATTCCTTAACGACAGATGCCGGCCGCTGAATGACCTCTCCGGCAGCAATTTGATTGGCAATAGCGTCGGGCAGCAGCTGAATGATATCAGCCATATTGGAGACTTTCGGGTGTTGGTTAAATAATCGGCTTCATCAATGGCATTATCCGCCCAGCGAAGCAGCTATGCCGGGCAAATATACCGTCAAAAACATGTAAGACAAAAGCAGCAACACCACGATCACGCCCAGCAGCACCAAGTTGGAACGCATGGCTTGCTGTTTGCGGAAGCGCGTGTTGCGCCCCTGCTCGTAACCCCGGCGGAAACCACCCGACAAGCGGGCTTTGATGGCTTCCGGGTCGCCTTTTTTCATGTTCTCTACCCGTTCTAGCCGTTCTTTCAGCTCTTCTTCCTTCGGGTCCCAGAAGCGCGGCTTGTACTCGTACTGCTGGTGCTTGGGGATTCTAGTAAATCTCAGGAATGCCATGATACGTCAAATTGTGTGATGATGCAAAATACGATTTTGCCTGCTGTTTGCCTAGTTTTTAAAGAACAAGCTTTGCGGCAAAAAAGTTAGTATGCCGGTGCCGAGACAGATGCGCAATCGTCGGCTCTTGGCGTGCTAGCCCGGAGTTATCTAGAAAACGACAGCGTTCGGCTAAAATATTTGCAAAAGTGGCACTTTGACTGGTTTATTGTGGGGGGCTGGCCAAATTGGGCGAAAAGCAAGCTTTAAGAAGCCCTCTGCCCAACTTTGTCAATCTTTATCCGACTAACTAACTGAAAAAACGTGTCATGAAGACAGGAATCACCCTTTTACTCGCTCTTTGCTTAACCACTGGCCTCTTGGCGCAAGCCGGCGTTTCCGGCACGGTGTACAGCGCCTCGGGGGAGCCACTGCCCTTTGCCTCCATATTCGTAAAGGAAACAGGCAGCGGCACCACCACCAACGCGCAGGGCAAGTACGAAATCCGGCTCGGCAAAGGCGATTACACCCTGGTTTTCCAGTACCTGGGCTACGAAACCCAGTCTAAGCAGGTCACCGTAGGCCGGCAATTCGAGCAGCTCAACGTCACACTGAGCGAGCAAGCCTTGGAATTACAGGAGGTGGACGTGCTTTCGGGCCGGGAAGACCCCGCCTACACCGTTATGCGCAAAGCCATTGCCAAAGCCAGCTACCACCGCGAGCAAGTCGAAACCTACACCGCGGAAGTGTACATCAAGGGCACCGGCCGGGTCAAGGAAGTATCCTGGCTGTTTGAGGATGCCCTAGAGGAGGCTGGCGTGGACTCTTCTACTGTATTCACCACCGAGTCTGTAAGCGAAGTCAGCTACCAACGCCCCAATACCTTCAAAGAGCGCGTCATTTCGGTTTACACCACCGGGTCTGACCAAGGCAGTGTTTCCCCCAACGCTTACATCAACGGCAGTTTTTACCAGCCGAAGATTGGCGAAGCGATCTCGCCGCTGTCCCCCCGGGCGTTTGCCTACTACCGGTTTGAGTTTGAAGGTTTTTTCATGGACCGCGGCTACGGCGTCAACAAAATCAAGGTCATCCCACGTAGCAAAGGCGACGGCGTATTCGAGGGGACCCTCTATATTGTGGAAGACCTTTGGAGCATCTACAGCCTGGATTTGACGAGCTTCAACCAAGGTTTTTCTATCAACGTGGGGCAAACCTTCGCCCCGGTGCAGGAAGAAGTGTGGATGCCGGTCACCCAAACGTACGATATTGCAGGGAGCATCATGGGCTTCACCATCGAATTCCGCTATTTGGCTACCGCCAGCGACTACCAGATCACGCTTAACCCTGATTTGAAAGCGGAATTCACCGTCATAGATGAAAAAATAGAAACGGAGCGGGCGGCCGAAGTGGAGGCCCGCGAAAAACCCGAAGGGGATACGCCGGAGGAGCGCCTGGCCCGTGGGGAAGAAATCACCCGCAAAGACCTAAGGAAGCTGATGCGAAAGTACCGCAAGGCAGAACGCAAAGAACAAGCAGAACCCGAAGTGGTCGAAAACCGCGAGTACACCGTTGACTCTTCCGCCTACAAGCGCGACTCCCTGTACTGGGAAAAAATCCGCCCCGTGCCCCTCACGCCGCTGGAAGTGAAAAGCTACGAAAGGCGGGATAGCATCGCCGCTGCTGAGGCAGAGGAAGAGGATGGGGAGGAATCGGATGAGGTTGATTTGAGTGGTATGGGCATGATGATCGGGAGCAAGTACGACGTTAGCGAAAGCGTCACCTTTTCCCATTCTTCCCCATTCACCATGATCTTGTTCAATCCGGTGGAAGGCTTCAGTCTGCATAGTGACTTATCGCTGGCGGTGCAGCCCAATGACAACCGCTTCGCATTTACCGCCACGCCCCGCTATGCCTTTGCCCGGAAAAAATTTACCGGCAAAGGCGAGCTGTCTTATACCTACGGTGCCCAAAGAAATCAGCACCAAACCCGGCTGGAGGGCGGCCGCTACATCTACCAGTACAATGCCGAAAACCCTATCAGTTTTGGGTTTAGCAGCTACGTCAACCTCTTCCGCGACCTCAACTACATCCGGCTGTACGAAAAAGACTACTTGCAGCTGCAGCACAAGCAAGTCTTGGCCCCCAACTGGTCGGTTACCTTGGGCGGCGAATGGGCCAACCGCTACCGGCTGGACAATAACACCACCCAAGTGTGGTTCAACGAGGAAGGCCAGCAGTACGCCTCTAACTACCCGGTGAGCCGGGAGCTGGGCCTGTCAGGTTTGCCGGATGAAGAACGCGCCTTCGTGCTGTCGGCGGAAATTGAGGCCAAACCCTGGCAGAAGTACCGTATCTACAACGGGGAGCGCATAGAAGTCGACCAGACCTCCCCCACCTTGCATCTTGCCTACCGACAGGGCCTCAGCGGTGTAGAGGGCAGCGTGACGGACTACAGCTATCTCGAGGCAGGCATTACCCACCGCTTCGATGTGGGGGCGGGAAGCAGGCTGGATATGCGCGTGGAAGGCGGCTTGTTCCTGCAGGATGACTACGTAGGCTTTGCCGACTACCGGCATTTCCAAGGCAATGAGCTGACTTTGGTCACGGCGGACCCAGTGGCGAGCTACCGCCTTTTGCCTTACTACGGCTACAGCACACGGGACCGCTTTGCGTCTGCTTTCTTGCACTACCAGTTCCGGCAGTTGCTCGTGACTCAAATCCCCACCGTGTGGATGCTGGGGATAAAGGAAAATGTATTCGCCAATGCATTGACTACGCCGGAAAGCGGCACTTACTACGAGCTGGGCTATTCCATCGATAATATCCTGCGCTTCCTGCGGGTAGAGGTGGCTTTTTCCTTTGACGATAATGGCTACCGGGAGTGGGGGATTTTGGTAGGTATTGCGTCGAGCTTTTCAGGGGCGTTGGATGGATCGGGCGGCTCAATTAGTATCGAATGACAAAAGGCGACCAATTTGCCGATGCACGACGGCGAATCAGCTGCTTTGGCCTCTTAGGTCGAAAGGGTTTTATGGTGTGATTGTCGACCGGAGGTGGAGCAGCTGAATCTAGCTTCGGTGGTGGGCGGCTCCACGCAGCGCATTTTAGGCGGCACATTCCCTTTGCCGGCTAAATTATATGTCAACGCCAGTCCGATCTGGTCGCAGTGAATAAGCGCAACGCTACAGGGTAAACATCAACGCTTTGTAGTTCCACGCAACGCCCCACTTTTGACCACGAAGGACCCCGCTACAGACGCTTACGGTCTGCACAGGTGCGCGGTGGACGCTAAACATTCGTGACTATAAGCTCTGCTTCATCCCACGCTGCAAGACGGCTGTGCCGTCGCGCAGTTATTATAGAAAACACAACTAAAGCAGTTTGCAACTGCGGCAACCTAAAATTCAACACCCGCTACAGACGCTTACGGTCTGCACAGGTGCGCGGTGGACGCCAAGCATTCATGTACTTTCGTGTAATTGGTGCCTGAGGCGCTGCATCGTCTCCGTAGGGTCCTGATAGGTTTTACTTCGTCAGGGAGGGGCTAAAAACACCGAGCAAGAAAGAGGCACGCTTAGCAATCAGGAAGATACTTTCCTGTTGTAGTCCTACACAGCGCCCCCACTTTTGACCACGAAGGACTCCGTGCCACTCCGCCTTCATGCAAGGCATTTTGCATTACGCATTCTACATGCCTTCGCCCATGCGGGCTACAGCGTACGAGGCATTTTTCAGTTACAGGAGGGTTCACGCTACTCCGATAGTGACCGGAGCCAAGCAGCGAAGGCACGCCACTCCGATAGTGATCGGAGCAAAGGCACGCGTAGTACAGTGCGCAACTTGGTGCAACGCCCCATTGAGTAAACGCCAACACCGTAGTACGCAACCCCGTAGCGGGAATCCCGCTTGTTGTTAAACAGGCTGAATTACTCCTCAACAATCAGAAGCTTCCCCCTTTGTAGCAAACGGCCTTCGTACTGCAGTTTCCAAAAGTAGCTGCCCCTGCCTAGAGGAGGCAACTGTAGCCGGGCCTCTATAGCGCCCCCGGTCGTCTGTATGGGGCTATTGTATACCATCTGCCCCAGTGTGTTGTACAGGGAGAAGCGCAACGGTTGGTTGGTTTCGGGTAACCCGCTCGCTCGTAATTGCAACCAAGAGGAAGCAGGGTTAGGGAAAACGGCGATTTCCACTGGGCTGTCGAAAGGATGTAGCCCATTAGACAAGTCAATCGTGAAATCGAAAACGGTTTGACAGCCGGTAATGTCTGTGAGAGTCAAGCTGTATGAGCCCGGTGACAAATCACCAATAAGCGAGGCCGTATCCCCATTGCTCCATTCGTATTGGAATGGGGGTGTGCCATTTTGAATGTCTGTGATTTCAATAGACCCACCTTCGTCAGGTGTAGCTTGGGTGATGGAGGACATAATCAAGATAGAATCAGCTTCAGGTACGCTTATCAGTAAAGTATCCTTACACAAACTACTATCGGTAACGACTAATTGATAGTCCCCTGCTATGAGGCTATTAAAATCAGCATTGATGACAAAGCCTATGTCTAGTGCCGTAAGCTCGTATTCATAAGGGGGGATGCCAGCTGTAGTCACAGCGAAGCCCCCATCAAACCGGCCCGGGCAGGTAGGGGCAAAAAGGCTGTCTAAGTTCATTGCAATTCCCATCGCCTCATACGCACCCATATCTACGGCTGCGCCAAGTTTGCGCGGGCCTCCGGCTAGGTCAGTAGTGAGATTTAATGCCTGGACGACGGAGTCTAGACCGATATCCCTGGCCAATGCACAGGAAGACAGGCGGTAGTCCCCGTCTTCAGGATTTACCAAGCCTGCCTGAGCATCGTACAGCATACCCTGCCCACAAGCGTCTTCCCCACCCGGCATATCGCAATTTGGCGCACTTACTACGCTGTGGCTGATGATGTATTCATAAAGGTTGTCTTCCACGCCTTCCAGTATACCATTGAGCAGGTGCTCCCGCATGGAAGAGGTGCCTTGCTGCTGGAAAATACAGTTATGAACGTAAGTACGGTTGAAGAAGCCTTCTGCTTCATTGAAGTCGGGGGACCAGTTTTTGCCAATATCAAAGCCGCCATTTTCGTAAAATGTACAGTTGATAAAGCTGGAAATGGTGTAACCTTGCCCGCTCGTTATAGAAGCAGCTCCCCCATTACGAGCAAAAACACAATTGGTGAAGGTGTTATAGTTTTCATTGAATACAAAAGACCAGCCCCTTATACCGATGGCTCCACCCAAATCTGCAGAGCCGAAGTTTCTAGTAAAGATACAGTTGTTAAAGCGGCAGTTGGATTTCTGGTTCTCTCCTTTTTCTATGGAAATACCAGCCCCTCTTTGGGTGCGCTCATTGCCCGTAAAAACGCAATTATTCACATTCAGGTTCGTCCAAGAGTCTCCATTGAACTCAATAGATACCCCACCTCCCGTATTTTCTTCAAATAAGCTATTCGTTATGGATAAGGTAACGGTGTCTTCTCCGTAAGGGGTAGAATGGAAAAGCAATCCCCCTCCTTCAAAGGAGTAGTTTTGGTCAAACCAGCTGTCCTCTATAATCAGTTCACCCTTGTTTGTCGTGAACAAAAAAGCTAACGCCCCCCCTCCTGGGTTGCATTCATTCAGTAGGAAGTAGCCGTCTTGAATGATCATGACTTGACTGAGATTAGACCATTCAACGGCACCGCCAGACAGGGGGGCTGTATTATAAGCAAAACCAGTATTGATGATGCGAACCGTATCGTTTGCGCCGTTGTCATCAGACCGGTAGATAGCCCCACCGCTGCTGCTGGCTTCATTGTAGGAGAAATAGGAGCGTGTAATGTGGGGCGTGATCCCAAAGCCTGTAGGGCTATTAAAAGCCAGTGCCCCCCCAAAGACCGCTTTACAATCGCTGAATAGGCAATCGTTCAAAATGATTTTCTTGTCGGAAGAAGCAGTATCGCTAGTCGTGACAAAAAGGCCACCGCCGAAGCGACGGTCAAAATCACTTCCATCTGCATTACCATTTTGAATGTACACGCCATCCAGGATGGTGTGCTCATCAGGGTCGATTGCTTTAAGTACATGATAAGAATTGTCGCTGTCGTCTTCCGGTATGCCAATATCACCGTTGAGAAAAGTGGGGTTGAATAGAAAGTTGCGCTGCGAAAAGAGTATTTCCCAGCCCAAAAAACCGCCGTAAATCTGCACGCCGGGTTGTAGCTCAAAGCTTGCGTCGCGGTCCGTGCCGGCTGTTGGGTAGTAGGTCCCTTCTGCCAGCCAAATGCTGTCGCCGTACTCGGCAATGGCAAGGGCTTGCGTCAATTTTGGAAAGGCGGTCGACCAGCTCTGGCCATCGTAGGGCGGTGTGGTATTGCTTTGCGAAACGTAAATACGGCCGGCGTACACAAGCGTGAACTGGAAGGAGAGTAGTAAGAATAGAAAGAGTTTGTAGTGTTTGCTTTTCATGGGATTATGCATTTTTAAAAGCTAATCTGTACTGAGAGATGCCTGATTGAAATCGGTGCTCTTCAAGTTACACTATAATGTACTGCAATTGTTCTCGAGCTTCCTCACCAGATAATGCTTGCCCCTTGTCAGCTTGGTCCAGCCCTTTTTCAATTTTATGCAGTACCACCAGCCGCTCGACCAGGTCATCTATGCTGAATTCATCCGGCAGGGTGTCGATAACTTCTAATACTTTCGTTTTCGCTAGCATCTCAAAAGGATTTCTATAAAGATAACAAGTTCTGGGCAAAAATGCACGGGTACCTGTTGGTGTAATTTAGTGGCTAAGCAATGCGCAATATTACGCTTGGTGATAATGAAAGTCATATTGATCAGCCCAATCCGTGTTTCTATCCTTGATGCGGTATGCGGCATGCACGTGGCAGTATGGTACACTGATGCAACTGATCGGACTGATAAAACTGATCTGTCCCCGCTAGAGACGCTTACGGTCTGCACAGGTGCGCGGTGGACGGCAAGCATTCGTGTGCATTCGTGTGCATTCGTGTAATTCGTGGCAAAAAAACGTCGAGCGATCAGGAAAATAATAAAAATCAGTGCAATCCGTGTTCCTATCTACAGCCCGTCAGGTCAAGGCTGAGCAAGGCACAGGTGTTCGGCTAGGACGGAACAGTAAGCTATTCTTGGCAAATTTTTCAATCGGGAATATGCCTTTCAATTGCAGGCCGAGACGGCTCAAAAGCCAGCTTGCTGGCGCACCAGGCGAACACGCCCTACATGCCTCGACATAGCCTAGGCCTTATACAGCAAACTAAAGAACCAAAACTCTACCCTTCGCGCTCACTAACTTCCATCACCGGTAAATCATAAACCACCCCATCCACCTGCAGGCGCAGCCGTTCCCCGGTAAAAGCCGCCTCGTACTGCTCGCTTTCTTCAAACAGCAAGCTGCCGATTTTCAAAAAACGCTCCCGGCTGGGCACGGCCTCGTGTTCCTGCATACGCTCGTAGCACCAGGCGAAGTAATTGGGCAGCGGCAAAGCTTGCTCTAGGGCTTGCTGGTAGTATCGGCGGTTGAAGTACACCTGCTGACTGTCCACCGCTTCGGTTTCTTCCTCGTGCAGGACAATGTCCTCGGGGCGGTGCTCAAATTGCTGCAAGAAGAGCTCCAGGCCCACGCCGATATTGCTGCCCGTAAGGCTGAATAGCCGGCGGGCGGGCATATCCGGCACCTCGTGCAGGAAGGGGCGCTCCAGAAAGTACAGCCAGCCGCTGAGGATTTCCGACTCGGTCTGCAAGCGCTCGATGAGGGGGAGCAACTCGCGGGTCACCACATGCGATTGGCGGAGGATTTTGCGCTCCGCATCCCGCAGCAGCTCGTGCAGGCGCTCTAGCCGCAGCCGGATGCCGCTGTGAGGGTGGGCGAAACGTTCTACATTGATGTAGGCAGAGATGGTGTTCAGCAGGTTAGCGATAGAGTCCTCCCGCTTGACATCGAGGATGCGGTTGAGCGGCTCGATGTAGTGTTCGATCAGGTGGCGGGCCCGGCGGACCCGCTCGCTGTAGGCCATCTCGCCCTTGTTGGCCTTGAGGTGTTGGCTGTTTTTGAGCAGCTGGCTGGTGTTGCTCTCTACATTTTCCAGAAATTGCTGCAGCTCTTGGTAGAAAGCGTCGAGCCGCTCGGCCAGGATGAGGATGTCGCCGTCCCGGTACTCTTGGATGCGCTCGAACAGCGACTGGAACGCCAATCGGTACTTGGCCAGCTCCTCCGGCAGCAGGGGTTTAAACTCGTTGAGCAGCAAAGCCAAGAAGGCCCGCACCGGCTCGTTAAGGCGAAAGCCGCCGGACTGGGTAAGCAGCAGCTTGTAGTCCAGCGTCCGCTTGACAATAACATCTGCTTTATCCTGCGTAATCCGCTCGAAGGCGGTTTTGCTGATCAAATTGTGCTCCAACTGCACACGGTAGAACTGCTGGAAGAGCTCAAAATTATCTTCCAGAAAGCGAAGAACCCGGTCCGGTGCAGCTTTAAGTATCATGCGGAAGCGACTTGAATGACGTGTTTGGCCTCATCCACCACCAATTGCCCGTTGGCCTGCCGCTGAATGAGCAGGTACTGGTCAAAGCCATCTACAATATCCGGCGCCGCAAAGATGGGATAGAAGTGGTGCTCGCGGCAAAAGTCCACCAACTGCGGCCGGTTCTTCCCGTCAATAGTGGCAATCTCGTCGATGAAAAGCACCACGCGGTTCTCCGGGCTGCGGTCGGACAGCCGGCTGATGACCGCCATGACGATGATGAGGCGCAGCATACGGTCCGTACCATCTGACTCCACCTGCTTGCCGAGGTTGACGGAGCGTACTTTACCGTTGATGGACAGCCGTAGCTGGAGGTTGAAGAGGTCGCTAAAGGCGATGGCCTGCCCCTTTTCCAAGTACTCCTTCAGGATGTCGAGCCGTTGGGCAGTGTGCTGCGGCATACGGAAGAGGCCATCGGTGGTCAGGGATAGCTCGGCGATAGCGCGCAGATCGCCCTGCAGGCGTTCGTTGGGCTCGAGTAGCACATTGAGGGCCTCTAGATTGGAAATCTGGATTTCGCCCAGGGTGCGGTTGAATTCATTGTGCACAAACGCCTTGAACTCCTCGTAGGCATCAAGGAAGCGCTGGGCGGGGTTGGCAAACTGCACGGCGATGCTTTCCAGCAGGCTCTCTATACTGCGCTGCTTGTCCTTAATCGACAGCATTTCCTGCTCTAGTTGCCGGGCAAACTGCTGTTCGTCGGCCAGGTCGTAGTGGGTTTTGTCGCGCAGTTGCTGGAACAGACGCTGCCGGGCTTCCCGTTTTTGCCCCAGCTCTTTGCGCAGTTGTTTGAGCTGTTGGAACAACTGCCGCAGCGGCTCGGCCCCACGCACCATTTCCTGGGCATCGGGGGCCATGCTGGGCAGCTGCATGTCCTCCACTTCTGCTTGATCCCGTTCGAGTTCGCGCTGGGCTCGTTCGCTTTCCTGTACTTCCTCCTGCAACTGGGCGATAGCGGACTGCCGGCGGCGCAGCTCTTCCTGCACCACACGGTAGGCTTTTTCTTGGGCTTCCAGCTGCTGGCTGAGTTTGCGTTTTTGGCGCTCCTGCTGTTGTATGCGCTGGCGCAGCTCGGGCAGCGTGCGCACCTGTTGCAGTTGTTGCTCTAGGCGTTGTCGTTCCGCTTTGGCCTCCTCCAAGGCGGCTTTCTGCTCTTCGTAATGCTGCGCCGTGTCCATCAATTGCTCGTAGCGCTGTCGTTCTTGCTGCAGCTCGGCGATTTCCTCGGCCAGCTGCTTCGGGTCGCTGAGGTCTTGCAGGGGGAAGTCGGCGGGTAGCTCAATCTGGCCATCAAACAGCTTTATGCTTGTGCTTGCCTGGGTGACTATTTTTTTGATCTGGCCTTTCGGCAAACGGGCGATCTCGGGGTGCAAAATGCTATTGAGCAAGCGGCGTTGCTCGTCGTCCTTGGCCAGGTGGGCGATCAGCCAGTCGCCAACATCGGCTTCTTGGGCTTTTTTGCGTTTTATCTGCTGCTCGATCCGGTCAATGCGGCGCTGCAGCTGCTCCGCGGACTGGCTGGCGGTAGTGGTATACTGCTGCAAGCGGAACCACAGCTGCTCGATGGTTTCCTGCTGGTTTTGCAACTGCTGCTCCAGCAGATTTTCCGCCGGCAGGTCTAAGATTTGGCCCTGCTCTTCCTGTAGCTGTAGCAAGGCGGAGGCGGCTTGTTGACGCTCGTAGTCCAGCCGGCCTCGTTGCTGATTGACGCGGTCGTTTTCGGCGCTTTTTTCCTGCAGTTCTTCCTGCAGCTGGGCAATTTCCTTTTCTTTCTTTTGCTGCTGTTCCATCAGCTGGGCGCGGCGCAGATTGGCACTGGCGGAGAAGGTAGCCGTCCGCTGACAAAGCTGCTCGTACAGGTTTTCCACTTCTTCCACCAGCAGCTTGAACTGCTCGAATTCCGTTTCAATGTTTTTGAGTACTGCCAATTGCTGGCTCTGGTAGCGCAGGCGGTCGATCTGCTGAATATTCTGCCGGCTGTAGCTCAGCTCGTCCTGGTCGCGGCTGTCGGCAATCAGCAGGATATCTTTCAAAGCGCGATTGTCGATCAGCTTGGAGTTGATGAGGTAGCGGTAGACCTTGTTGAAGCTGTTGTAGGTGCCGCTCATCTTGCACTTGTCGGTGAGCCAGACCACGGCGTCGTTGCGTTGGCCAACCTGGTAGATGTGTTTCAGCACCTCCTGTACTTGGTCGATTTTTTTGACCTTTACCCCTTCCTCTACCAAGTGCCGTAGCAGCTCTCTGTACGATCGCAGGTGCTGCCCGTCTGCCTGTTCATCGAAGAAGAAGTCGCGGCGGTACGCTTGTTGGAGCTGGGTGTAGTGCAGGTCGTTTTCTGCGTCCCGGTGCACCAGCATGCAGTACCGTTTTTGCCGTTTCAGTACCTCGAAAACGATGAAGCTGCGCTCCGGATTGGGGAAGTAGTGCGCCAGTGTCTCCTTGTCGGCCGTGCGCTGCCCGCTGAAGTTCATCAGCCGCTTATTGACGAGGAAGAGGAAGTTGAGGGCGTAAATCAACGAGCTCTTTCCCACGTTATTAGGGCCTACCAATTGCAGGGAGTGGCCGTGTTCAAAGCCCACTTCCGCCATTTTGTAGGCGCAGGAGTTGATAAGTACGAGTTTGGTCAGCATAGCGGGCAAAGATAAATAATCTCCCCGCTACTCCATACGCCAAGTCGTTTTAAGCTGCTGCCGCGCCTGATGCCGTTCGACGGCGAAGCGGAGCAGCTCTTCAATGAGGTCGGGATAGGCCAGGCCAGCCGCTTCCCACAGCTGCGGGTACATACTGATGTTGGTAAAGCCGGGCAAGGTGTTGACTTCATTGACGTACACCCGGCCGTCCGGGCAGAGGAACATGTCGACACGTGCCAGCACCTCGCCGTCTAGCGCGCGGAAGGCCCGTAGCGCTACCTCCTGCAGTTGCTTGAGCTCCACCTTGGTAACTTCGGTGGGGATGAGGAGCTCGGCGGGGTTATCGTCTTCGTACTTGGCGTCGAAAGAATATTCCTCGGGGGTGATGATTTCGCCTACCGCGGTAGCCTTAGGGTGTTCGTTGCCGAGGATGGCGCACTCAAGTTCCCGACCCTCAATCATTTCTTCGATAATCAGCTTTTGGTCATACTGAAAGGCATCCTCAATGGCGGCCACAAAATCAGTTTCATTTTTGATTTTATGTACGCCTACGGAAGAGCCCATATTGGCCGGTTTTACGAAAAAGGGGCTACCTAATTGCGCGCGGATATGCTGGTAGTCTAGCTCCGCTCTTTCGTGGGCGTGTACGACTATGCCCCGCGCTACATTCAAGCCCGCGTGTTGCAGCAGCCGTTTGGCTACATCCTTATCCATCGCTATAGCAGAGCCAAGCACATCCGGCCCGACAAAGGGCAAGTTGAGGGTGCGGAGTAAACCTTGCGTAATACCATCTTCCCCCTGCGGCCCGTGCAGGATGAGGAATACGGCGTCTATCGGCCCTATCGCTTGCTGATTGTCCAGCCGAATAATTTGCTGGCCGTTGCCGCCCGGGACCAGAGCAAGCTGAGGGCCGGTTTCGGGCACATACTTACCGAGCTGCGCTTCCTGCAGCAGACGCCATTTGCCTTTAAAATCGACACCAATCAGCAGGACTTCGTACTTGTCGCGGCGGATAGCGGCGAGGATGTTCTTGGCAGAACGGACGGAGATTTCATGTTCAGGGGACTTCCCCCCGCAGAGTACGGCTATAGTTTTCAATGGGCGATGGTTTTACGCGCAAGTTCAAAAAAAATCCCCACTTGATTGAGGTATCAAGCGGGGATTTGTGTTTCGCTATTGCTCGTTCTTATCCATTCATAGAAGTCAGGAACTCTTCGTTGCTCTGCGTGCTGACCATGTGTTTGCGCAGGAATTCGAACGCTTCGTCCGGCTTCATGTCGGCCAGGTGGTTGCGTAGGATGAACATACGCTGCAAGGCATCCTTGTCCAACAGCAGATCCTCGCGGCGGGTGCTCGACTTGGTGAGGTCGATGGCCGGGTAGAGGCGCTTGTTGGCCAGGGAGCGGTCGAGTTGCAGCTCCATGTTGCCGGTACCTTTGAATTCCTCAAAGATCACACCGTCCATCTTGGAGCCGGTATCGATCAAGGCGGTAGCCAGAATCGTCAGCGAGCCGCCGTCTTCGATATTACGGGCCGCACCAAAGAACTTCTTCGGCTTGTGCAGGGCGTTGGCTTCTACACCACCGGAGAGGACTTTGCCGCTAGCCGGAGCCACGGTGTTGTAAGCCCGTGCCAGGCGGGTGATGGAGTCAAGCAGGATCACTACATCGTGGCCGCTTTCCACCAAGCGCTTTGCTTTTTCGAGTACGATGCCCGCCACGCGCACGTGGTTTTCGGCCGGCTCGTCGAAGGTGGAAGATACTACTTCGGCGTTCACGCTGCGCTTCATGTCGGTGACTTCTTCCGGGCGCTCGTCGATGAGCAGCACGATCATGTAGCATTCGGGGTGGTTTTTCGCCACCGCGTTAGCCACGTCTTTTAGCAAGAAGGTCTTACCCGTTTTGGGTTGCGCGACAATCAGCCCACGCTGGCCTTTGCCGATAGGCGTGAACAGGTCGATCATGCGGTTGCCGATGTCTTTGCCCGTTGGAGAGGAGGTCAGGGAGAACTTCTCTGTGGGGAACAAGGGCGTGAGGTAGTCAAAGGGTACGCGGTCACGGACGTCCTGCGGAGCGAGGCCGTTGATTTTGGAAACCCGGAGCAGGGCGAAGTACTTTTCCCCTTCTTTGGGAGGGCGGATAGCGCCGCGGACCGTATCGCCAGTCCGCAAGCCAAAGAGTTTGATCTGCGAAGGAGACACATATATATCGTCTGGTGAGGTCAGGTAGTTGTAGTCCGAAGAGCGGAGAAAGCCGTAGCCATCGGGCATCATTTCCAGGATACCTTCGCCTTCGACAATACCATCGAGTTCGATATCGAACTTTTCCTCTTTTGATTTGGGCGGGTCCTGCTTTTTGGATTTACCGTGGTCTTTGTCGTTATCGGGGCGACGGCGGCTATCCGGCTGCTTTTCGGGCGGGTTGGGCTTATCGGCGGGTTTAGGGTCGGCGGCAGGTTTGGGGTCCGGTTTGGAAGACTTGCTCTCGTCCTTAGCTTTGCCGCGGACCGTGCGGCGGCGGGGAGGCTCTTTGTCCTCGTCCTTGGACTTGGGTTTGGATTTGCCGCGTCCGCCTTCATCCGACGATTTGGAAGAGCGGCCGCTGTCTTTTTTGCTACCGCGGGTGCGGCGCGTACGGCTAGGTTTGTCATCGCTTTGTTCCTCCCCTTTGCTGCTTTTGGGTTCCTGGCCGTTGGAGTCGCCGGAAGCAGCTTGGTGGTCGAGGATTTTATAGATGAGTTCTTGTTTGTTGAGCCGCTTATACCCTTTCAACCCTAGCTTTTCAGCGAGCTCTCTCAGCTCGGGCACAAGCATGTAGTTCAACTGTGAAATATCCAACATAATATTGATCGTGTGTTACTTTGTGTTAGAATTGATAAAAAGAAGACGTTTTGTTCTGTTATTACATCTAAAAAGCTGTGGAAAAAAGAACAGTGGAGAATAATCTGTTTTACCAGAGGTACGCCAAGACTAAAAGCTATTGCCACCCATCAACCCTTATCTAACAAGTAATGTAAATTGGAGTGAAATGTAGCACCTAAATTGGTACAGGGGGTAGCTTGCTTGATGTGCATTCGCGCTTTGGTGCTACAAAAATACGTTTATTTTCTCAATTCAAATAGTATCTTTGCAAAAAAAAGAACCAATACTTGCTTCCAAAGTTCATTGCGCCTTGAATTTTTCGGCACAGAAGCAAATCAAAATTATCTTATGCTTGAACTTAACTACCTGAGGGCCAATACACAACGTGTTAAAGCCGGGCTAAGAGTCAGGAGCTTGCCCGAGGAGGAACAACGCATTGTCGATGACATCATAGCATTAGACGACCGCCGGAAGGCACTGCAGACGGAACTGGATCAACTGCTGGCAGAACGCAACGCTTTGTCGAAGGAGATCGGCGGTTTGTTCAAATCCGGGAAACGCGAAGAAGCGGAAGCCAAGCGCGCCCGGGTAAACGAGATTAAAGAGGAGGCCTCAGCTACCGAGGAGCAGCTCAAGGCTGCTAAGGTGCAACTGGAAGACTTATTGTATAAGGTGCCTAACGTGCCCCATGAATCGGTGCCGGCCGGCGACAGCGACGAAGACAATGAGGTTTACCAAGACTGGTCAGGGGGCCTGCCCCAACTGCCGGAAGGGTCACTACCGCACTGGGAGCTGGCGCAGTACTATCCGCTGTTCGACCTGGAGCTGGGCACCAAACTCACCGGTTCGGGCTTTCCAGTCTATCGCGGCAAAGGTGCACGGCTACAGCGGTCCCTAATTCAGTTTTTCTTGGACGAAGCCGCCAAAGCAGGCTATGAGGAAATCCTGCCGCCCTTGATCGTCAATGATGCGACGGCCCGGGCTACCGGTCAGTTGCCAGACAAAGAGGGGCAAATGTATCATATCGAACGGGAGGATTTCTACCTCATCCCTACGGCGGAGGTGCCGATTACCAACATCTACCGGGACGTGATTTTGGAGGAAAAAGACTTTCCGATCAAAATGACGGGGCACACCCCTTGTTTTCGCCGGGAGGCGGGCTCTTACGGCGCAGATGTGCGCGGCCTGAACCGGGTCCACCAATTTGAAAAAGTGGAGATCGTGCAGATTCAGCACCCGGATAAATCCTACGAGACGCTGGAGGAGATGCTGCAGCACGTGGGGGGATTGCTCGACAAGCTGGAGCTCCCTTACCGCATTCTGCGGCTGTGCGGCGGCGACCTGGGCTTCACGGCCGCTCTGACGTTTGACTTTGAGGTCTACTCAGCGGCGCAGAAACGCTGGCTGGAGGTCAGCTCCGTGTCCAATTTCGAGACCTATCAGTCCAACCGGATGAAGCTGCGTTTCAAGGATGGCAAGCAGTCTCGCCTAGCGCACACCCTCAACGGTTCGGCACTGGCATTGGCCCGTATCGTAGCGGCTTTGATCGAAAACAATCAGACGCCAGACGGCATTATGATTCCTAAAGTGTTACAGGATTATACGGGCTTTGACCGCATCGAGAAAAAGGCGTGAGCATGGTGGCCAAAGCTCATGTTTGCCGTTTAAAATAATAAAACGACTATGGGAGCATACTATGGTTATATGATTGTAGCCGGCATCCTGTCGCTAGTCGGTGCTTTTGTGAGCCGGCGGTTGAAAAGTAAATTTCAGCACTACAGCCAAGTCCGGCTCAACGCAGGGCTGTCGGGCCGGGAAGTGGCAGAGCAGATGCTTCGGCACTATGGTATCACAGATGTCAAAATTGTAGAAGGGCAAGGTTTTTTGACCGACCACTACAATCCGGTCAGCAAAAAGGTAAGCCTCAGCCCGGGCGTGTACCGGGGCGAGAGTGTGGCTTCGGCAGCGGTAGCGGCGCATGAATGCGGGCATGCCGTGCAGCACGCGCAAGCTTACAGCATGTTGCAAGTGCGTTCTGCCCTGGTGCCGGTGGTAAATGTCTCCGCCCGCGCCCAACAGTTCTTGCTCATTATCGCTTTTTTGACGCTGTCTACGATGCCGTCGATCATGCTGGTTACCATTATCGCTTTTGCGGTGACGACCTTGTTCAGTTTCGTGACTTTACCCGTAGAGTTTGACGCTAGCAAGCGGGCACTGGCTTGGCTGGACCGCAGCGGGGTAGCCCAGGGGCAGAATTATGAAGGGGCAAAAGACGCCCTCTGGTGGGCGGCTATGACCTATGTGGCTTCTGCGCTTTCCGCCCTTGTCATGCTGCTTTATTTGGTCCTCCGCTATTCTGCCGCGTCACGCAACTAGGGGTAAAGAGGTATACGCTGTGGCGGAAGGGGTCAAAACGCGTGTCTTTTTGCCTTGGTCAATACAGAGCCGTTTGGTTTAGTGCGAAAACAGCCAACCAATCTGTTTCTAGTATAAATTCCTTATTTTTGCCCTATAATCTAAAATTGAAGAATTATGCAGGAAGATGCTGAACAGTATGTGAGCGAAGCCAAAGGCTCCATGCAAAAATCACTCGACCACCTCAAGCAAGAGCTAAGTAAAATCCGGGCGGGTAAAGCTTCTCCGGATATGCTGTCTGGTATATCGGTACCTTACTACGGCAATCAGACGCCGCTGAATCAAGTGGCGAATGTTACCTCTTCTGACTCGCGCACCTTGGTGATTCAACCTTGGGAGAAGTCGATGATTGCGCCGATCGAAAAGGCCATTTTCGAAGCCAACTTGGGTTTGACACCTCAAAACGACGGCGACTTGGTGCGTATCAACATTCCGGCACTGACCGAAGAGCGCCGCAAGCAGTTGGTCAAGCAGGCCAAAAACTTCGGGGAAGAAACCAAGGTGAGCCTGCGCAGCGCCCGACGCGATGCTATGGAGCACCTCAAGAAGGCCATCAAAGAGGGGTACCCGGAAGATGCGGGCAAGCGCCTAGAGGATGAAGTGGAACAGCTCACCAAGTCCTACACCAATAAGGTGGATGAGACCGTGGAAGCCAAGGAAAATGACATCATGACGCTGTAACGCCCTGAAAATTACGGCTTATCGCTTGCTTGTTCCGGGGGATAAGCTTACCTTTGTCGGACTTTTTGAAAAAGGGTCTAAAATAGAAACTGCAAGATAATGAAGCGTACATATCAACCATCACGAAGAAAACGGAAGAACAAGCACGGCTACCGCTCCCGTATGAGCAGCAAAAATGGCCGCAAAGTACTGGCACGCCGCCGTGCGAAAGGGCGCAAGAAACTCACGGTGTCTAACGAGAAGCGCCTGAAGTAAGCCCTCCGGCCCTCATAAAAGTCTGAAGAACTAGGCAAAGCCGAGTGTGGTCTATGTACCGCTCGGCTTTGCCTTTTCTGTGGGGGCTAAAGGCCGTTGCGTTGCTTTTGCAGCTTTTTGATCAATTTTTCCTGCTCCGCAATTTTAGCCTGCATATCCGCCTGCTCCTGCAGGTTCTGCTCAATGTCTGCCTCGGCCTGGCGGATTGTTTCCTTGGCGCGTTCTATCTCGCGCTCAGCGCGTTCTTTCTTGGAAGCGAGTCTTTCCAGATCCCGGTTCATATCCTTGAGGAGGTCTTCCTGCGCCTCAATATCAAGCCGCATTTTTTCCCGGGCCACTTCCAGGGCAAAGCGTAGCAGCAGTTTTTCCGCTTCGGTATAGCGGGCGGGGTGCTCTCGCGAATTGAGGAACGCGCCGCCCAAGTCGACCCACAGTTGAATCTCCACATTCTCTCCTTGCTCTTCGGTTTTTGCGTAAACATCCACCGTATTGCCAGCACCCAAAGCGGATAGGTCCGCATCGTCCGACAGCCACTCGTCGTCGCGGCGTTGCCATTTGGGCTTTTCGCGGTAGAAGTCTTTCATGTACTGCTTCCAGAAGTCGGAGACGAGGTCTTGGCTGACGCTTGGGATTTCTAGTACCAGCGCGGGTTGCTGACCAGCGCTCATGTCCAGCATTTTCTCCTGAACCTGTGGCAGGGCGAGGGTAGGAAGAAGTAATAGGGCTGCAATAGTGAAGAATCTGTTTTCCATGGTATGAAAAGATTTAGTCTGTTTTTTATGACGCCTGTTCCTGCAGAAGTAACCTGTTGATTAGGGTACGATTATTCGCCACGCTTGGGGGGCTAGCTCGAAAGAGGCAGGTGTTTGCCCCAAAAATTCGCCATCTGCCTCGACTAGGGTGGGCAAAGCGCCCGGTGCTGCTCGCACGCTAGCCCTTTTGGCAAATAAGGTCTTGACACGCGGGTGGTCGCCGATCGTCGCATTATAAAACCGGTAGGTATTGAGCATGACGCCCAACCGGCTGATGTTCCCCGCCAGCGTCACTGCAAACTCGCCGGCGGTAGGGTCGGCGTGGGGCACAAGCTGCATGCCGCCGCCCGAGTAGCGGCCCAAGCCAAAGTTGATGGTGTAAAAAAAGTCTTGGTACTGCTGCCCGTTGATTTGCACGATAGCCTCCCGGAGGTCGTACTCAAAGAGGCATTGGGTGACTAGGCTCAGGTACCCGAGCTTCCCGCTTACGCCCCCGCGTTCTGCCGCGCGTTTGACGAGGTAGCCGTCGTAGGCTAAGCCCGCCACGTTGACGAAGAACCTTTCTCGTTCTTTTCCGGCCTGCGAATAAGTAATTTTCCCTACGTCCTGCAAGATGGTTTTGCCCGCGGCAATGTGCTGTAGGGCGGTAGGCACGTCCTTGGGCCAGCCGTAGGTTTTTATCCAGTCATTGCCTGTCCCCCAGGGCAAAAGCGCCTGTGTGACCGCCGTGCTAGGGACATGTTGCTGTCGCAAAATGCCATTCGCCACCTCGTGGTTGGTGCCGTCGCCGCCCACGGCCAGAATATGCCGGAACCCTTGCAACACCGCCTGCTGGACCGCCTCGGTGGCGTGCCCCTTTTGCCGGGTGAGTACAAATTCGCCCACTGGCAATTGCTGTGCGATCTGCCGCTGCAGCGCCGGCCAGCGCCGGGTAAATTGCCCGTTGCCAGCGGCAGGGTTGGCGATGACGTACCAGGATCGGTTCATGCTGTGGTAGTTTGGCAGGTGGTTTTGATCTAAGTTCTGTGCCTTCCGGTCTTAAAAGTTATTCAATGTAAAGAATTGGCTTTAATTTTAGCCTAAAATAACAAAATTACACGCGTGGCAACACCCATTCTAGACCTCCGTAATATCGTAAAAGCCTACGAGAAGCAAATCGCTGTCAACCGTGTCAGTTTTGAGGTGCCACGGGGCAGCATCTTCGGCCTGCTGGGGCCAAATGGTGCCGGCAAGACCTCGCTGATTCGCATTATCACCACCATCACCAGAGCGGACGAAGGGGAGGTTTTCCTCGACGGCGAAAAGCTCAACAGCCGCCACCCGGAACAGATCGGCTATATGCCGGAAGAAAGAGGGCTCTACCGCAAGATGAAAGTAGGGGCGCACCTCACTTACCTAGCCCGCCTCAAAGGCCTGTCCGCCCGTGAGGCTAAAGACAAAATCAGTGCTTGGTTTGAGAAATTCGGCATAGAAGACTGGTGGGAAAAAAAGGTGGAAGAGCTTTCTAAAGGGATGCAGCAGAAAATCCAATTTATTGCTACTGTCGTCCACGAACCCAAGTTGTTGATCCTCGACGAGCCTTTCTCCGGCCTTGACCCGGTCAATACCAACCTCATCAAATCTGAGATACACGAACTCCGCGACAAAGGGGTAAGTATCATCTTTTCTACCCACCGCATGGAGCAGGTGGAGGAAATTTGCGAGCATATTGTGCTGATCAACCAAGGGGAGAATGTGTTGGAAGGGCGGATGGCTGCCGTGAAGGACAAGTTCAAGGAAAACTTGTTCCAAGTTGACTACAAGGGGGCGTTGCCGACGGACTTGCTGGCGCCGGTCAGCGTGATTGAGCAGCAACCCGAGCGCGTCGTCATTCAAGTACAGGACGAAAGCGACTCCAACGCTTTCCTGCAACAGCTGCTCAACCGGGGCGTGCAAGTGACCGCTTTCAACGAAATACTGCCTACGCTGAACGACATCTTCATCCGTCAGGTCAGCAACTAATCACCGAAAAAGACAATGCCGCATCATGGATAAACTTTGGCTCATCATCAAACGCGAATACCTCACCCGGGTGACCCGCCGCTCCTTTATTTTGGCGACCTTGCTCACCCCGCTTGGTTTTGCTGTTTTCTTTGTGGTTGTCGGCCTTATTTTCCAATACGAAAGTGACGAAGCCAGGAAAATAGCCATCATCGACGAGGGCGGTATCTTCGGCAATACGATAAAGGACGAAGAAAACCTGTATTTCAAATTTGAGGACCGCAGCTTGGAAAGCTTACGCCAGCAATTTGACGAACTAGAGTATGATGGCGTGCTTGTCGTACCAGCAATTAAAGACCTACTGTCACAAGAGCATACCATATACTACTATGCGAAAAAGCAACCTACGCTCGATATCGAGTCGCTGATCCGCTCCCGGGTGAGTGAACAGCTGCGGGATTACAAAATAGAAGCCTTGGAGCTCGACCCCAAGCAATTGCAGGCGCTGGATACCGACATAGAGCTGGAGCCCGAGCCTATAGACGACGAGAGTGAAGATGCTACCAAACTGACCGGCGCTATTGCGGCAGGCATTGGGGGGATCATGGGCGTAGTGATGTACATCGTGGTGTTCATTTACGGTATGATGGTCATGCGTTCGGTGATGGAAGAAAAAACCAACCGCATAGTGGAAGTCATGATTTCCTCGGTACGCCCTTTCCAGCTGATGCTGGGCAAGATCGTGGGCGTAGGGGCGGTAGGCCTGACGCAAGTTGCCATCTGGGCGATACTCATTCCATTGGTTGTCTTTATTTCTACTTTGGTCTTTGGCATCGACTCCAATACCCAAATGGAGATGGCACAGGAGCAACCGGGCGGTATGAACCCGGAAGATACGCAGGCGATGGTAGCGATGGCGCTGGAGGAGTTCAAGAACCAAAACTGGTGGCTGATTTTGCCGCTGTTCATCTTCTACTTCTTGGGGGGTTACTTTTTGTACGCTTCCCTTTTCGCTGCGGTGGGCTCCGCTATGGGCGACGACTTGGGAGAGGGGCAGTCGTTGACTATTCCCATCACCATACCCGTCATCATCGCTTTTTACATCATGATCGTGGCTATTGAGGCGCCCAACTCTAGCTTGGCGGTTTGGTCGTCGATTTTCCCTCTTTTTGCCCCCATTGTGATGCCCGCCCGGCTGGCTTTTTCCCCGCCCGTTTGGGAAGTCTTGCTGTCGGTGGTGCTGGTGGCTGCTACCTCCGTCTTTTTCGTCTGGCTGTCCGGGCGCATCTACCGGGTAGGCATACTGCTGTACGGCAAAAAGATCACGCTTAAGGAACTGGGGAAATGGATGTTTTACAGCGATTGATCCTAAGGTGGATGCAGAAGTAGCGGGTATATTCGCCTGCCCGACAAGATATAGTCCCCGATTTTTAAAAAACGATGGCTAGGCAATATTAACTTAGCGCCTCTGTTGTTTTTTATAAATATCCACGGTGATGCGAAAAACGATACTCTCTTGCTTGTTCTTCCTCGTTGCTCTGGGCGGCAGTTTTGCTCAAAACCCTTTACCCATTGGCCAATGGCGGGGGCATTTGCCCTATCGACTCGGGCAATATGTCACCCAAAGCGCAGATAAAGTCTTTTTTTCCACGGAATCCGCCATTTTAGAAGTTGACAAGGAAGACTTTTCGGCACAGCGGCTTTCCAAAGTAGACGGGCTTAGCAATATCGGCATTGAGCTCATCCGCTACAATCCGTTCAGCGATATCCTCGTCATCATTTATCAGAATGGCGTGATAGATTTGGTGGGGGAAGACGGCGGGATCACCACCATGAATCAAATCCGCAACTTCGACAATTTTGCGGGGGAGAAACGGATCAACGACATCCATATTGCCAATGACTCTATGATTTACTTGGGCGCTACCTACGGCGTTTCCAAGATCAACCTCTTCGCTCGGGAGTTCGTCTTCACCACCTTTACGGGCATATCCGTCAATACCGTTTACGAATACGACGAGCAACTCTACGCCGCTACAGCGGAAGGCATCTATCAGATTGATGTCGATAATGTCAACCCTGACGACTTTGGGAACTGGAAGCTGCTCGGGCCAGAGGAGGGGCTGCCGGCGGATTACAGCGCGCGCGGCATCGCGGCTTTCGACGGGGCGCTGTACTTGGGCATAGACGAGGTTGCCTACCGGTATGAGGATGAGAATTTGACACTCTTCTACGAAGAACCCGGCTCTACGCTGCGCTTCATTTACAGCAACGAAGGGACGCTGCTCGCGGGCTTCCGGCCCGGCCGCATTACTTACCTGACAGCGGACGGGCAGACAGGAGACTTGCCTTTCAATTGCATCTTCACGCCCAACAACGCTATCGTGGACGAGCGGGGCCGGCTGTGGTACGGCAACGAAGCGGTACGTACGGATTTCCGTTACCAGAATGGCCTGGGGCAAGGATTCTGCGAGAGCCTGGCATTCAACTCCCCCTGGTCGACCGCCGTGTGGGATATGTCCGTAGCCAACGGGGAGTTGTGGATGGCGTCCGGTGGCTTGAGCCAGACGTTCAATCCGCAGTTCTTGTCCGATGGGTTTGCTTCCCTCATTGATGGGCAGTGGGCCATTTACAATTTGGAAACTACCCCGGCGCTCACCAACGACCCGGATAGTCAGATTGACGATGTGCAGGTGTTTGTTTCCTCAGCGATCCACCCCGGTAATGGGAAAGTGTACATGGGCAGCTACCTGGAAGGCTTGATTGAGCTGGACCCCGCTACGGATGAGATTACGCAGTACCATTTGGATAATTCTACTTTGCAGATTGCTACAGGCGACTCCCGGGTGCGGGTAGGCGGTTTGGCTTTCGACGAGGAATTCAATCTTTGGGTAGCCAACAATTCCGCACCCCGGCCGCTGTCCGTCCTGCAGCCCGGCGGGGAGTGGAAGAGCTTTGCGCTGGCCGGTTGCGGCGACAATGCGATTCAAGATATCGCTGTAGACGGCAACGGTTTTAAGTGGATGCGTTCCTTGAGTGCCAGCAACGGCCTACTCGTTTTTGACGAAGGCGACATCGCGGATGATACCGACAACCGCTGCCGGGCGTTCAACAGCAACAATAGCGAGCTGCCCACTAACGACGTGAATTGTGTCACGGCCGATTTGGACGGCGATATTTGGGTAGGCACTAATGCTGGTGTAGTGATCTTTGAGTGTGGAGGCAGCGCCTTTGAGCCGGTTTGCCAAGGTACCCGCCGCATTGTGGAGCAGGATGGCTTTGGCGCTTTTTTGCTGGAAACCGAGAATGTTACCACCATTGCCGTAGATGGTGCTAACCGCAAATGGGTGGGTACGCAGAATGGCGTGTTCCTGCTGTCGCCGAGTGGGGAAGAGCAAATTGACCGCTTCACGGTGGACAACAGCCCGTTGTTTGACAATAACATCATCGATATTGCGGTAGACCAGCAGACTGGGGAAGTGTTTATCGGTACTGCGGAAGGGTTGATTTCTTATCAGGGAGACGCGGTTGCCGGCGGCCGTACACATCAATCTGATATTCAGGTATACCCCAATCCGGTGCGCGAAAATTACGAAGGGCCGATCGCAATAAAAGGGCTTGCGCGGGATGCGATTGTAAAGATCACCGACTTGAGTGGAAAGCTGGTCTTTGAAACCCAAGCGCTAGGCGGGCAAGCCATCTGGAACGCCCGCGATTACAATGGCAGGCGGGTTCAAACGGGCGTGTACCTTGTATTCTCCAGTACCAATTCCAGCTTTACGAGCTTCAATGCGCAGCCGGATGCGGCGGTGACCAAAATAATGGTGATTAATTAAGAGTATACGGCAGTTTTGACAACCTCCTCGTAGTACTGCTCATACTGCGGCAGTATCTTGTCGATGTCGAAGCGGCGGGCTTGCTCCAGGGCGTTTTTCCGAAATTGTTTCAGCTTGCCCTCGTCTTTTAGTATGCTGATAGCGTTAGCAGCCATATCCTCTACGTCGCCAACTTCGCTGAGGTAGCCGGTCTCGCCGTGAATATTGACTTCGGGTAGCCCGCCTATGTTGGAGGAAATGACAGGCACCTCGCAGGCCATAGCTTCTAGGGCAGCCAAGCCAAAGCTCTCGCTTCCGGACGGCATGATGAACAAATCAGAAATAGCTAGGAGTTCTTCCACAGCATCTTGTTTGCCGAGGAAACGGGTCTCGTGGCAAAGCTTCATTTCGCGGCAGCGTTCTTCCAAGTTGTGGCGCTCGGGACCGTCGCCTATGAGCAGGAGTTTGGAAGGCATTTCATCGTACACCCTTTTGAAGACTTGCAGTACATCCTCTACCCGCTTGACTTTACGAAAGTTGGAAACATGAACGAGTATGCGCTCGCCTTCGGGGGCGATTGCTTTTTTGAAATGGTCTTTGTTGCTGCGGCGAAAGCGGTCGAAATCAATGAAATTGTTGATGACCCGGATGTCGTTGTGGACATCAAAGTACTCGTAGGTTTGCTGCTTGAGGCTTTCCGAGACGGCGGTCACACCATCTGACTTATTGATGGAGAAAGCGACGACCGGCGCAAAGGAATTGTCATTACCTACAAGCGTGATATCAGTGCCGTGCAGGGTGGTGACAACGGGGATGTACTTGCCTTGCGTAAGCAGTATCTTCTTCGCCATGTAAGCGACAGCAGCGTGCGGGATAGCGTAGTGGACGTGCAGTAAGTCTAGGTCTTCAAACTTGACCACGTCTACCAGCTTGCTGGCCAGGGAGGTGTCGTAGGGCGTGTACTCGAAGAGCGGGTAATCTTGCGTAGAGACCTCGTGGAAGACGACATTTTCATGAAAAGCGGACAGCCGGGCTGGTCTTTTGTAGGTGATAAAATGTACTTCGTGCCCACGCTTGGCCAGCCCAAGCCCGAGTTCTGTGGCGACAACTCCGCTGCCGCCGTATGTCGGGTAACAAACAATACCTATTTTCATGTCGTATTACGGATTAGCCCCTTTCTGCGGGCAGCGTACTGCTGTTTTTGGATTCACGGAAAGGGGTAAACTTGATACGTTTAGCAGGGCAAATAGTTTACTAAGGGAAGATGGAGGCTAGCGCCAAAAAAAACGGAGCGGCTTCCAGTCGCAGGAAGCCGCTCCGCCAGAGGACAGGCGCAACCGCCATTACTGCCCGGCTTTGATCAATTTTACGGTACGGGCTTGCCCGCCGGCAATGACCCGGACGAAATACAGGCCGCTGTCATACCGGCTCAGGTCCAGTGTGTAGTTGCTGTTTCGTACCTGTCGATCGCGGATCTCGTACAGCAGTTGGCCTACGGTATTGAGTACCTGTATGCGGGCATCCATAGGTTGCAGGAAGTTTACTTCGAGTTGTGTCTGATCGGAAGTCGGGTTAGGCGCCAGGGTGATGGTGCCAATTTGGGGGATGGCTTCGGCAGTGTTGGTCACGCCTACGCCTACATCCAAGATATCTACGCAGCCCAGGGCATCGGTTACCGTTACTTCGTAGTTGCCGGCTGAGAGGCTATCTAGCACAGCACCGGTGGCACCCGTGCTCCAGCTGTACTCGAAGGGCCCTACGCCGCCCGTGGGTACTACAGCGATGCGGCCGTCCATAACGTCTTGGCCGCTTGCGTCTACTACTTCGGCCAAGAGGTCTAGGCTGCTGCAACGGCGAATGTTGATGTTGTCGATATCTAAGAAGTAATCTCCAGCAGCCCACAAGGCGCGCATGCGTAGCCGCAGGAAGTTGCCGGCGTACTCATCAAGTGGAATGGCAACCTCCGTAAGCGTAGCGCTGGGCAAGTGGTTTTCGCCGGTAATCACCCGTACGGCCTCGTAGTTAGCCCCACAATCTGTAGATAGCTCCACGATCAAGGAGTCCTCGGGAGTCAAGATGGTCGGGACGGTGCCTTCGGAAAAATCCACGTAGCGGTAATCGAAGCGCAGGGTGTCCCCCTCCATGATGGGGCCGAACTGAGCAGTTTCTACAGATACAGCGCTGTTAGCCGACCACAGGTTGGCGAAGAGCACGAAACTGGCATTATTGTGCCCGTTGCCTACCGTTACGCTGCCCGTGGTAGTCCAGTCTTCCGGGATTTGCGTGGACTCAAAGTTCTCTAAAAACGGCAACTCGCCTACTGTGTTGTTCAGCGTGACGGTAACGGTGTCATTGCCGCCATACACATCGGTGGCCCAGTTGGTCCAGGCTTCCACAACATATACGCCGGGTGTGAAGCTGTCGAAGGTCTGTTCAAAAGTATACGTTTCCACATCTCCCGCCAGTAATAGGGTGCTTTCCAGCATTTCGGTGACCACCGGCCCGTTGTTGACGCTGTAATTGACTTCGGGGCTTACGATCAGGTTGTTGCCGGTATTGGCCACTTCGAGGGTGACTTCCTGTGTGCTGTCGCCGCAGATGCCGAGCGTAACGCCGGGCAGAGCAACGGCCGCCAGATCGTCTTCTGGCTCTGTGCCGATGTAAATGTTGTCGATGGCGGCACCTTCCTCTTCGGTAACGATGTCGGCATTCAAGACAAAGCGCAGGCGTACATTAGGTTCGCCGGCCAGGCCGCTCAATTCATTAGAGACAAAGTGCCAGCCTGCTACACCGCCGTTGCCGTCCCACCAATCGTTGAAGGAGTCGTTGTACCAATTCAAACCGTCTCCCTGTTCGCCCACTTTGGCCCAAGTCTCGCCATCATCGGTGGATGCTTCCAGCCACAGCTCATCACAGCACGCTTCGGTGTTGAGGTTGAGGTAAAAGCTGATGATGGGGTCTTCGGTAAAGCTGCTGAAGTCAAAGCAGGGGGAAGCCAAGAAAGAGCGTTCATTCGTAGCGTACGGCCCGTCTGCGTTGGTCACCCAAGCGTTGTTGCCGCTGATGGTACCGCTCACGACATCACCCTGCGGCCGGCCGTATTCCCAGCTACTGCCGGCATCGCCTTCCGCTTCTGTATACCAGATACCGTCATCGGCTTCAAAATCTTGCGTGTAGGGGTAATCGGTAATAACCGGCAGATTGACAAGCAGCAGCTCGGTGGTGTCATTGGAGCGGTCGCTGTCTTCCTCTAGGTCCGTCCACACTTCGAACAAATACTTGCCAGGCTCTGAGGTGTCGAAAGAGGCATCAAAAGTGGCGATATCCGTACTGTCGGTGCCCAGCACGCCGGTATAGACGCCATCGGTAGGCATGCTTACGCCGCCGGGTAAGCTATTCACACTAAAGTTGAACGGGATCAGCGTCTGCGGTGTACCGCCAAAGTTGGTAATGTTTAGGACAATACTGTCGGATACGCCAAGCTCGCAGCCGGTGATAGGCGAAGTGACGGCACTGACGCCCACATCGTTAGCAAACAGCGTCATGAAAGGGAAAGGGCCGATGAACGCGCTAGTGTCTCCTTCTTCGCAGATGGCGGCCAGATAGAGGTCATAAGCGGTATTTTCCATCAGGCCCGTAAGGGTGGTGGCCGCTCCGTTTGCCGTCCTGAAATCACCATCGCCGGGCATAAAGCCGCTTTCTCCGTATTGCAGCAGGGTGCTTCCTTCCAAGTCAGCAGGTATCCAAGAGACATCCACCTGAAAAGCCCGGATGTCGGTAATGTCCACCGAAGCATCATCAATGATCGCGCAATCGGGGCAAACAGCGGTAGTACTGTAGACTTCGCCCAATTCGGGGGCCCCGATGATCCCATCCTCAAAAAGGAGGAAGCCGTTGGGGTCTAACAGGGCATAGCTCACCTCAGCGGCGAAAACCCCGGCATTGAACGTTACCGTGATTTCGTCGCCTTCTACTACCGGTATATCGAAGGTCGCGTTTATCTCAGAACCGGCGAGGGTGTAGTCAGTAGCAGCACCATCTACGCTGACGGTCACGCTGCTTCCCGTCCAGCTTCCAATGAAAGCGCCATTCAAGTTGAGGGTGTAGGCGCAAGTATCCTGAGCGCTCGCAGCGGTGGCGAAGAGCAGGGTGAACAGTAGGGTGAAAAGGGTAAAACTCCGCTTCATAGTTGCATTTTTTGTATAAGTAGGACGGCTGTTTTGTGATAGAGCTAAAATTAAAGAAAAAATTGAGAACCCAAGGAGCTTTATATTTGTGCATGCATTTTAGGTAGCATGGCTGACTATTTTTAATCACACGCTCTGTAAATATAGGGCCGGCAACAATTATATTTAAACATTTTCACGCTTTCTCTGTTAGCTCAATGTTCATATCAACAATTGACCAACCTATTTTGCTGATACGCCCTAAGTGATTGATTTAAAACGCATTGCAAAGTGGCCGTTTACTCCATAAAAGACTTGGAAAAGCTTTCGGGCATTAAAGCTCACACATTACGCGTGTGGGAGCAGCGGTACGATATTATCCATCCCCACCGGACCAAGACCAATATACGTTACTACCTGGATGATGACCTGAAGTTTATCCTCAACATCGCCCTGCTCAACAAAAACGGCATCAAAATTTCCAAAATTGCCCAAATGAGCCGGGAGGAAATCGCCGAGAAAGTGGCCGCTATTTCCGAAATCAATTTCGAATACGGTACGCAGCTTGATGCGCTGACCATCTCCATGATCGAGATGGACGAGTACAAATTCGACCGCATCATCCGGACCAATATACAGCAGCTGGGCTTCGAGCGTACTATGCTTGAGATTATCTACCCTTTCCTAGACAAGCTCAGTGTGCTATGGCTCACGGGGTCTATCAATCCCGTTCAGGAAAACTTTATGAGCTACCTCATCCGCCAAAAAATCGTGGTGGCGATCGACAACGAGCCGTTGGTGAATGGGAAAGACGGTAACCGTTTCTTGATTTACCTTCCGGAAGGCGAGAAACAGGAGTTGTCCATGCTTTTCATGCACTACCTGCTCAAATCACGCGGTAATCACGTCATCTATGTAGGGCAAGACATCACACTGACTGACCTGAAGGATGCTAGCAACATCTACAAGCCGGATTATATTTTCACTATGATCACGGAGACTTTCAGCAAGGAGCCGTTGCAGCAGTATATTGACCGTTTGGCGGAAAACCTTCCCGATAGCCAGTTGCTGCTCTCCGGTTATCAGGTGGTCACGCAGGCAGTCAAGCTCCCCCAAAAGGTTAAAGTGCTAGGCAGCTTGGACCAAACGATGCAGTTTTTGGACGGGCTCACGCCCAACGTTCCTTCTAAAAAGGAAAAATCAACAGCAAAGTAACATACACTATGCGGACAGCGTTCTTACCGCATTGATCATTCATTCTTTAAACAAGTTATCCATATGAAAACCACACTAAACATTCTCGTACTCGCATTATTGGCGGTCGGATTTCTCGCTTGCAACGGCGCGCCCGAAGGTGAGCAGGTAGAAGCTGGCGAAAAAGCTGAAAAATCGGAAGCCACTGAAGCTGCTGCCCAAGAAGGTATGACCTACACGGTGAATACCGATGCGAGCAAAGTCAACTGGGTAGGCAGTAAGCTACTGGGCGACCAACACACTGGGTACATCAACCTCAAGAGCGGCACACTCACGGTGAATGACGGTAACATCGTAGACGGTACTTTCACCCTCGATATGACGTCTATTACGGATACCGACCTCGCCCCGGACGACGGTAAAGCGAAGCTCGAAGGCCACCTCAAGAGCGATGACTTTTTCAACGTCAGCGAATACGAGGAGGGCACCTTCGAGATCGTGGAAGTCAAGCAGGCCGGCGACAACCCCGATGCGACCCACCAAATCGTAGGTAATTTGACGCTAAAGGGGATTACCAAGAGCGTCACTATTCCCGCTACGATCAATATGATGGAAAACAAGCTCACGGCAAGCACGCCACAGTTCACCATCGACCGCACCGAATGGAAGGTGATGTACGGCTCTTCCGCGCTAGGCTTGGCCAAAGACAAAATCATCAACGACCGCGTCGGCTTGTCCATTGAGCTGCAAGCTGCGCCTAAGGAGGAAATGACGGAAAAGATGGACTCTTAAAGGGTTGAAAAGTTAGAACGTCGATTGAGTTGAAGGGTTATCTTAACTCCTGAGTGGGTAGATAGCCCTTCTGCTTTTTGGGGTAGTTGGAAAGTTGAAAAGTTGGCAGGTTGAAAATTTGAAGTGTTGCCCACCGTGCCCAGTTGAAAAGTTGGCAGGTTGAAAATTTGAAGTGTTGCCCGCCGTGCTCAGTTGAAAAGTTGACAGGTTGAAAAGTTGAAGGGTTGCCCACCGTGCCCAGTTGAAAAGTTGACAGGTTGAAAAGTTAAAGTGTTGCCCACCGTGCTCAGTTGAAAAGTTGACAGGTTGAAAAGTTGAAGCGTTGCCCGCCGCGCGAACCTTGAAAGACTCCTTCCCTTTGGTCATCCGCCTTCAGGGTAAACCTTTCAACCCTTCAACTCTCCGAGCTTACCGTCCCGCCCAACCTTTCAACCTTAGAACCCTCCGAGCCTACCACCGCGCCAACCTTGAAGGACTCCTTCCCTTTGGTCATCCGCCTTCAGGGTAAACCTTTCAACCCTTCAACCCTCCAAGCTTACCGCCGCGCCAACCTTTCAACCCGCAAGCTGAACACCCCGCCCAACCTTTCACCCCGCCCAACCCTCTTATCCAGTACAAGTATCGTCAGACGATTTCCAAGAGACCATACTGAGTACTTTCGTGCAGGGCTGTGATTTGTTCATGATGGCGGATCAATAGGCTTTTGATATTCTCAGTTGATTGGTTCCCCGTTCTGAGTAGTATAACCTTAGGGGGGAAGCCTTTTTGGACAGAAAAGTGGTAATAATCTTCATCATTCGTTACGATCATGGCATTGTTGTCTTCCGCCCAATTCCATATCGCAATATCGCTAGCAGGAACCGGTAAGCCACAGCGATCTACATGCTCCACGTGTCCAAATTTTGGCGACAGTAAACTGATCAATCGCCAAGAAAGATTGGCATCCAGCAGTAATTTCATTTTACGCGGCGATAATTTGAGTTATTTGCTCCCGGTAAGCTGCAAAGGCCAGCGCGGCGAAGAGGTGCTCCTGCTTAAGAGTCGGAAAGTCTATGAGTATCTCTTCATAGCTCATACCAGAGGCAAGCCATTGCAGTATATCTGAAACAGCGATACGGGTACCTTTTATACAGGGCTTGCCGAAACGGATATTGGGGTCAATGCTGATGTATTCTTGATATTTATTCATTTTCATTTCTATTGCCGTTGTAGAAAAACCCGCTCTCATGTAAGATAGTTCTTTGCCCTGAACTCTTTTGCTTTTAGAGCCTCATTTTTTCACCTTTTAAGGTGGCAGCCTTGCCCACCGTGCGCGTGAGCTAACCGTCCCGCCCACTGTGCCCGGTTGAAAAGTTGCCAGGTTGAAAAGTTGAAGTGTTGCCCGCCGTGCCCAGTTGAAAAGTTGCCAGGTTGAAAAGTTGAAGCGTTGCCCACCGTGCCCAGTTGAAAAGTTGCCAGGTTGAAAAGTTGAAGTGTTGCCCACCGTGCCAGGTTGAAAAGTTGCCAGGTTGAAAAGTTGAAGTGTTGCCCGCCGCGCCAACCTTGAAGGACTCCTTCCCTTTGGTCATCCGCCTTCAGGGTAAACCTTTCAACCCTTCAACTCTCCGAGCTTACCGTCCCGCCCAACCTTTCAACCTTAGAACCCTCCGAGCCTACCACCCCGCCAACCTTTCAACCCTTCAACCCGCGAGCTGAACACCGTGCCAACCTTTCAACCCTTCAACCCTCCAAGCTTACCACCCCGCCACCCCTTCAACTTTCCGTATCTTCCCCCCAAAACAACCTTGCCCCTTTATCTAGACCAAGCCATACTGTTGCTCTTCCTCGCCGCCACCGCAGTGCAGCTGCTCTATTGGTTAGGGCCCTTCCTGCGCTTTGCCCTTCACCGGCCTGCCCCGCCCCCTTCGGTGCCGGCAGAACCAGTTTCCATTATTATTTGCGCCCGTAACGAAGCCAAGCAGCTCAGGCGGTATTTGCCGTATTTTCTTGCGCAAGACCACCCGGACTACGAGTTAATCGTGGTAAATGACCACTCTTCCGATAAAAGTTTGGATGTTCTTTTGGAGATTCAGCGAAAAAACCCCATATTGCGCATCGTAAGCATCACTACCAAAGATGCACGTGGGAAAAAAGCAGCCTTGAGTGAGGGCATCAACGCTGCTAAAAACAAAATTGTCCTCTTATCCGATGCCGACTGCCAACCTGCAAGTACCCAATGGGTCACGCAAATGCAGGCTGCTGTAGAAGGATCTACAACAATCGGACTGGGCTACAGCCCATACTTTAAAGACGAAGGCATTTTAAATGCTTTCATCCGCTTTGAGACCGTCTATTCTGCTATCCAATATCTTTCCTTTGCATTCGTCGGATGCCCCTACATGGGAGTGGGGCGCAATTTAGCGTATCGCAAATCCCTGTTCGAGCAAGCAGGAGGTTTTGCGTCGCACCAGGCAGTTACTTCCGGTGACGACGATTTGTTCGTCAATCAAGTAGCGGCCGCTAACAATACTCGGGTGGTACTATCACCCCTTGCATTCGTATATTCTCAACCAAAGAGTAGTTCGAGAGGCTACTATCGCCAAAAAAAGAGGCACTTAAGCACGGGCAGCCGTTACCGTTGGCAGCATCAGCTCTTACTAGGCCTGCTTTCCGCCAGCCATTTCGGCCATTACGTCTTGGGGCTCGCCTCTATCCTGTTTCACAATTTGGCAATAATCGTAATTATTAACTATCTGGCACGGATAGTGGTAGTCTCTGCGGTGTACTATTTTACTTTGAGAAAACTACGAGACCCCTCACTCATTTACTGGGTCCCCATTTTTGATGCACTGTATATTTTCTACTACCTGCTTTTCGCGCCAGCCCTTTTTAAAACAAAGGAACCATGGACATAGCAGTACAACAGACCCAGCCCAAAAGCTACAGCGCCCTGAACAGCGCTACCGAAGACTACACCCTCGTCAAAGCCGCGATTAAGGGGAGTCAAAAAGCGTACCAACTTTTGATGGACCGCTACCGCAACCCGATCTTCCACATGATGCTGAAGATGGTCAACAACCGGGAAGATGCCGACGACCTCACCATCGAGGCCTTCGGCAAGGCCTTCTCCAAATTGGCGAGCTATACGCCGCGCTATGCGTTCAGCACTTGGCTGTACCGTATCGCCATCAACAACGGCATCGACCACATCCGCAAAAAGCGCCTGCACATGCTGTCCATAGACGAGCCTATGGACGGAGACTACAGCAGCGACTACTCCCACAATATACCCGGTTACACTCTTGACCCCGAGCAAAGCTACATCCGCGAGCAGCGGCTGGAGCTGATGCGTGAGTTGCTCGGCCGGCTGACGCCCAAATACCGCCTTATGATAGAACTGCGCTACTTCGAGGAGTTGAGCTACGAAGAGATTGCTACCGATCTGGATATTCCGCTCGGCACGGTGAAGGCACAGTTGTTCCGCGCTAAGGAGGTACTGGGCAACTTGCTCAGCCAGCCGGGCGCTGGGGATTATATTGAGCAGGTGCGCCGCCGGGCGTGAAAGTACGGGCCTGACTCCGACATCATACTGCCCGGGGTCGGGTCTCAGCTACTTCACCAACGGAGCTGCCACCGCCTCCACCGCCCGCCAACTATAAGCGCGGGCACCTTCCCGTACACCTTTCTCTCGGTTGATGTGCTTGAGGTAAAATGCACCTCTAGGCGGCTGCACGCTTTCCATTTGCGTGCTCCGGTGTAGGCGCTCGTAGGTATCGTAGTCCAGCTCGTGCCGCTTCTCGAGGGATGCCATAAATTGGAATTGCTCGGTGCTGGCCCGCCAGCCTGGCTCTACCGTAGCGGTGAATACTTTGGATTTGGAGCCGCTGCCGTAGGCAAAAAAACCGAAGGTGGAATGGGTGAGGTCGCGCTCCGATTGCAATGCTGCTTCCAGCGTGCTCATCAGCGCCAAGAAGATAGAAGCGGTGTAGAGGTTGCCGACTTTAGAGGAGGCGCGCTCGCCCTTTTCGATCTTTTCGGCAACGAAACGCCGGTAGCGCTCCGTCTTGGTAACCGCCCGCAGGTATTTTGCTTTGGCCTTTTCGTAGTCGGCTTCCGCTTCGTACTGTGCTGGCTGGGGCTCCTCTTGTTCTATCAGTGCCGCCGTACGCTCCCAATCACCTCTTTTTTTGCTTTCTTCCATATACAGCTCGGCAAACATACGCCGCGCTTGGTAGGCATAGGGCAAATGAAAAACCATGCGGTGCCAGTCGTCGGTTACCGGCTGTCGGGCATCAAGGCCAGCTTTCCGGGTGTAGTGCTGTAGCGCCTCGCCGATGCGTTTTTGGTAGCAGGCATTGGAGTAGGGACCGTCAAATACCGGGGTGTCCCGGTGTACGTCCACGAATGCATCCGGGTGGGAAAGTAGGCCATTGGCAGCTTCGCTATCGTCCATCTTTTGGAGAGTGGCTTGTACCTGCGCTTCGTCTTGTCCGCTTTCGCGCAATGCCTCCGCTACAATCTGCTGTTTAGAATATTGCCGGAGCGGTTTGAAAAAATCATGCACGCTGCGGCTAGCGACGCCCCAGCTGTCGTGTATGCTCAGCAAGCTTGGGTCTTGTTTGACCAGCATGGCCACTGCGCCTGCTCCTTGCGTGTATTCCCCGCCGGAAGCCATATCGTAGCGGGCGATGTCAGAGGCGACCACTATGCCGATGCGGTCTTTTCCTCCCCGGACCCAATCCAGCGTATTTTGCAGCGCATCCACCGCGCCGATGCAGGCGAAAGTGAGGTCGACTACATCGCAATTTAGAAAGGCGTCTTTGCCCTCCTCTTCTGCGTAGTACTGCGTCAGCATATCCAGCACATAAGAGGCCATAGGCTTAGAGCCGTCCACGGTACTTTCTGTGCCCATGTAGATACGGCCCACCTGCTCAGGTTTGAGGCCGTTGCGTTGCATGAGCTGCAGTACGGCATTGGCAGCCATCGTAGCGACGTCTTCGTGGGCGTCCGCCACAGCCATTGCTTCCAAACCGAGTCCTTTGTTGAGCTTGGCGTACTCCAAATCCCGGGCTTGCGCCAAGGTTTTGATAGGCAGATAGAGGGAGGGTAGGTAGACGGCAAGGTCGTCTATTCCCACTTTGGGCGTTGTATGCATAATCCTTTGGTTTTAAAAAATGGCTGGTTATTTGGCAAGGGATTGCAAATGTACGCCCTTCAACAAACAGGAGGTACTAATAGTTCTCCAAGGCAGAATTTGTGAATCTTGACTTGCTCTTTTTCCGGCTAGCTGCCTCAAAAAGCCTCGACGTCCGTACGGATGCCTACGTTTTTTGACTTGCCAGCCAAAAAAATAGCGGCGTCAATTTTTCACATATCCTATCGTGGAAAACTATAGGTTTAAAAAAACGGCGGTTACTAAGGCCTGCTACTCGTAGCGCTTGAAGATTTTGTCAATCTCATGGGCGAGCTCCCGGTCTTTGTCGGTCACCACATCGCCAGCGTCGTGGGTGCTGAGGGCAAAGTCCACGGTGTTGTATACGTTGTGCCAGTCGGGGTGGTGCTGCAGTTTTTCTGCCTTGAAGGCCACTTCAGTCATAAAGCTGAAGGCCTGGGTAAAGTCTTCGAACTTGAAGGTTGCTTTGAGTTTATTGTCTGACTCTTTCCACATAATCGTTCTTTTAAGGTAATTGTGTAAATTAGGCTTTCCTTTTCAAGCCCGCAGCCGGGAAAATGTTCACCTGCTACGCCATCATTTCAATAACGAGCACCTATGCGATTAGTACAACACAAGAGAGAAGCCTACTGGTTTTACCGCTTTTTGTCTATTTTTTACGACAAGTTGGTCAACCCACTGTTCTGGACCGCCCCGATGCGGGATAAAGCCCTAAAGTTGGCCCAGCTGGACGAAGCAGGCATCACGGTGATAGACGTGGGCTCGGGTACTGGCTTTACCACGGAGGGGATCGTACGCTACGTTTCGCCGCAGCAGGTGACTTGCGTGGACCAAAGCCCGCACCAAATGGAGCAAGCGAAAGCCAAGCCGGTGCTGCAGGGGTGTACTTTCCAACAGGGCGATGCAGAAAATATCCCTTTTCCCAGCCAGCAATTCGACCGGTATGTGTCAGCGGGCAGTATTGAATATTGGCCCGACCCCGCCAAGGGCATACGGGAAGCCTTCCGGGTGGTCAAGCCGGGGGGGATTGCCTTGATGATTGGCCCGCTTGAGCCAGCCAACCCTATCGGCCGTTTTATGGCAGAGTTGTGGATGTTGTTCCCGGAAGAAGAAGCCTACTGGCAGTGGTTCCGGGAGGCCGGCTTCGAAGAGCTGGAGGTGTGCTACGTCAAGCCGCAGTGGGTGGAAGGCAAAGGGAAGTACGGCATTGCATTAGCAGGCCGCCGCCCGCTGCACGCGGCAGACCCGCCCGAGGCAGCATCCTCAGCGGAAGAGCAAGAACGCATGGGGCTAGGGCGGCAGATTTTGCTTATCTTCCGGGTCATCATTGGGTCATTGGCCGGTTTTATTTTTATTCCGGCAGCTCTGGTCGGCCATCTGCGCCTGGCTTTCAAAAAGCGGGACCCTATTCCCGAAGCACAACGGGAGCGGCTCAACCGGCAGCAGATTACGGCGCTGGTCGTGCTTGCCGCCATTATTGTACTGCTGTTATTCATCATCTTTTAAACGATTTGGCTTATGGACGCGCTCAACCAACAGATCAAAAAATTCTATGATGCTTCCACGCCCATCTGGCTGGATACCTGGGGGGAGCATATGCACCACGGGTACTACGGCGACCGCTTGGACAAAGACCACCAACAGGCGCAGCTCGATTTGGTAGAAGAGCTGCTGCAGTGGGGCGGGGTAGAACAGGCACAGTCGGTGTTGGATGCCGGCTGTGGTGTAGGGGGCAGTGCCCGGCTGCTGGCTCAAAAACTCGGTGCCAATCGTGTGTTTGGGTGTACCCTAAGCAGCGTACAGGCGGAACGCGCCGCCCGGTACAACGAACTGGCGGGGCTGAGGGAGCGCGTCACTATACAAGCCCGCGACATGATGACCCTAGGCAAAGAAGACGGCCCTTTCGACCTGATCTGGTCGCTGGAAAGCGCCGAGCACATCGCTGATAAAGCGGCTTTGCTAACGATGTTCTACGAATTGCTGGAGCCTGGCGGCCGCTTGCTGCTGGCTACCTGGTGCCACCGCGAAACCCCGCCGCCACTGGCGTATGCGGATCATCGGGTACTGGAAAAACTGCAGCGGCTCTACCACCTGCCGCCGTTCGTCCCCCTGTCGCAACTGCGGCAGCACGCTTTGCAAGCCGGCTTTCAGGCGGTAAAAACCGAGGACTGGAGCGAGGCTGTGGCCCCCTTCTGGAAAGCCGTCATTCAATCTGCCCTGCGCCTACAAAGCATCAAAGGCTTGATGCAAGCCGGCTGGCCGACTATCAAAGGCGCCTGGGCGATGCGGCAGATGACGAAAGGGTACAAGCGGGGGCTCATTAAATTTGGAGTGCTGCAAGCCATGAAAGTATGAAGTCATTTTTTATCTCGTTCGCCCGTTTTTCCCGCCCACATACTATTGTGGGGACCACTTTGAGCTTGCTGGCGCTGTATTTGCTGGCGCTTTCTTACGCAGAAGGCACTTCATGGCATACCGGCTTGTTTGTGGGCTCTTTGCTAAGCTGCCTGGGGGCCAATATCTACATCGTGGGGCTGAATCAGCTCACAGACATTGACATAGACCGCATCAACAAGCCTTACCTGCCGCTGGCGTCCGGGGATTTTTCCATACGCACCGGCAAGATTATTATCGGCGTAGGCTTGGCAATTTCGCTCGTGCTGGCGGTTTGGCTGGGGCGTTACCTGTTGCTAACCGTTGTGCTCAGCCTGTTGCTGGGTACGGCCTATTCCCTGCCCCCATTCCGGCTCAAGCGCTTCTACTTTTGGGCGGCGTTCTGCATTATCGCCGTGCGGGGCCTGATTGTCAACTTGCTATTGTTCCTGCATTTTCACTGGCAGATCAACGGCGGTACCCGGATCACGCCGACCGTAGCCTGGCTGACCTTTTCCATTTTCGTCTTTGGCTTGATCATCGCCTGGTTCAAGGACATGCCGGATACGGAAGGTGATCAGGCCTTTGCGATAGAGACCCTTTCCATAAAGTTAGGCGTGCGGCGGGTGTTTCTGATTGGCAATGGGCTGCTCAGCTTCTTGTTTTTGCTGTTAGCCCTGCTGCCGCTTGCGGTAGAGATGCAGGCACACCCGTGGGTATTCAGCTTGGGCCATTTGGGGATGCTGGGGTTCTTGTGGTGGTCTATTGGCCGGGTAGACTTAGGGCAACAAGCTTCTATTGCGCGGTATTACCAGTCGATTTGGCTGCTTTTCTTTGTGGAATACGGCTTGTTTGCGCTGGCGGGCTTGCTACACAGCTAAAACAGCTGGGCATAAGCGCACAGAATTTCCTATTTTTGGGCTATAATTGTAAGCATGTACTCCTCCGGTGCCCTTGGCTTGGCTACAAATTTGTTCAGCTTCCCCTAAGATAGCACAATAAAAAGGAGCAATTGGGAGATTACTATTATTGGACTAAAACAGAATATACCATGAGAATGCTATTGCTAATAGCCGGTTTGCTATGCTTTACCGCTGGCGTGAGCCCGCTTCAAGCCCAAGAGCTTTCCCGGGATGAGAAGAGAGAATGGAAGCGTAAAGCCAAAGACTTCAAGCGCAACCCGGCGGCCCTAAAAGACTTGGTGGAAGAAAAAGACCGTTACAAGCGCGAGGCGCAGGAGCTGTCTAGCCAAATCAATGAACTGGAGGTGGAGAAGACCAACCGCCGTTCGCGCATTGCTCAACTGGAGCGCGAGCTGACGCGCCTGCAAAACAGCTTGGCGGAAACCCAATCCGCGCTTGACCGGGCGGAAAGCAGCGAGGGGCCACAATCGCCGCCGCGGCCTGTTACCTCCGACGACATGTCCGGTATTGTGTTCCGGGTACAGATCGGTGCCTTCAGCGAACTGGGCATGCCCGCTGACCTTGATGGAGAAGGGGATAATATGGATATAGAGGAAGAGGGCGGCATGCAGAAGATCATTATCGGCAAATTCCGGGATATTGACCGCGCCGATATGGTGCGCAGCTACATGCAGAAAATCGGTATACCCGATGCATGGGTAGTCGCCTATCAGGATGGTGCGCGGGTGCCTGTGGAAAGTGTCGTTCCCGGATACGGGCAGTAGCCCCTTCAATGGATTTGGAAGGATATAGGCAGGAGCAAGCGATGAGTTGAGTTTGCTCCTGCTTGCTACGTTTTGAGAAGCAATGACATAGCTTTGGCAATCAAATTTCTATGAACTGCGAATTGGCAGGCTTTGCTTCCTGTTAGGCTACTCCTACCGTTTTCCCTTTCTTCTGCCTTTTCCGGAACGTTTTTTCCCACCCTTACCTCGTCCCCGGTAGCCACCACCGCCTCTGCGGCCTTTCGGCTTCGGCGTAGCGTCTTTCAGCTCCTCGGGCAAAGGCAGGCGCTGTACTTTGCGCTCAATCAAGTCTTCAATTTTTCGAAAGCGGTAGGCATCCTCGGCGTTGACGTATGTGAATGCCATGCCGGAAGCCTCGGCGCGTGCGGTACGGCCAATGCGGTGCACATAATCTTCCGCATCCCCCGGTACGTCAAAATTGATTACCGCATCGATGCCTTTGACGTCAATACCCCGTGAGATAACATCTGTAGCGACAATGACCGGGGTTTTACCAGACTTAAAGGCATGCAATTGCTCCTCGCGCTCGTCCTGCGAGAGATCAGAGTGTATGGCCCCTACGCTCATACCCTTTTGTTTCAGGGATTGGGCCAATTCTTTGACTGTTCTTTTCCGCCCGGCGAAAATGATGACGCGCTCTAGTCGCTGATTGGCCTCCAGCACCTTTTGCGTCAAGCGTATTTTGGCGCTGTCGTCCACTTCGTAGGCCAGCTGCAGTATATTTTCGGCCGGCTTGGAAATGGCGATGTTGATCTCCGCAATCGGCTCGTTGAGAATCTGCTTGGCAAATTTCCGGATTTGCGACGGCATGGTTGCGGAAAATAATAGCGTTTGCCGTTCGCGCGGCAGTTTGTGGACGATATTCATGATGGCCGGCGCAAAGCCCATGTCGAGCATGCGGTCCGCTTCGTCGAGGATGAGGAATCGCAGGGCGTCAAAGTTGACATACCCCATATCCAGGTGGGAAGTCAAGCGCCCCGGTGTGGCCACGATGATGCTTGCGCCCCGCTTCAGTGCCCGTCTTTCCTGCTCCATAGCGTGGCCGTCCCGGCCGCCGTAGATAGCGATGGAGCTGACGTTGGTGAAATAGGAAAGCGCTTCAAGTTCTCTATCCACTTGCTGGGCGAGCTCTCGGGTAGGCTCTATGATGAGCACTTGCACCGCCTCTTCGTTGGGGTTTTTAGACAGGTCATTGAGCATGGGCAGCAGAAAGGCAGCGGTTTTGCCGGTCCCGGTCTGCGCACAAGCGAGTACGTCTTTGCCCTCCATGATGGGTGGAATGGCTTGCTCCTGTACGGGGGTGGCTTTCTCAAAACCCATAGCGTCTAGCCCTTCTTGCAAGGCTTCTTCGAATCCAAATTCTGTAAATTTCAAGGTCTTTCTGTTTTCAATCTTTTCAAATCTTGAGGGCGCGCCTGCGAAGATAAGCCTTTTTTCGTAAGTGGCCTGTAAATAAAGGTATTGCATGCCCATTATTCCGCCATGAACACCTTGGCCCCTTTCTCCATTTTCTTACCATGAAGCATACGATGACCGTTTCCGACCGACTTGAAGCGCTGCTGCGGCAGGGCGCTATTTTGCATACACCAGCCGGGCACTACCCCTTGGCGTACGCCTGGCACGCGCCGGACTGGTCCGCTTTGTTGCTGCTCTACATCGACGAGGGCCAGCTGGTGGAATGGCGGCTGTCCCCTACGGTTTATGATTACGATGCAGCTACGCGTAAGCTTTACGTGGCTTACTCGCCAACGGATTATGTGCAGATTCGGCCGGGCGATGCTGCTGAGCAGCGTACTGTCCGGATCCATTGCTTCAAAAATCAGGTAGAGGCGATGCGCGTGGACGCAGCGGATGTTGCCCTTGTTCTTAGTACAGTAGACCCAGGCAGTGCTGCCGACCAGCATGTGGAAGAGTGGTTGCAACAAATGGACTTGCGTCAGTTAGGGGCTGGCTTGTTATTGCTCAAGCGCTGGTCAAGCTCTGGTGCGCAGTGGAAAGCTTGGCTGAGAAGCACAAACCCGGAGTAACTCTAAGTTCATCGAGCTTTCATCCAAAAAAAGCGGCGTTTAGCCCGACAAAGACGTATCTTATAGCCTCAAAATAAATCATACTACCAATGAACGCACATGAAATCGACTATCAGATCTACGGCGAGGAAATGCAGTTTGTAGAAATTGAGCTTGACCCTTTTGAGACCGTCATCGCCGAGGCGGGCAGTTTTATGATGATGGATGATGATATTGAGCTGGCTACGATCTTCGGGGACGGCAGCCACCGGGAGCAGAATGCGGGGCTGTGGGGCAAGGTGTTTTCGGCTGGCAAACGCTTGCTGACCGGCGAAAGCTTGTTCATGACGGCCTTCACGCACGGCGGTAGCGGGAAAAGGAAGGTCTCATTTGCTTCTCCCTATCCGGGCCGTATTATCCCGTTGGACTTGCAGGAGTACGAAGGCAAGATCATCTGCCAAAAAGACGCGTTTCTCTGCGCGGCCAAGGGCGTTGCTGTAGGTATAGAGTTTTCTAAGCGGCTGGGCCGTGGCTTTTTCGGCGGCGAAGGCTTTATCATGCAAAAGCTAGAAGGAGACGGCCTGACTTTCCTGCACGCCGGCGGGACGGTAATGCGCAAAGAACTCGCTATAGGAGAGACTATGCGGGTAGATACCGGCTGCTTGGTCGGCTTCACCCAAGACGTGGACTACGACATCGAGATGATCAAAGGCGTACGCAATATGCTGTTTGGAGGCGAGGGGTTATTCTATGCATTGCTGCAAGGGCCGGGTACCGTGTGGGTACAATCACTTCCATTCAGCCGCTTGGCGGACCGCGTGATGGCCGCTTCGAGGCAGTACGGCGGCAAGAACAAAGGAGAAGGCAGCGTACTCGGCGGCTTGGGGGATATGCTCGACGGCGATAACTGGTAAATTCCCATACTTTGCCGGGAACAAAAATAGCGTCACGATGTTAAATGATAGTTTTACTTCTAATCAGGGTGGTTTTTCTTTGACCCTCCTGTAAAATTATCAGTAAGGGCTTGGTACCAACCAAGTGTGTATCCTTGCCCTCGCATGGTGACTGAGGCTTTTCGGGAGAGGCTCCGTGCCTCTCCGTTTCAGCACTTTGTGGAGTGGTATTCAACTTATGAAGCGATGCAGATGTTGCTACAGAGACTTCAAAGTCATACTATAGCACCATCAATCTACTGCATGCAAATTCTTATCTACGCTGACTTTTCCAACTTGAAGGTTGACCCTTTGCACATGAAGGCTACGGCATTACTAGCGTCTAGTAGGCTTAGGTTTACTATACGCCGTGGGGGTACGCCGTTTTTTGCACCATTAAAAGTCGCAGTTACATGAAAAAATACTTTCAACACTTAAAAAGTGACCTGCCTGCAAGTATTGTGGTCTTCTTTGTCGCTATTCCGCTATGTCTGGGTATTGCACTAGCTAGTGGAGCACCGCTGTTTTCAGGTTTAATAGCTGGGATAGTCGGTGGTATCGTGGTCGGTGCCATCAGTGGCTCGGAAGTAGGCGTGAGTGGCCCTGCAGCCGGACTTACGGCAGTTGTATTAGCAGCTATTGCGAGCTTGGGGGGCTATCAGAATTTCCTTTTGGCCGTTGTATTAGGCGGGGTGATTCAAATCCTTTTCGGAGTCCTCAGAGCCGGTATAATTGGATACTACTTCCCTTCTTCGGTCATTAAAGGTATGCTTACCGGCATAGGCATTATTATCATCCTCAAGCAAATTCCGCATTTCTTTGGCTACGATGCCGATCCCGAGGGGGACTTTGCTTTTTTCCAAGTGGACGGGGAAAACACTTTTTCGGAAATATTGGCTTCTGTTAATCACATCAGCCTCGGGCCGACGCTTATCGCGTTGATTGCGCTGGGCATCCTGGTTTTATGGAGTACGGTGCTAGTTAAAAGGGCAAAGATTTTTCAATTGATACAAGGGCCTTTGGTTGCCGTAGTCATTGGTGTTGTTTTTTATAACATCGTCAAGGGCACCGAGTTCTTAGGGTTTAATGCGGACCAAATGGTGAGCGTGCCGGTGCCAGATGACGCTGCATCTTTCTTAGCCCAATTTAGCTTCCCCAATTTCGGTGCCATTACCAATCCAGAAATCTGGGTCGTGGCTTTTACGATTGCGCTAGTCGCCAGTTTGGAAACGCTCCTGTGCGTGGAGGCCACCGACAAGTTGGATCCAGAAAAAAGAGTGACACCGACGAATAGGGAGCTCTTGGCCCAAGGCATAGGGAATATGGTTTCGGGCTTGATTGGGGGCCTGCCGATCACTCAAGTTATCGTGCGAAGTTCTGCTAATATACAGTCTGGTGTAAAGACCAAGATGTCCGCTATTTTCCACGGCTTTTTATTATTGATCTCCGTCGTTCTCATTCCGCGGCTATTGAATATGATACCACTATCGGTACTGGCAGCCATTCTTTTCATTGTAGGTTTTAAATTGGCCAAGCCTTCTCTTTTTAAAACGATGTACGAGTTGGGCTGGAAGCAGTTTGTGCCCTTTATCGTTACCGTTGTAGGCATTGTATTCACCGATTTGCTCACTGGGCTTGCAATGGGGTTAATGGTTGGTATCGTCGTAGTATTGATCAAGAGTTACCAGAACTCTCACTTCCTTCACATCGAAGGGGAAGGTATCAATGACAACACCATAAAAATGACCCTTGCGGAGCAGGTAACCTTTTTCAACAAAGGGGCCATCTTAAAGGAATTGGATAACCTGCCGGAAAACTCCTATTTGGAGCTTGACGTCCGGAACACTCGATATTTGGACAATGATATTATTGAGATATTGGACGACTTCTCCCACAAAGCCGAGCTGAGAAACATCACCATTAAACTCATCTCAGAAAGGGGGGTTGTCGAAAACCCGCCAAGTTATTTGGAGTTTTTCAAGCTCACGCCAAAGAAAGAATTGTACAAGACAGTAGAGGATACTCAAGATACGACGGGGGAGTAGGAGTAGGCTTATGTTACATACCCTCTTTTCATGGTTGCTTCGCCACAAAGCGCTGCAAGCCGCTATCAGGGCCGGTTTTTCTTGGCGTCTTGGGATAGGAAAGCAATAGATGCCACCATCGTCAATATACCCGTCACTTTTAGCAACGACCAGAAATGCGGGCTTCCCGAAACGTAGGTGCGCATCAGAATAGCTCCTAAGGCTACAAAAAACAGCACGGCCATGACACTTCTGACCGCAGGGATGAGCCGTACCTTATTGAGGGGTAACAGCGCTGACGAATCTTCATTGCTGATTCGAATGTTTCTGGAAGTGGTTTTCGCATCTGCTTGCATGATAAGGCTTTTAAGTTCCGTTAAGTACGACGCAAATATGCAGCGTCTAGTTTATATATTTTCATTTATGTTTTTTATGTTTAACATAAACTATATTTATGAAGTATACCTTGCACCAACTGAAGGTGTTTTTGGAAATCGTGGATGAGGGCAGTATCACCAAGGCTGCTGAATCCCTATTTCTTACCCAACCGGCCGTTTCCATTCAGCTCAAGAAACTCCAAGATCAGTTTCCGATACCACTAATCGAAATCATTGGAAGGCGGGTTTATGTCACTACTTTTGGAAGAGAGATTGCCGAGGCGGCCCGCAAGATTTTAGAAGAAATCTCGGCCATCGACCACAAAATCAACCAATACCAAGGAAAGCTTGCGGGCGACCTCACCATTTCTGTCGTGTCCACCGGCAAGTATCTGATGCCTTACTACCTCTCACATTTTGTCAACACACATCCGGGTATTGACTTTTCCATGGATGTAACCAACAAACTGAAAGTGGTAGAGGACCTAGAAGAAAACCGGGTAGATTTTGCGCTCGTCTCTGTGCTGCCGGATCATCTGTCGTTGGAGCGGCTTCCCTTGATAAAAAACAGCTTGTATCTAGTAGCTGGCACGGAGCGCGAAAAAAGCCGGAAAGGCAACAAAGCCCTCATCTTCCAAGAGCAGCCCTTGCTGTTTAGAGAGCGCGGCTCGGCTACGCGAAATGCTATGGAAACGTTTATGCAAAATATACACGCTCCCACCCGGAAAAAGATCGTACTGACCTCTAATGAAGCGTTGAAGCAAGCCGTTATTGCCGGCTTGGGCTATTCCATCATGCCGATGATCGGCATTCGCAACGCCGTTGATCAAGAGGACATCACAGTCATACCCTACAAGGGCTTGCCCATTCATACCCAATGGAACCTGGTTTGGCTGAAACGAAAAAAGCTATCCCCTGTAGCGCTTGCCTTTATCGATTATTTGAACCAAGAGAAGGAAGCCATTAAGGCCAAGTATTTTGACTGGGTATAAATTCCGGGCGGTTTCCCCGTTTGTGCAACTTGGGCAGTTTGGCGCCCTTAGATAATTGCTTGGAATTTGTTCTTCTGATTTTCCTTACAGCCTGGCTGATGATAAACAGAAAGTAATTCGTTATGAATCCTTGTACTTACTGGAAATTTCATTTATCCTTGTTACATGACTGTGCGAGGATGCATAAGGTGACCGCATGACATTAGGGGGGGTAAAACGAAGCTACTGGGGGGCGCTGCTGCTAGCTGTGTTCCCGGATTACAGTCTGATCTCCCACGATTTCGCTTCACATCTACTGCATGGTGTGAATGCTGACTTGGCAGACTATAGCTTTTTCATACTCGATGCCATACTGTTCACCAAAGTTGTTAAATACATACCACACCAACCGAAATAGCACCTTATGTCCATTACGATACAAATGCAGCTGAACGAAAACTTGTACCTGCGCGACCCGCAGAACACCAACTTGGGCAAGCGTATCATTCAGTACAGTATCATCCTGATCGACGAAATTGGCTTTGAGGCTTTTACCTTCAAGAAGCTCGCCAAGCGCATCAAATCCACAGAAGCTAGCGTCTACCGCTACTTTGAAAACAAGCACAAGCTGCTGGTATACCTGCTGTGCTGGTACTGGGAGTGGATGAAGTTCCGTATTGATTTCAACACGATGAACATTGATGACCCCAAACGCAAAATGAAGATCGCAATTTCCTCCATCGTGGATACGTCCCGCCGTAATACCTCAATCGAGTTCGTGGACGAAGATGTGCTGCACCGTATTGTGGTAGCCGAAGCGACTAAAGCCTACCATACCAAAGAAGTGGACGAGGAGAACAAAAAAGGCTTTTTTCTGACCTACAAGAGCTTGGCCAAGCGCATTGCCCAGATTGCCCAGGAAGTCAATCCGGATTACCCCTACCCCCGGGCGCTAGCCAGCACGCTGCTGGAAATGGCGAACAACCACATCTACTTTGCCCTGCACCTCCCTTCTTTGACGGATGTAGAAGTGCGAGAGGGAGACCTCAGCCAAGTGGAGCGATTGCTAGAAGGCTTTGCTTTCGGTTTGCTCGGGGTCAATCAAACATCTTAGTCTGTCCGTTGCCCTCTACATCGAAGTCAATGCTGTCGCCCGCTTTTAGCTTGTCAGCATTGCCCCCTTTTCCCGCCGGTTGCTCTTTGCCTTCGATTTCCTTGACACTCGTCAGGCGTTGGTCACTGACTTTGTTGCCGACTGCCCGCCAGCCTTTGACGTCTATGAACTCGGCTATCTGCAGTTCTTGGTCCACTTTCTTGCTGCCATCCTTAATTTTGTAAGCAATAGCCGGCGAGGGCTTCACCGAAGCAAACAGCAGCTTGCTCTTTTTGTGCTCTGTGATGAAAGGGAAGCGCTGTTCGGTACTGCTCGTTTCGATTTGGAAGCGCTTGACGACACTCCAGCCCCGTTCCCCTTCGTAGTAGACCGCGCTGATGACTTGGTCAGGGTCGAATTTGCCAATATGCACCAGTTCCTTAGGTGCAAACTTTTTGTTCGGGTCAAAGTCGGCGATTTCGTAGCTGCCCTCTTTGTAGATCGCCAAGATTTGGTCGCCGGTGTCGAAGTCGCCCAAGAACAAGCCCCGCTCATCCGTATTCAGGCGGCCGCTCACCTCGTCCATCCACACCTTTATGGCACCTAGGGTAGATTTGCCGGCTTCTTTCAGGCTCACCTTTCGTACGGGGTACTTAGTGACGGTATTGCCCTTGGAGCCGCGCCCTTTGATGTCGAGCTCGGCAAAGTCGAAGTCAAACACTTTTTTCCGGGCCCGGCTGCCGGGGGTTAATTGTACGGTCACTACCTCAGCTTCGCCGTTGGGGTTAGCGGTGAAATAGAGCAGTTTAGAATTCTTCTCGCCGGTCGTCATGTCGTACTCCCGGTCTCGGGTAATGGACTTGACGTTGAAGCGTTTGGCGTAGGTACGCCCCGTTTTGCCGTCTATGTACATCATATTGTACGTCGTACGGTCGTCGCCCTTTTTCCAGACATCGACATGGACGATATCCTTACCGACGAACACCTTATCATCGATACGGGAGACCTGAAATTTGCCATCCTTACGGAAAACGATGATATCGTCAATATCGGAGCAGTCGCAGACGAATTCTTCCTTTTTCAAGCTGGTACCGATGAAGCCGGCTTTGCGGTTGACGTACAGTTTGGCGTTGGCAGCAACCACATCGGAGGCGTCGATAGATTCAAACGTGGTGATCTTAGTACGGCGTTCGCGGCCTTTGCCGTGTTTTTTGAGGAGTTCTTCAAAGTAGGCGACCGCGTAGTCCGTCAGGTGGTCTAGATTATGCTGTACCTGCTTCAGCTCTTCCTCTAGTTTGGCCATGAGCTCCTCGGCCTTGAAGGAATTGTACTTGGAGATGCGCTTGATCTTGATTTCTGTAAGGCGGACCAGGTCCTCCTCGGAAATGTCGCGCATCAACAGCAGCCGATCGTCCCCTTTTTTAGCTTTTTCGCCGGGCACCCGGACGTATTTGCGCAGGCCGCCCTCCACCGCTTCTAGGACTTCTTCCCAAGTCTCGCACTCTTCGATATCGCGGTAGATGCGCTGTTCGATGAATATTTTTTCTAGGCTGGCGAAGTGCAGCTTTTCCTGTAGTTCTCCTTTGCGGATTTCGAGTTCCTGCCGCAGCAATTCTTTGGTTTGCTCCGTGCACTGCTCCAGGATATCCTGTACGCTGATGAAGTGCGGTTTATCCTCGATAATGACGCAGGCGTTCGGAGAGATGGAGATTTCGCAGTGGGTAAAGGCGTAGAGCGCGTCCATCGTCAGATCCGGCGACACCCCGTTGCCCAGTTCTACTAGTATTTCCACCTCTTCGGCGGTGTTGTCGACGACGCGCTTGATTTTGATTTTGCCCTTGTCGTTGGCCTTGAGGATGCTGTCGATCAGCCCCTGCGTGGTCACGCCGTAGGGCAATTCGCGTACGGCGAGCGTATTTTTGTCGACAATCTCAATAGGTGCCCGCACTTTCACGCGGCCGCCCCGCTTGCCGTCGTTGTAGTCGGAGACGTCGATCAAGCCTCCGGTCTGAAAATCCGGGTATATCTTCACCCGTTTGCCCTGTAGCATCTTGATAGAGGCTTTGATGAGCTCTACAAAGTTGTGAGGCAATACTTTGGTAGACAAGCCCACCGCGATGCCGTCGGCCCCTTGTGCCAGTAGCATAGGGAACTTCATGGGCAGGTCGATGGGCTCTTTTTTGCGGCCGTCGTAGCTGAGCTGCCACTCCGTAGTTTGCGGGTTGAAGGCCACGTCGAGGGCAAATTTCGTCAGCCGGGCTTCGATGTAGCGGGAAGCGGCGGCGCTGTCCCCTGTGCGTACGTCTCCCCAGTTGCCCTGCGGGTCGATGAGGAGGTCTTTTTGCCCCATGTTCACCAGGGCGTCGCCGATAGCCGCATCGCCGTGCGGGTGGTACTGCATGGTTTGCCCGATGATGTTGGCTACTTTGTGGTAGCGGCCGTCGTGCATCTCCCGCATAGCGTGCAGTATGCGCCGTTGTACCGGCTTCAGCCCATCTCCGATACTCGGGACCGCGCGTTCAAGGATAACGTAGGAGGCGTAGTCGAGGAAGTAGTCCTCGTACATGCCCTGTAGGTTGATCACATTGTCTTGGCCGTTCTGTTCTGCCGCTTGTTTGCTCATGCTCTGTAAAGGTAAATCGACATTTTGCTCAAAAGTACAAAAATACCGTGAATTTTTAAAACAAATAGTTTTTAAAGCAAAGGCACAAAACAAGTGCTTTGAAGCGTGGTTGGGCAGCGGATTATCGGTTTACGCCGTTCATTATAGGTACAGCTTTTACCTACACCGGTTGTAAATATTGTCAAATTGGGCTAATTTGCACGAATTGAATCGTACATGAATATCGCTTTGCCCTTAGAAAACGAAGAAGAAGGACTAATACAAGCCTGCGTCCGCCGGGAACGTTGGGCACAACAGGCGTTGTATGAAACCTACTACAGCCAAATGATGGGGGTATGCCTGCGCTATGCCAACGACGAAGAGGAGGCACTCGATATTCTGCACGAAGGATTCATCAAAGTATTCCGGCACATCAAAAAATACCAGCCGGGGACATCGCTGACTGCGTGGGTGCGGCGCATCATGGTCAATACATCTATTGACTACTACCGCAAAAATATGCGGCGCCGGACGGAGGATATCGAGCAGGCCTATGACTTGAGCGCCACGGATGCGGATGCGATCAGTCAGTGCTCCGAACGCGAGATACTGGCCGCTATACAGGAACTCACCCCGGCCTACCGGGCGGTTTTCAACCTGTATGTCATTGAGGGGTACTCCCACCGGGAAATTGCCGAAATGATGGATATCACGGAGAGTACCTCCCGCTCCAATTTGGTAAAAGCTCGACTGAAACTGAAAGAAATGCTAAGTGCCTAGGAGCAAAACATGAAGAGACCATTACGACATCGACTGGACCGGATAATCAGGGAACGCCTAGAGGGCTTGCATCCTCCTTATGACCCTACGCACTGGGAGCAACTGGAAGAGCAATTGGACGGGGGCGCGCTGGAAGACGAAGTGCCTGCCGGCCGGCCAGAGCTGGGTCATAAAGAATTGGATGCGGCGCTGTTTGAGAAAATGCACCGTTACGAAGCGCCTTATCAAGGCACGCACTGGGCTCAGATGGAGCAAAAATTGCAACGGGTTTTCGAATGGCCCGCTCTTGTCTTGCGCTACAAGGCTTTGGAGGTCGCACTGACGCTGCTGTTGTTCTTGGGGTTGTGGCAACACTTGCCTACTACACCCGGCCTTACTGATATTCAGGCTTTCCGCATTCCGATGTTGCCCGCTCAGCAGCAGGCAGAAGGGGCAGCCAATGATGATAATAGGGCAGGGCAAGCAGCCGGGCAACCCTCTGCCGACCGTACGGCCCCTGAAACTGAAACCGCCACAACTTCTTCCTCTACAGCCATAGCGGGACGGCCGGCTTCCAAGCTGTCAACCGGCGATGGAAGCCCTGTAACTTTGCCCTTCCTGCCGGCACGCACGCCAAATTTGAAGGCTAGCCGAGGCAGGCTATCGAGCCTACCGGACGGGCTTTCGCTCGCCGGCTTACCCGAGCAAGCTACAACTCAGGCCGCTATGGTAGCCCCTATTGACCGATTGGAGCCGTCAGCCCTCTCGTATGACCGCAAATGGCTAAACGGCGTGCAAGCCGCACGGGCAAAGCGAGCTACGGTACTCCGTTTGGGGATGTTTGGCAACGGGGAGTACAACCATATACTGGTACCCGCAAGTGAAGACCAGCGCCTGAGCGAAAGCTTTGAACGGGCAGCTTGGGGGTATGGCGGCGGCTTGTCACTGAGTGTGGATTTTGGCCGTGTAGAACTAGGAACGGGGCTGGTATACGCAGCGCGCCGTTACCCAGTCGGTATTGTGTACTTAGAAGGAAGCGTGGCCGAAGGGTTTGAAGGCGATGAACTGCGTACTACCGAGCTGAATATAGTGAACCTGCCCATACACTTGCGGTACGATATGGTACAGCGGGGCAAATGGCGGGGCTACATCTTGGGTGGAGCTGCCGTGCAGGTGGCTTTCCAGACCAGTTACTTCACCGCCGATGCGCCGCCACAGTACAACTTTCGCCCCGCTATGCCTATCCCTACGGATGGCGGAAGCGATGGGGCGGAAAAAGCGATTGACCGGATTCGTCAAAACGGTGTGGGCTGGTTTGAAGGCGGCAGCTTCAAGGACAATGCTTACCTGACCGCGAATTTCGGTTTTGGCGTAGAGCGCTTTATATCCGATCGGTGGAGCCTGTTTGCGCAGCCGGTATACCAGCACTCTTTCCATTACTTCAAAAATATAGACGGCTTAGGGCCGAATAAGGACCGCATTAACTCTCTGTCTGTGCTATTCGGTACCCGGGTGCGTTTGAAGTAGGCCTCAATATGGTGCCTGCGTTTCCTCTACCCGCAAGCGGAAACCGACGCCGTGGATATTCTCAATCTGTAGCCGTTTGTCTGCTTTTAGGTATTTGCGTAAGCGCGAAATGAACACATCAAGGCTGCGCCCAAGGAAGTAGTCGTCTTCTCCCCATAGTTGCTCCAAAATATCGGAACGCCGGATGACTTGATTTTGCTGTTGGGCGAACACGTTCAGCAAGTCGGCTTCTTTCTGCGTCAGGCGGCGGCTTCCCTCTTCGTCTTTTAACGCCAAGTTAGGATAGTCAAACCAGAAGCGGCCCAGCCGGTACTGGCCAGAAGAAGGCGGGACGTTTACGCTGCTGCGGCGCAGGAAAACCTCCACTTTCAAAATCAACTCCTCGATGCTGAAGGGCTTGGTGATGTAGTCGTCGGCTCCCAATCGCAAGCCATGCAGGCGGTCTTCTTTCAGCGATTTGGCGGTAAGGAACAGTATCGGCGTCTGTTCGTCATGGGCCCGGATGGCTCTAGCGATGGCAAACCCATCTGTGTCGGGTAACATCACATCCAGTATGTAGAGGTCGAAGGCCTCCTCTTTGCCGCCCTCGATCATTTCGAGTGCCTCGCCGCCGCTGATGCAGTGGGTGACTTGGTAGCCTTGCAGCTCCAAGTTGTCTTTGGTGACGTAACTGAGGCTTTCATCGTCTTCGACGTATAGAATGTGTGCTTTTTGGGCCATAGTGTGCGGTTATCAATTAAGCAGGGTCTGCGATTCGGGTTGAGAAATACTTGATTTTACGGCGCGACCAGCGTTGGAACCGCTGCCAGGGTGAGGCTTGCGCCAGCGGGATGAGCAGGTCAACGGTTGTCCCTTGCCCCTTTTGGCTATTCAACAGCAGGGACCAGCCATGGGCGTCGCAAATGCTCTTGACGTAGTAAAGCCCCAGGCCGAAGCCTTTCACGTTGTGAATGTTACCTGTAGGTATACGGTAGAACTTGTTGAAAATACGATTGAGGTATTCTTTGGAAATACCAATCCCCTCATCGGTAATCTGTATGTGTACCTGCCGCTCGTCTACCGTAGCGCGAAAGTTGATACGGGGCTGGTCTTTGCAGTATTTGATGGCGTTGTCCAACAGGTTATGCAGTATATTCGTAAAGTGCAAACGATCGGCTTGCAAGACTACGCCGGCGGTGTCGACCTGGCTTATCAGGGTGCCGCCCTGCTTCTCCACCCGGACGGCTGTGCTGTCCACGATGCGATTGAGTAGGCTATCCAGCTCAAAGGGTTCTTTTTTCAACTCAAAGCTCCCTTGGTCGATGTGGGCCAATTGCAAGACTTTTTCCACCTGATGGTTGAGCCGCTGGTTTTGCTCTTTAAGGATGCCAGCGTAGCGGTTGAGGCGCTTGTCCGACTGCACCTCATCGGCGCTGGCGAAAACGTCGGCGGCGATGCGGATAGTGGAAATTGGGGTTTTGAACTCGTGCGTCATATTGTTGATAAAGTCCTTTTGCAGCTCTGAAAGCCGTTTTTGCCGGAGTATGACATACATAGAGTAAGAAAAAAACAAAATAACGACGAGCAGCAAAACAGAAAAGACGATAGACAACTGCATACGCCCAAACAGATAGCCGGAACGGTTGGGGAATTTGACGCTGAAGTAGTACGTGAATTTGTCGTCTTTGGGCAGGTCGCCGAGCTTTGCTTCGTTGATCGGTTCGTGGGGTTTAAAACTGCAGTAGTTACCGTAGACCATCTCATTGGTGGTGCAGTCGTACACCGCGTACTCAAAATCAACGTACAGTGCTAGGCGCTCGAGTTCCTTTTGGAGGAAATACTCCAAGTGCTCTTCGTCGATCTCGCTTTCGATATTGACCACATAGGAGTTGGAGGTACGCTGGTTGACAATATTGCGGGCGGGAAGCTCGCCGCCGCTGAGCTCCACCAAGTCGCAAGCTACCCGGTAGAGGGCCAAGCTAGCTTTTTTGTTAAACTCCTCTTCGTTGATGTTCCACGTGCTGAGTACCCAATAGGCCTGCATGCCGATGATGCCGACTATGGCTACTGCGCCGAGTATAATCACCCTGAAGATGGTACTGTTTTTCATAGATACGCAGTGGGTTTCACTAAAAATATCTTCTCGTTCTGAGATATAGAAATCATTAACAGCAAATTAACAAAGCCGGCCGACTGTATTTTAATGGAGGCAGAGTAGGCAAGTTTACCGGCTACGGTGTACATTTGTAGATACTGTGCGGACAATAATGCAGAACATATCAGTATCCAAAGGGTTTTTGCTACTCGTGTTTTGGCTGTCTTGTGGGGGCCTGCAGCTGATCTATGCCCAGAACAATCCTTTCGACTTAGTCCCCCGGCTGGGAGCAGTAGCGCCCAAGGACACCAACAAACTGGCGCCTACTGGCAACCCTTTCGATATTGTGCCGCCTAGTACAAGCAGCGAAGCCGCAAGGCCAGCGACATCCCGTTCGGTGGAGCCAGCGTTCAAGCTGGACCGCGAGCCCGTCGTGACCGTTGACAGTCAGTATCGCCGTTTACTGCTGATAGCCACTATGGCCAGCCTGCTTTTGCTCACCATTTTGGTCACTCTTTTCCGGGGGCAGCTCAGCCGCGCCTACCGGGCTTTTATCAGCGACAACATGCTCAATCAGCTACAGCGCGAGTTTGAGGGCGGTGGCGGTTTTCCCTACTACTTGTTTTACCTGTTATTTGTTTTTACGGCGGGCTTTTACCTATTCCTGCTTTCCCATCAGTTGGGCTACCACCTAGCGGGCACGCCTTTTTGGTCGCTGATGTACGGCATGGGGTTCGTCGCTGCTTTTTTCATAGCTAAGCACCTTATCTTAAGTTTTATCGGTTTTGTTTTCCCCGTTCAGAAAGCAATCGCTACCTACAACCTCACCATCATGGTGTTCAACATCGTACTGGGGCTCATTTTGATTGTTGCCAATTTACTGCTCGCCTATGTTTCGGGAGATGGGTTCGAGGTTTTGGCCTATGGCACCCTCGGCGCTATAGGAGCGGTATATGCTTTCCTGGCCCTGCGCGGTTTGTTGCTGGGCAGTCGTTTTCTCGCTTTTCACAAGTTCCACTTTTTGTTGTATATTTGCACCGTCGAAATCGCACCTATTGTAATCATTGCAAAGCTGATAATCAGTTAAATACGGCTGGTGCAGTATCAAAAGGGCCCACGGCGGCTGACGCCCCAACTCGATTTAAAGGCATGGAGCAGCGAATGGCTCTGTCGCCTTTTCCTTTTTCCGAGCCCTTTGTAATGTAATGGTATCTAGAAGGAACCAAAAACTTGTTGAATGGCCGCTAACGGTAACGCGAAAGAAGAAAATTACAGACCAGTGAAGACCATCTTGGTCTCCCAACCCAAACCTGAACGTTCTCCTTATTTTGAGCTGGAAAAGAAGTACGGCCTTCAGATTGACTGGCGGCCTTTCATTCATGTAGAAGGCATACCGGCCAAGGAGTTCAGGAAGACCCGCATTAAGCCCAACGAGTACTCGGCGATCGTTTTCACTAGCAAGAATGCCATTGACCACTTCTTCCGTATCTGCGAAGACATGCGTATTAAGATGCCGGATGACACGAAGTACTTCTGTACGACGGAAGCGTTTGCCAACTATCTGCAGAAGTTCATCGTGTACCGCAAGCGCAAGGTGTTTTTCGGCAAACGCACGATTCAGGACCTTGCTCAGGCATTGAAAAAGCACAAGAAAGAAAAGTTTTTGCTGCCTTGCTCTAACCTAGGGGCCAAGCAAGTTTCTTCTTTTCTCGAAGACAATGGTTTTGACTGGCAAGACGCCATGATGTACAAAACGGTGAGCAGCGATTTGTCCGACCTCAGCGACGTGACCTACGATGTGCTGGTGTTCTTCAGCCCGCTCGGTATCAAGTCACTGTTCGAGAACTTCCCCGACTTCAAGCAGAACGATACCCGCTTTGCCATCTTTGGCAATTCTACTAGCAAAGAGGTGGAAGACAAAGGCTTGACCATTGACATAAAAGTCCCCAGCCCCGGCGTCACCTCTATGACGATGGCGTTGGACCTCTACTTGCAAAAATCGAATAAAACCGATAAATAGAACGGAAAGCGGTAGCTGCTCCAGGTTTTAATGTACAAGACAAGCCCCGTTGTTGAACAAATAGCGGGGCTTGCCTTATCATAGTAGACCGCTGTATTTATGCTTTTCGGCTTACCAATACGAAGGCCGGCGGCACGTTGAGTGCCACGAAGTTGACATCCACGTTGCCGAAAACAGATTGGTAGAGCTGCTTCATGACCAGAGAGTAGTGCACCTGTATGTAGCGCCCTCCTTTTTGGAGGCAGCGGTGGGCTTCACCGACGATCTCCTGGCCCACTTCTTTGGGTAGGGCTACAAAGGGGATAGCGGAAATGATGAAATCGATTTGCTCAAACCCCGCCTCTCTCATATACCGCTCAAGATGCTCTGCGGAGTCCTCGATCACCACGAGGCGGTCGTCGTTGATTTGCCGCATCTGATCGCAGAATTTGGTATTCACTTCAAAGGCGAGGAGCTTAGCATCCGGCCGCATGCTGTTGAGGATGTACTTGGTGATCACCCCGTCTCCGGCTCCCAACTCTACAATCAGTTTGGCAGAGTCGAAGTCAACGTGCTTGATCAGGCCTTTGCACAGGTGCTTGGAACTGCGTGTAATCGTACCTACGGTCTGTATGTTGCGCAACCCCTCCCGCAGAAATTCGATATGTCTCATATTATTTTATCATTAAAATCGCTTAATCTTATTGACAGACAAAAGGCTAAAGTACGAGCTTTTTGGCAGATGCTATAACGCCCGAGCTCTCGGCGGTATTCTTTACTCCAAAAGTGGGGCCTCTGCCGGGAGGCGGTAGCCGTACCGTTGAAAGATGCGCTTGGCCGCAGGGCTGGATAGAAAACGGAAAAATAACTGGCTGGCTTCCGCCGCGTCCGATTGGCCGAAAGCCGTGACGACAGCCCCCTGCTCTATGGGCAGGTAGCTCTCCTCGGGGAGCTCTACCCACTGCCCTTTTCCTTCCATGGCGGGGGAAAGCACCACCGACATGGCCGTAATACCAAGATCAGCGGCGCGGGTGGTAATGTACTGGTTCGTCTGCGCGATGCTCTCTCCGTACACTAGCTTATCTTCCAGTTTTTCGTGTACCCCATAATGCTGCAAATAGCGAATGGCCTGTGCGCCGTAGGGGGCGTTCTTTGGGTTGGCAACCGCTATCTTGGTGATACGGTCATCTAGCAAGTAATTCGGGTCGGGATATAGGTCGACGGCATTGAGCGTCCAGGCCACAAGCTTGCCTTGGGCGTAGATTTTTACTCTGCCGACTGCTGCGCCCTTTTCGAGTAAGGTTTTGGGATATTTCGTGTTAGCGGAGAGCAGTAGATGGTACGGGGCTCCTTCAACGATTTGAGCCGTAAGCTTCCCCGAGGAGCTCACCGTAGGTTCAATCCGTATGTTGTGAAGGTGCTGGAAAGTATCAGCCAGTTCGGACATCGCCATCTGCACATTGGCCGCGGTAGCAACGCGCAGCACAGGAGTCTTAGAATCGCTTGCCGACTCGCCAGCGTTAGAGCAGGAAGCGCAGGCCGCCAGCAGCAAGAGGAATATAGGGATACGCACAAGCTGTGGTTTTGTTCCTAGCGAAGGTAAGAAAAAGTGCAGCCCCAGACTAAGCCGGGGCTGCCCCAAAAAACCAACTTCAAAAGGGGGGTCTCTTGGCAGCGTGTTTTCTGCCGGTCTATCGAGTGGATAAACCCGGCCGCTGCCTTATTGGTAAGTGGTATATAGGCCCATGAGGGCGGGAGAATTAACGTTAAAGAATGGGGGGAGCAATATGTACATAGCCTTGATCTACTACCGCGTGCAACAGGGTAGGTCATAAGTCAAAGCCGACCTTATAATTAGGGGGTATGTACTATTGAAGTTGGAAAGGTATGTTCGCCAAATGCCAAATATAAGGAAAAAACTATCAATCTGCTAGACTTTACCCAAGTCTTTGGCTGCCGCTTCGAGTTGGTCAAAGAAGGCTTGCCCATATTTGCGCACTAGCGCTTCTTTGACGAATTGAAACACAGGGAGTTGTTTTTGCTTGCCTAGTGAGCAAGCCGCCGAGCAGATATCCCAGCGGTCATAATTGAGCGCCTCCATACCCGTGGCTTCGTGCTTGCTGGCCCGGATGGGGTACAATTCGCAGGAGATCGGCTTTTTGAAGTCAGTAGCCCCGGCGCGGTAAGCTTTCTCGATGCCGCATTGGGCCACGCCTTTTTCGTCGGTGGTCATGAAAGCGCAAGCACCGTTGGGCAGCAGGCTAGTGCCATACTCTTGGTTTTCTTCGTAATAGGCGTATGGCCCCTCAGACTCGATGACCGCCTGCCCCTCAAGGGTGAGGAAAGGCCTTACCTCGTCGTAAATGCGGCGGAGCGTCTCCAGCTCTTCTTCCTCAAGGGGGGCACCGAAGTCACCCTCCCAGCAGCAAGCCCCATGGCAGGCCGACAGGTTGCAGTGGAATTGCTCCTCCAGCACGTCATCGCTAATCAGTATATGGTCTATCATCAACATAAGTCAGTCAACCCCTTGGTTTTAAATGCAAAAGTACGGCTGCCAATCCGAAAAGCCAGCCTTCGCCCCGCTAATTTTAGCCAAATCGGCCGCTGGCTGCTGGCAGGTTCCCCAAAAATTGTATTTTAGCCCGAAACCACACAAGCATGAAACCTACACTAGCTTTACTCTTTACCATACTCGCCTTCTCTACGCTGCAAGCTCAGGAAAAAGTCGATCCTGCCGCAGTTGAAAAAGCCGTAGACAAGATGGCCCAACAGTATCAGCTGAACGCGGAGCAGCGGGAGCAAGCAGCCGAGATTCAAACTCGCCGCCTGCGCAACCTGGCCGAAATAGCGCCGCTGCAAAAGACCGCCTACAAGCAGTACCTGCAAAAGAAACACTTCATCCGCGAAGCTACACAGGCTTCCCTGCGACGAATGCTCACCCCCGAACAGATGCCCATCCTCAAACAACAGCTGCTCGAGCGCCGCAAACAAGAGTCCAAGCTCATCGAGCGCCTGAAAGCAGAAGGGGCATCACAGGAAGACATTCAAATCGCTATCTGGGAATTAGACTAACCACTAGCCTCCGTCAAGGGGGCTTTTTTGATCCCGCTGCCAACTATTTTTTAATCTTTACTGTAGTATTATGGACAAAGCGAAACAAAAGGAATTCTAACAGAGGGCAAAACGACAATTCTTTGGCAGACTCGTAAAGCGTTAAACGCCACGAACCCCCGTACATGGGCGCTTGTTCTCTTTGCGAATTCCGCATTTTACTACACCAACATCACAATCATAACCAATTAAATGGATCCCTTAAAACAGAAATTCAACGAAAAAGCAAACGAACTACGCAGTGAGATCAAAGCGCTGCTTAAGGAACATGGCGACAAAAAATTTGACGAGGTAAAACTCAAGCAGATCTACGGCGGTGCCCGGGGCGTGAAGACAATGGTCTGGGAAACATCCCAGCTTGACCCCATTGACGGTATCCGTTTCCGGGGCTACTCTATTCCCGAGTTGAGGGAGTTGCTGCCCAAAGGCCCAGACGGCAAAGAACCCCGACCGGAAGGCCTCTTCTGGCTGATGCTCGTCGGCCCCACCGAAGAAGAAGTGAACTGGCTGACTGAGCAGTGGACCAGCCGCAGCCACGTGCCAGAGCATACCTTCAAAGCACTAGACAGCCTGCCGGTCAATACCCACCCGATGACGCAGTTCTCCGTGGCTATCGCTTCTATGCAGACCGAGAGCTGCTTTGCCCGCCGCTACGACGAGGGCATTCAAAAAGCAGACTATTGGGACCCCACCTATGAGGATACCATGAACCTCATTTCCCGCTTGCCACGCGTAGCCGCGCATATCTACCGCCGCACTTACCACAACGGCGACCACATCGCACCGGATATCTCGCAGGATTGGTCGGGCAACTTCGCCCACATGCTCGGTATTGAAGGCGATGACTTCAAGAACTTAATGCGTTTGTACTTGACCGTTCACGCAGATCACGAGGGGGGGAATGCCTCTGCCCACAGTACGCATCTTGTCGGTTCCACCCTCAGTGACGCCTACCTGTCTTTGGCCGGGGGGATGAACGCTTTGGCCGGGCCGCTGCACGGCTTGGCGAATCAAGAGGTGATCCGCTGGATTTTCCGCATGTTGGATGCACTAGGGACGCGTACGCCGAGTGAGCAGCAGATCAAAGACTATGTACACAGCACCCTTTCGGCCGGGCAAGTGATCCCGGGCTACGGGCACGCGGTGCTTCGCAAGCCCGACCCACGCTTTATGGCGCAGAAACGTTTCGCAGAGGAATACATCAAGGACGATGAAGTCATCAACGTCGTATGGAAAATCTTCGATGTAGTCCCACCCATCCTTAAGAGCCTGGGCAAAGTGAAAAACCCTTGGCCAAATGTGGACGCCCACTCCGGCTCCTTGTTGGTACACTACGGCTTGAAGGAATACAGCTTCTACACCGTGCTTTTCGGCGTTTCCCGTGCATTGGGGGTATTGTCTGCCCTGTGCTGGTCAAGAGCGCTCGGCTTCCCGCTGGAGCGGCCTAAGTCGGTTACCACCGAATGGGTCAAAGCGCACTTGGCGGAAATGGCAAAAGAGGCGTAAAAGCCATTCAATATCATACAGGAGGGCTGCTGTGGTATTTCGCTACGGCAGCCCTTTCTTAGTCAATAGCTAGTTGTGAAAGCACTGAAAATCCTTCTTGGCTTACTACTCTTGCTGGTGGTAGGGTACTTCTTGGGGCCCCGGCCGGAGCCGCCCGTATTGCAGGCAAAGCGACATAAGATTGATGTCGGCCTTAGCGCTTTAGCCGACAGCATTTCTGCGGCGGAGGCCACTGTGGCTTATCTCAAGCCCGGTAACGAAGCCCGCATCATTTGGGCAGATTCCATACCGCAACGGACGCCCTACAGCCTAGTCTACCTGCCGGGGTTTACGGCTACCTATGTGGAAGGCGAGCCGATCCACCGGGAATTTGCCGAGCGCTACGGCTGCAACCTCTATGTGCCGCGCTGGCGGGACCATGGGCTGGAGGTGGAAGACAAACTGCTGCACTACCACCCGGATTCGGTATTGGAAACCGCTGCGCACGCCTTGGCTGTAGGGCAACGCTTAGGCGAAAAGGTCATTTTGATGAGCACGTCCACCGGCGGTACCTTGTCCCTGCTTCTGGCGGGGCAGCTCCCGGACCAGGTAGACGGTATCATTGCCTTTTCTCCCAATATTGCGATTGACGACGGCAGCGCGGCGATGCTTACCGGCCCTTGGGGGCTGCAGATGGCCCGGTGGATGCTGGGTGGGAAGTTCCGCTCTTTCGAGGCGGACGCTGAATTCAAAAAGTATTGGTACAACCGCTACCGCATCGAGGGCCTGGTGCAGCTGCAGAACCTCGTCGAGCACGGTATGAAGCCAGCGCTTTTCAGCTCGGTTGAAGATCCATTTTTCCTCGGGTATTACTACAAAAACGAGGAGGAGAAAGACCATGTTGTTTCCATACCGGCTATGCTAGACATGTATAAGCAGCTGGGTACACCGGATTCGCTCAAGCGAAAGGTGGCTTTTCCGGATGTGGCGAACCACGCCTTGGCTTCCTACGTAGGGTCCGAAGACTTGGAGAGTGTACGCGAGGCCGTTTTCGATTTTGCGGAAAGCGTACTACGGTTGCAACCGTTGGAATAACCCTTTCTTTACCCTATCTTTCGTCTATGATATGGGAAGCCCTTACTAAACTCGCCCTGCTCGGCACGGAGCGGGGGCAACTCCCCGCTGAAGTCAAATCGGCTTTGGAACAAGTGGGGGTAGATACGAGTGCCGCTCCGGAACAGCAGTTGCTAGATGCAGCCGCGCTCTACCATCAGCTGCGGCGGGCGGGGTTTCCGTTGCTCGAGGTGCCAGAGCAGGCTTCTAAAAACCTGCTGGATGATCCCCGCCATCCGCTTCCCGCCCGAGCAGCCCGGCAGTTGCAGCACATCGTGCAGGGGCGCTACCGGGGCGCGCTTACCGAGTTTCTTTCCCTCTTGGAGCAAGGCAACTGGCGAGTGCCGCCGGAACAACTGCCGACGCTGTTCACCTACGCCTTGAAGCAACCACAGTTTTGGCAGAGACTCCGCCCTTTGATCGGCCCGAGAGGGCAATGGCTGCTCCAGCAAAATCCAGATTGGCACCCTTTAGCAGAACAGCCGCCGGCTGAAGACTGGCATGAGCAAGATATCGGGCAGCAGTTGATGATGCTGCGCTACCTCCGCCGGCGGGAGCCCGAACAAGCTTTGCCTCCCCTTCGTGCCGTATGGCCAGACCAAAACTATGCGGACAAGAAACGGTTGTTGGAAGAGTTGCAGGAAGGCCTGAGCGAAAAAGACCTCCCCTTTCTGGAAGAAGCCCGAAACGACCGCCGGAAGGAGGTCCGGCAAGCGGCAATGCACCTCTTGCTCCTCATTCCTTCCTCTACTGTACAGCAAGAGCTGTTTGCGAACGCGCAGCAACTGCTATCGATGGACAGCAACGGCCAGTTGCAGGTCGATTATCCAGCATCTTTGACCCAAGAACTGAAGCAGTTGGGCATTGGCAAACGCAACAAGCCGGCCTACGCTGGCGGCCAGCCGGCTACCTGGGCGTACGAAGTACTTTCTAAGGTACCCCCCAAGCATTGGGAGTCCCATTTCAAGCGGCCGACCTTGGACTGCATGCGACTCTTCCTACGGGGCAACCGCCAACGCCTGCTTACGGATGCCGTAGCCAATGCCGCCCTGCTGCATCAGGACCATCGCTGGGTGGAGGCCATCCTCCGGCATTGGTGGCGTACTGGCCAGGAAAAACAGTGGAGCAACGCGTTGGGCAACATGCTGATAGAAGCTTTGCCCGCAGGAGCTTTTAACGATATGCTGGAGGCACAGTTTCGCCAAGACTCGGGTTATGTTGCAGAAAACAGCCTAGCCGCTCAGCTGCTTTGCCTAGGCGTACACGAATGGTCGGTGAGCGTATCCAAAAAAGTAATTTTAGGCCTGCAAGAGCGTTTGAATGGCAGCAGTGCTTACCACTGGGATTTGTGGCACTACAAGCGCATACTGAAAGTAGCAGCATTTCGCGTAGCCCCTTCTCTGTTATCCGATCTCCGGCTGGGGTGGGACAAGCGGGCGCCAGTATGGGAACGCTGGGCACCGGACATCGACCGTTTTCTAAAAACACTGGCTTTCAGAGCGGACATGTACAAAAATCTGAAGCAGTAGCATCCCAAGGCAAAAAAACTTATCTTGTTGTTCATGCTGATCACCACCGCGCTAGATACGCCTTACGGGAAAGTCGCTTACCGCAAATACGGGCAGGGCAAACGCCTGCTGATTGCATGGCACGGCTTTGGGCAGGACAGCCGCGCTTTTGAGCGGGCCATTTCAGACCGGGACCACAGTTGCACGCTCTACGCCCTTGACCTCCCCTTTCACGGGCAGACGCAGTGGATCAGGCCGGAATACCGTCCCGAGCAACTCTTGGAAGTCGTTGATTTGATTTTGCAACGGGAAAACCGGCTGCGTTTTGAAGCTGTCGGGCACAGTCTGGGGGCTCGATTGTGGATCAACTTGTTGCCGCTTTGCGCTGGGCGGATAAATGCGCTCTACCTAGTCGCCCCAGACGGCTTTTACATGCCGTGGGCTTGGGTAACGGAAGGCACACCGGGTATGGCTCGGCATCTACTGGGGCGGTTGGCGAATCAGCCAGACAAGGCTTTGGCACTGGCAAGAGCCTTGAGAAAAAGGGGCTGGCTAGATTTATTTGCCTTACGCTACCTTAAGTATCAGCTTGC